>JAWXAV010000029.1:0-22278 GCA_034439695.1 Bythopirellula sp. | reverse complement strand
GCCATGGCCCTCAATCCCCTCGCCCCCGTTACCGATTATCAGTCGATGCTCAACCGCATCTTCTGGTTCACGTCGGCGGCTGCGCTCGGAGCGGTTTGGTTGTTGAGGACGCATTTGCCGGCACTCGACGCGGTGCTGGTGAAAGTTGATTTGGAAGTGCAGACCGGGGCGGGCAAGTTGCTGCCGGTGCCGGGCGGGTATTTGCTCCCCGCGCTCGCCGTGGGACTCATCGCGCGGGTGTTTCGCATTCATAGCCAGCTTGGCCATTGGCTCGGCATTCGGGAACGGTTTGACATCGACGTAATTCTCACCGAACTCGCCCGGCGAGTGGGCATCGACGTGGACAGTGTCACGGAAGAACAGTGGTTGGAACATCGCCACGATCTCATGCG
The DNA here is from genome assembly GCA_034439695.1 of Bythopirellula sp. GTDB lineage: Bacteria > Planctomycetota > Planctomycetia > Pirellulales > Lacipirellulaceae > Bythopirellula. The sequence goes on along the minus strand of JAWXAV010000029.1, from coordinate 21,886 downwards.
GCAAACTTTTTATCGCTTTGCCAGCAGCAATTCCCCGCAGATTGACGAGCATCTCATCCATCAGGCCCTCGATTTGTGGTCCTGGTTTTGGATCGGGCTCGAAGCCACGCTGCTATTTGTGCTGACGGGCTTGGCGTTGGTGGCCGTCAATGCGCGGGACGCTGGGCTTGTGACCATCGGCGGCACAGTGTTGCTCGCCGCGGCCGGACTGCCGTCGGTTCGCAATCAATGTAAACACTACGCGATTGCCCAAGTCCGCGCGATTCTCTCCGACCCCGCGCGCGAGGAGCTGGTCCGGCAAGCCTTTGCTCCGCTCAACGCGAGCCGTTCTCCTTGGCAGCGCGTCGCTTAGTGCGATGAATTTCTTTTGCGCGTCATTCCCTTAGGCGCAATCTTCTTGTAAATTAGCACCAGCTAAGCAAGAGGCGGCCTGGCGTAGGATGTGATTAGGCCAACATTAGTAGGGAAGCTGAAAGAGATCGTTGTGAGCTTAACAAAGCAGGGAACAGAGTCACTCTTTAAGGGCAAATATCAATCGATTGGCGTGGCCAAGTGTGTTGTGGGCCGCTGCGTGATGGCGACTCGCCTGATCCGGGGGCGAACTGCCGTCGGTCGCGTGACCGGTAAGGTCGTCAAGAATGTTGATTACGGGTCGGAGTATTGCATCGATCTGACCAACGGCACCGCGCTCGAACCGGCCGCTCCTTTCCGCTATCTCAATCATGCCTGCGAGCCGAATTGCGAGCTGGTGCTGTGGAAAGTTCCGCGGGATAACAAGAAGTTCACGCTCGAAGTCTGGATCCATAGCTTGCGAAAAATTGCCAGTGGCGAAGAATTGACCATCGACTACGGTTGGTCGGCAAGCGATGCGATCCCTTGCCAGTGTCAATCAGCCAACTGTCGCCAATGGGTCGTGGCAGCCGAAGAGCTGCCACTTATCAAACAACGCCGCCGAAGAATGGCCAAGTAGATAAAGATTTCCGGGAATTTCATGGTGTAGAGAACGTCGTCTCTTGGCGTTCCGACAAAAGGGTACACGATTTTCCGCTCCAAGAATGGCACACGGCTGAGGGTGTTTCCTGCAGTCTCCTCATATTCAATTTCGCGACCGTTAGGGACTGCATTTTTAGTTCGAGTCTGTCAAAAAATCAAAACAACAAACCCCGCGGTTGTTGACCCTACTGGGTTTGTAATTATCTTAAGGCAGTTGAGTCCGCCCGGCGCGGAATTTGCTCTCTAGATATAATGAAAAAACTACTTAATGCCGCGTAATCACACAATTATTAGGACTTCCTTTCCCCGATGGTCTTACCATGGATTCTTCTCTTCTCACCGGTTTGGCAGTGGCGCTCGGGCTTGGCCTGTTAGTGGGGATGCAACGCGAGTGGAAAGAATCTACCACAGCGGGGGTGCGGACCTTTACGCTGATCACGCTCCTGGGTGCTCTTTCCAGCACATTAGGCGGTGGCGTTGCCCCGTGGCTCTCGGCTGCCGGACTCTTGGCAGTGACCGCGCTCTTGATGCTCGCGAACATCAGCAAGCTTCGCCAGGGTGAGAAAGATATTGGCCTCACCACCGAGGTGGCGGCGCTGTTGATGTATGTGATCGGTGCCGCTGCCGGGCAGGGCTATATTGTGCCGGCGGTGGTGGTGGGAGGAGTAGCCGCCGTACTCTTGCATTGGAAGCAGCCGATTCACTCGTTTATCGAGTCGATGGGGGAAAGCGATCTCAAAGGCGTCTTTCAACTCGTTTTGATCGGGCTGGTTATCCTGCCAATTCTTCCCGATGAAACCTACGGGCCTTACGATGTTTTGAATCCGTACCGGATTTGGCTGATGGTCGTATTGATCGTCGGCATTAGTTTGTGTGCTTATGTCATTCAGCGCATACTGGGAGAGCGGATCGGAGCTCTCCTCGGTGGATTGCTGGGAGGATTGATTTCCAGCACGGCCACAACGGTTAGTTATGCTCGACGTACCGCCGGTCGACCGAATAGCGCTTGGATCGCGGCCTTGGTCATCCTCTTGGCGAGTACGGTGGTGAACGCGCGGGCATTGTTTGAGATTGGCGTGGTCGCGCCAAATTTGTTGAGCTATGTGATCCCACCCCTGGGGATTTTAGCCTTGGGGATGAGCATTCTGTGTGGCTTGGTGTACTTTTGGGCGCGAGGAGAGCAGATCGACGAATCGAGCCACGAAAACCCTGCACAATTGCAGGCAGCCATTATTTTTGGCCTGTTGTACGCAGCCGTTTTGTTTGTCGTTGCGGCCGTGCGGGACCATTTTGGTGATCGCGCACTTTATGCCGTCGCTGTAATCTCAGGACTTACCGACATGGACGCAATCACGCTCTCTGCCGCGCAAATGTTTCGCGAAGAACGTATCGATGGATCCACCAGTTGGCGTATTATCATGATCGCGATGCTAGCGAATTTGGTTTTCAAAGCGGGTGCCGTCATGGTGCTCGGCTCGCGCAAGTTGAGTTGGCTGATAGCCGTCCTGTTTGGGTTGTCGTTAGTATTAGGCGTAGGTCTTTTGGTCTTCTGGCCAGACTGGACAGTCGATTTGACATCCTTGACCGGCAACGCAAAGCCGTAAGCTTTACAATTGATACAAGCCTTAGAGCCATGCTTGGCTTTTTCACGCGACAGCATTCTTTGGTCGGTCTCTTGTCTTAGTTCTGGCTGAGAAAAGCTACTCTTTCGTAAGTCCATTCCCCACACTCTTGGTATTCGTCACTCATGTCTCACGCCGAAGATTGGAAATCGCTGTTCACCGTTTGGCCCGCAGGCGTACCTCGGCGAGGAATTATTACCAATTCGCAGAACGAACAGATGCCTTTCAAAGGCTTCATGCTCAAGGGCGAGATGCTGCTGTTGGAACGCACGAACGCCGACGCCATGGGTGGTAGGTATATCTTGCTCAATTTTGCTGGCATCGATTCGGTCAAGTTCATCGACCCCGTGAGAGAAGCCGACATGGCGGCCGCGGGCTTTGTCGGCAAGTTTGCGAAATAGCTTAGCGATCGTGCTAGCAATCGGCTGCATCGCTGCTGATTGTGCGCATAAATAGCTAATTTCAGCCGAAACTTGCGGAATCTTTGCCTGTTTCACCACAATCGGCATTGCAAGAGAACGCCAAATTCATTTGAATTTGGACCACGCTTTGACTTAACTTTCCATCCAGGAAAGCTAGCCACGGAAGGAACCATCACCATGGAACGGCCACACTGTTTACTCACCGCATTATTCAACTCACGCCGGTTGCTGGGTCGCTCGGCTTTTGTCGGACTTTGTGCGTTTGGAAGCTTCGCTTCCGCTCAAGAAGAAGTCGCCGCCGTCACGCCTCGCTTGGTCGAAAAGCGGGTGATTGGGCCGACCACGATGGTGGCCGAGGCCAACAGCGAACTCGATTTCAGGGCCCGCGTTGACACCGGGGCTATGACCACCTCGGTCCATGTCGAGGAGTGGGCGATCGAGGACGAATCCGAAAAAATGGAAGACAACCTGGGAAAGAAGATTCGCTTCCGCATGAAGAACCACAAGGGCGAATCGCAATGGCTCGAAAGCAGGATTGAAGAAATCGGCATCGTTAAAACGTCGGAGCAAAAGGAAGAACGCTATAAGGTGCAGCTCACGATCTGCTGGAAGGACGTGAAGAAGCAAGTGCTTGTTACGCTTAACGACCGTTCGCATATGAAGTACCCCATGCTCCTGGGCCGCAATTTCTTGGAGGGCGACTTCGTGGTGGACGTCGATCTCTACAAAAAGCCCAAGCCGGAGGTCGTCCCGATTGAAGAGGCTTCCACGGCAGGGGATAAGTAATCCCTGACAGTTGGATGCACGAAACGGACGCTGTCCGCAGTGCGGAGTTCCTGAACGGTCTTTTCTCGTAAAGCTCAGATCTACAGTCCTGAGCGGGGGTGACTGTTGCTGCGCTGACCCATGTATGTGGCGGGACGGGCAGCCTTGCGACTTTTGCGGTCAAAGCCCCTTCGTTTTTTCCACTTCTTCCGGCTGTTAGAAACTTCGTTGGGTGTACGGCTTTCGTCGGGAGTCTCGTAATCCGTCCAATTCGCGCGATCCATGACACAAACCCTCGGCAAGTTCAGTACGATTGCAAAATCGACACTCGCAAGAGCGAAGTAACACATCCTCGGTTACTGGGTGCGCATTGTGATGAAATCGTGAAAATTCGGCAAGACAATTGTTAATGGCCATTTCTGACCTGTCAGTTCACACTAAGCGTGGATTCTTATCCAGATTCTCAGCGGGTCAAATTTGTTAGATTCTGGATAAACCGGGCGGTTTCGGTAACTCCCCGGACGGCTGCTCAATTTGCTAAGCTGATGCTAGAACGATTGACGCTGCTTCCGCCCACCGAAATTTTATAGACCGAAACCCTCCCATGCCCAATCGCCTTGCCCACGAAACGAGTCCGTACCTACTGCAGCACCAGAACAATCCGGTGGATTGGTATCCATGGGCTGCCGAGGCTTTGGAGCGAGCCAAACGCGAGGACAAGCCAATTTTCTTGTCGATTGGTTACTCAGCGTGCCATTGGTGCCATGTGATGGAGCACGAAAGCTTTGAGGATGCCGAGATCGCGCGGGAGCTAAACAAGCATTTTGTGTGCATCAAAGTCGATCGCGAGGAACGGCCTGACCTCGATCAGATCTACATGAACGCGGTGCAGATGCTTACCGGTCGGGGAGGCTGGCCGATGAGTGTGTTTCTCACGCCGGAGTTGAAGCCGTTTTATGGCGGTACGTATTGGCCCCCCGAGCCGCGGCATGGCATGCCGGGGTTCGATCAAGTGATTGCTGCGGTGGCCAAGGCGTGGGAAGAAAATCGCGAAGGGGTGCTGGAAACGTCCGATCGACTCACGAATGAGTTGACGCGCACTGCGCAACAAGCAGTAACGGCGGGAGAACTGTCGGAGACTTTGCTCACAAACGCGGTGGGCCATTTCCGGCAAACCTATGATCGGACTTACGGCGGCTTTGGTGGGGCACCCAAGTTTCCCGCTCCGATGTCGCTGCGGTTGTTGATGCGACATTGGCATCGTCGGCAAGACAAGTTTGCCCTCGACATGGTGACGGGAACTCTCGACCGCATGGCGGCGGGGGGAATTTACGACCACCTCGGCGGGGGCTTCGCGCGCTATTCGGTCGATGCGCGGTGGCTCGTGCCCCACTTTGAAAAGATGCTGTACGACAATGCGCAACTGGTGGTCGCGTATCTCGAAGCATTTCAGGTCACGGGCAACGCCGAGTATGCTCGCGTGGTTCGTGAGACATTGGATTACGTGCTCCGCGATATGACCGATCCAGCGGGAGGATTTTACAGCACCGAAGACGCTGACAGCGAAGGAGTCGAGGGGAAGTTTTATACGTGGTCGCCCGTGCAAATTGCCGAAGTGCTCGACGAAGCGGCCGCGGCAACTTTTACGCAAGTGTACGATGTGAGCGAGGAGGGCAACTTTGAAGAGACGAACATTCTCAATTTGCCCAAGACCATCGATCAACAAGCACAACTCTTGGACCGCGATCCGCAGGAATTGCGGGCAGAGCTTGCCGAGAGCAAGAAGAAATTGTTCGCGGCTCGTGAGCAGCGAATTCATCCGCACAAAGACGACAAGGTGATCACTGGGTGGAACGGCCTGATGATTGAGGCGTTTGCCTCGGCGGGAGCCGTGCTTAATGAAACGAAATACCTTGATGCGGCGCGTCGAGCGGCGGATTTCATGCAGGAAAAACTGCGTCGCCCGGATGGCAGACTCCTGCACACTTGGCGAAACGGGCAGGCCAAAGTCGATGCTTATCTCGACGATTATACCTATCTTGCCTGTGGCTTGATTTCCCTCTACGAAGCGAGTGGTGAATCGCACTATCTGGAACAAGCGATTGCGGATATTGAGGTCGTGCTCACGCGATTTGCCGAGCAAGGGGAGGGGGGCTACTTCTACACGGCGGACGATCAGGAACAGTTGCTCGTCCGCAACAAGGAATTCGCCGATAATGCGGTCCCCAGCGGCAATGCCCTGGCAGCGCTAACGCTCGTGAAGTTGGCCAAGCTCACCGGCGAGGAGCGTTATCTCACCGCCGCAGAGAAAACGATGCAGGCCTGCACGGAATTGATGAAGCGATATCCGTCGGGAACCGCCCAGATGTTGCAAGCCGTCGATTTGTTGCTGGGGCCGACCTATGAGTTGGTGTTCGCCGGCGATGATGAGCCGGAATCGCGCAAGGTGCTGGCCGACTTGCAGCGGCGGTTCCTGCCTAACAAAGTGCTCGCGTTCTCCCACGCAAAACCGCCGGCAGCGCTGGCGGGTTTGCTGCAAGGCAAAACCATGCTCGGCGGCGTGCCGACGCTTTATATCTGCGAGGGATTTACTTGCCAGGCTCCCGCGCAAGGCAAAGAGGAAATCGCCCACGCGCTGGATGGTTTGATGTCAGCACTATAACCACCAGCTTGCGCTGGTGGCTAGAGCTCGCGGATTCTTAGATTGCGGAACTTGTAGGTGGCACCCTTTTCGCCGTGATGTTGGATGCCAATAGGGCCCCGCGCATCCAGATCGTCGTGCATATCGGTGATTGGTACGTCATTGACTTCAATTTTGATCGAGTCGCCTTGGCAGGTGATGCGATAGCGATTCCAATCGTCACGCTTCAAGGCTCCGGCGATCTCTGACTTTTTGAAAAACTCTTGTGACTCTTTTTCATGCTCCAAGAACTTGGGATCCTTCGTGCGGCCCGTGATGCTGGGCCAGAGCCATTCGCGGCGGCCTTCGTCGTAGAGGCCGCCTGACCAGCGACGGTCCGAACCATCAACTTCTGCTTGATAGCCGTAGACCTTGTTCGGCTCGGCGTGGCAGCGGAACATGAACCCTGAATTGGCTGGACCGGGGGGGAGTTTGACTTCGCCTTCGAGGACAAAGTCGCCGTACTCTTTGTCGGTGACAAAAAAGAATTTTTGATTGCCGGTGAGATGGACTTCGTCCTCGACCACCTCGGCTTGTCCCCACTCGTAAGGGTTTTTCCAGCCCGTCAGGTCTTTACCGTTGAAAAGGGGTGTCCACTCCTCGACAGCGGAGCAGAGAGCGGCGGTAACCGCGAAGAGACAAGTTAAGAAACAAGCGATTGCTGAAAAGTGCATGGCTACCTCGTGATAAGCTGGTGAATTGCCCAGGATAACAAACTCAGGTCTTGCCGCAAGAGATTTGGCTCCCAAGTTTGCATCCTCCAAGGGGCCGATTACGAAGAAAAATGAGGTGAGAGGCGTTTTTTCCTGGGAACATAAGTCCTTTCGGTCGAGAAGTTGGACTCCTATGAACGTGCGGGCCTTGGTTAATCGACGACGCGGCTTGCGGTTCGCCGACCGAGCCACTGCCGTGGGGCATGGCCTGCCCAAACTAACTCGCCAATGGCTACCGCCAGCGGCTCGTAAAGACCTTGATCGTCCGCCCATGTCCCTGGAATTTTCGTCAACTGCCGCTGGATATCGACTGACTTGTGTAGTTCATTTGCCAGCTTCTCGCCGAGAAGTGTTTGATTTTTTCTCTGATGCAACGCAACTCGAGCGACTGACGCCTCCTTGGCTGAAATTTTCAGTGCTCACGCCGACCCCTATCCTGATGGGCGAGGAGACTCTGATCGACTATAAACTGCGGGTGCATGGCATTCCACTGCGTTGGCAGTCGCGGATTAGCTGTTGGGAACCACCGTTTCGGTTTGCCGACGAGCAAGTTCGCGGGCCTTATCAGCATTGGCATCACTTGCATTCTTTTGAGGAGGATGACGCAGGGACAATTTGTCGTGATGAAGTGAATTACTCATTTTTGGGCGGTAAGCTGATGCACACGCTGTTTGTGAAACGCGATCTTGAAAAAATCTTTGCGTTTCGCACCAAGGTGCTGCAACAAATGTTCTCCAAGCCGCGTATCCAACCGTCTGTGACAAACGCAGGCCATTCTTGGTAGTTCACTTAATGGTTAGGAAACCTCCCATGAAAATCGCTGTTGTTGGCAGTGGAGTGAGCGGCCTTGTGGCTGCCCGTCTGCTTGCCACACGCTACGATGTGCAGCTCTTCGAGGCGGCGGACTATGCGGGAGGCCATGCCCACACGGTCGACGTGTCGATCGCTGGTCAGCATTTTGCCGTCGATACTGGCTTCATGGTATTCAACGAACCGACTTATCCTCAATTATCTCGGCTTTTGAAACTGCTTGGCATTGTCCCGCAACCGAGCGACATGAGTTTCAGCGTCTCGTGCGAGCAAACCGGCTTCGAGTATCAGGGGAGTTCGTTCACGGGTTTGTTCGCTCAGCGTGCCAATCTTTGGCGGCCAAGCTTTTACCGGATGCTGGCCGATGTTGTGCGTTTCAATCGCCGGTCGCTGGAGTATCTGGCTGACGACGACAATCGACAGACGCTGGGTGAATTTTTGGAGCGCGGCCAATTTGGCGACGCCTTGCGCGACCACTATTTGCTCCCTATGTCCGCCGCGATTTGGTCGTGCCCGACGGCCGATGTGCTCGACTTCCCCGCGCGGTTCTTGCTGGAATTTATGCGGAACCACGGGCTTTTGCAACTGCGTGACCGGCCGCAGTGGCTCACGATTCCTGGAGGTTCGCGGCGTTATGTTGATGCTTTGCTCGCTGATCTTGGCCGTCGCGCTCGGCTCAACCAGCCCGTGCAGAGGGTCACTCGTCACGAAGAACATGTCGAACTCGAATTCTTCGATGAGCAGCCTCAAGAGTTTGATGCCGTGGTGATGGCCACCCATGCCGACACGACACTCGGATTGCTCGCGGATGCCGATGGCTTGGAGCGATCACTTTTGGGAGCGTTCACCTATCAAGCCAACGAAGCGGTTTTGCACACGGACGAAAGCTGGCTGCCGGCGCGGCAAGCCGCTTGGGCGAGTTGGAACTATCGCATTTCAGCCGGCAAAGCTTCCCAGGTTTGCGTCACTTACGATCTCACTCGCTTGCAATGCTTGAACTCGCCAAGGCGATTGCTGGTGACCTTGAACCCGCCCAAGCCAATCAAGGCTGATTGCGTTTTGCGTCAGTTCACCTATCATCATCCGGTGTTTTCTCGTGAAGCGGTCGCGGCCCAGTGGTGGTGGCCTGAAATCAACGGGCCCCGGCGCACCTATTTTTGTGGAGCCTATTGGGGGCATGGATTTCATGAGGATGGCGTGGTCAGCGCACTGGCTGTCGCCGAGAAGTTTGGCCTGGGACTCGAAGAATGCACAGCGCCTTGTATCATGGCAGCGTCACCCACTCCCGCACCCGTCCGATAAGTCATTCGTTCCGCTACCCGGTGACGATGGCTTATCTGGACCTCGCGGAAGTGCCGCAACTGCTGCGCGAGCGGAAACTGCTGGGCTACCATTGGCGGCCGCTCTGTTTTCGGGAAGAAGATCACCTGCTCGGCGCGGGTGAGTCCCTCGACGCTGAGATTCGCACTCTAGTGCAAAGCCAAACCAGAGAGCGACTTTCGGGGCCAATTCGGCTGCTGACGCTGCTATGCACTTGGGGCTACTATTTTAGTCCGCTGAATCTGTATTACTGTTTTGCTCCTGACGGCGAACTGCTTGAAGCAATTGTCGCCGAGGTATCGAACACACCGTGGTTGGAAACCCATCGGTACGTGCTCTCCGTCTCGTCGCCAGCGGGACCGGAGCCTTTGCACTGGGATCATCCGAAGGAGTTTCACGTCTCGCCGTTCATGGGAATGGATCTGGACTATGGTTGGAGGTGTTCGCAGCCAGGCGAGCAGATCGGGGTCCAAATCACCACCGCTCAAGCGGGCGAAAGTTTTTTTACAGCCAACTTAAATCTCGAGCGCCGACCCATTTCCGACGTGGAATTGGCTTGGTCACTTTACCGTTACCCCTGGATGACAGCCCGAGTCGTCTCAGCCATTTATTGGCAAGCACTACGTTTATGGTGGAAGAAATGTCCGTTTTATACCCATCCGAAAAAACAAGCCGCGTCGCACGGCACGCCTACAAGTTGAAGCCTTGTGGTATGTCACAGCCGACTTCGCGCGAAGCTCCGACGCGCTTCGAGCGTTTGTGCCGCGCCGCGCTTGTCGCGCGATTGCAGAACGTGACCAAAGGCCAGCTACTACTCGCCGACGCGGAGCGACAGTTTTCATACGGCACTTTGCACGATGATGAAACCGCCGCGCGTATCGAAGTCCGCGATCCTCGATTCTATCGACATGCTGCGTTGGGTGGGACCATGGGCGCGGCCGAGGCCTACATTCGCGGCTATTGGGAAAGTGATGATCTGATCGCGGTGATGCGGCTCATGGCGCGGAATGCCGCCGCACTGTCCGAGATGGAGCGCGGAGTCTCGCGGTTAGTGAAACCTCTGCTGCGCGTCGGACATTGGCTCACTCGGAACACACTCGTGGGCAGCCAGCGTAACATCGCCGCCCATTATGATTTGAGCAATGAATTTTTCGCCACGTTTCTTGATCCGACCATGACGTACTCGTCAGGACTTTTTGAGCAGCCGGAAACGACACTCGCCGAGGCTTCGCTCGCCAAATACGAACGGCTGTGCCAACTGCTGGACCTGAAACCGCACGATCACTTGCTCGAAATTGGCACGGGCTGGGGAGGGTTCGCCTGTTACGCGGCCCACGAGTACGGCTGCCGAGTGACAACGACCACGATTTCCAAAGCTCAACACGACTACGCGAAACAGCAGATTGCCGCGGCGGGTTTGGAAAAGCGAGTTGAACTCTTGCGGACCGACTATCGCCAATTACAAGGATCGTTCGACAAAATCGTTTCAATCGAGATGATTGAAGCCGTGGGCCACGAATTTCTCGGCACGTTTTTTGGCAAGTGCGATGAATTGTTGCGCCCCGGCGGTAGTTTGGCATTACAAGCGATTACCATGCCTGAGCAGCGTTACGAACGGTATCGTCGTTCGGTCGATTTTATCCAACGCTATGTATTCCCTGGCGGTTGCCTGCCCTCGGTGGGGGCCTTGGTTGCCGCGACGGAGCGAACATCATTACAACTCACGACCCTCGACGACTTCGGCCAGGATTACGCGCGCACGCTGGAGATTTGGCGAGAGAATTTTCATGCGAATCTTGATGTGATCCGCGAACTCGGCATGACCGAACGACTTTTGCGCACTTGGCACTACTATTTCTGCTATTGTGAGGCCGCGTTTCGCGAGCAATTGATTGGGCTTAAGCAAATGGTGTTCGTTAAACCTGGGCGGTAACAATTGATGGATCAAAACTTGTTCATCGAACTGGCCGAAAAAGGTTGGTTTCCTGACTTTGCGATCCGCGTGGGAATTCGCCACCTCCTCCGCAGTCGCCTGGAACAGACCGGCCAAACTTCCGCTACCGAAACGGCAGAGTTTGCGAGGGAAATGCGTGAGTCGCCCTTCTTAAAGGCTGCCGCCCAGGCGAACGCCCAACACTATGAAGTCCCCGCCGAATTTTTCCGACGGGTCTTGGGGAAACGCTTGAAATACAGTTCAGGCTTGTGGCCGACAGGTTGTCAAAGCCTTGACGCGGCTGAGGAGGCGATGCTCGCACTCACATGTGAGCGGGCAGAAATCGCCGATGGCATGGAAATTCTTGATCTCGGCTGTGGTTGGGGATCACTTTCGCTCTGGCTGGCGGAGAACTATCCTTGCTCGCGTATTGTGGCACTCTCCAATTCCGCGACTCAGCGCCAATTCATCGAAGACCGTTGTGGGGAAGCCGGCATCACGAACCTGCAAGTCCTAACGCGGAACGTGGCCGATTTTGAAACGTCTTGGCGATTCGATCGCGTGGTGTCGGTTGAGATGTTCGAGCATGTCCGCAATCACGCCGAGTTGCTCAAGCGGATCGCGGATTGGTTGAAACCCGAGGGTAAGCTCTTCGTGCATATTTTTTGCCATCGCGACCGGCCTTATGCTTTTGAGGATCATGGGCCTGGCGATTGGATGGCGCGCCATTTTTTCACAGGCGGGATCATGCCCTCGGAGAATTTACTGCGCGAATACGGCGAGCAGCTCACAGTAAGCGACCAGTGGTCAGTGAATGGCCAACACTACAGCCGCACTTGTGAGGCATGGCTCGCGCGGCTGGACGCTCAGCACGATGAGTTGCTTTCACTCTTTGCGGTCGACACGGATCGCCGTACCGCTGAAGTGCGCTTGCAGCGCTGGCGGATGTTTTTTCTCTCGTGCGCGGAACTGTTTGCTTATCGCGGTGGTGAAGAATGGTATGTCGCACACTATCTGCTCGAACACGCATTAGAATTTGCTCACACGCGCTAGCCCTCGGCGCAAGCCGTGGGGGAGATTCTCATATGCTCATCGGCCTGTACCGACGACTATTAGCGTGGTGGTCCTGGGAAAAAAGCGTTGGTGCGCTCGATGTAGTCGCGGTACTCGGGGCGGCGCTCCATGATGGTGCTCTCCAGCAGGGTGACGCCGCTCACTTTCATCAGGAATAGGCTCATCACGAGGGGGCTGAGCATGGTCCACCAACCCCAGCCAGCAGCCGCAATGAGATACAGCCCCCACCAGACACAGAAGTCGCCAAAGTAATTGGGGTGCCGCGTGTACCGCCACAAGCCGGTGTCGAGCACCCGGCCTTTGTTGGCTGGATCGCGCTTAAAGCGAGCGAGTTGCCAATCGCCGATTGTTTCAAAGGCGATTCCAACGACGCACAGCAGGGCACCGGCGTAGTCCAAAGCCCAGAGTTGCTGACCAAACAAGATGCCGATCTGCACGGGCCAGGAAATGAACCAGAGCAATACGGCTTGCAACAGAAAGACCGTGCCGAGGCTTACAATCCAAAATCGCATGCCATGTTTCTCGCGCATCGCCCCGTAACGGCGATCTTCTCCGTGGCCCCAGTTGCGCCAGAGCAGATAAGCTGAGAGCCGTAGCCCCCACAGCGTTACAAGTGTCAGGATGAGAACACTGCGTGGGCCGGGCGAGGAGATCGTCAGGAATGTGTACCAGGCCACGAGTACAAATCCGAGGCCCCAGCAGGGATCGACGATACTGGCGTCGCGCAGCGCGAGGCTCAATAGCCAAAGAACTAGGAACACGCCGACGACAAGCACGAGATTGAGAGCGAGCAGCGTGACAATGGTGGCCATCGTGAATTGCTCATCGCCTAGGATTCAAAAGAGATCACGCTGCTCGTGAGGGCCGTACTTTTCAATGTACTCGTTGACTTTTACCTTGCGCGCGGTGTTTTCGCTCGTCATGTAGCGAATCTTACCATAGATGGGCCGTTCGGGGCCCCAGGGGCGATCGTAGCGGCCTAGCACCCAGAAGATGCCGGAATAGCTGTTGGGGTTGCGGCCATCGAGGGCGTACTTGTTGTTGAGTTCAATCATCGCGGTGAGCGCGTCTTGGGGCGAGGGGGACCATTCCAGAATCTTCTTGCCCCATAACATCCGCAGGTAATTGTGCATGCGGCCTTCGCGCACCAACTGACGCTGCGCGGCGTTCCAGAGGGGATCATGCGTGCGGCTGTGAGCGAATTCCTCGAGAGTATAAGTGTGCTGCCGAGGATCGTTGGCATGTTCGGCGAGTGTTGCTTGGGCCCAGTCGGGGAGCGAAGAATAGCGGGCATAATCGGCACGCTGCGAACACATGTTGTAGCCCAGTTCGCGCCACGTGATCAGCTCGTCAAGGAAGGATTCGGCGGCACGGTCCACGCCCCACCAGCCCGTGGAACTTCCGGTCACTTTGGTAGCGAGTTTGTCTGGTGTCCATTTTACGCGCGCCATCGTGGCGGTGAAAACTTCGTGCGCGGAGATGTGCCCAAAGTGTAGGTAAGGTGACAGTCCACTGGCGACTTCTTGTTGGGGTTGATTCCGCGCGTCGGCATAATCGCGTAAGCGTTCGTCGAGAAAAAGCTGCATTTGCCTGTTCGCGGCTTGCGCGCCGCCGTCCAGCAGCGAACCGCGCACGTTATGGTCGATGGCGAACTTAGACAGATTTTCGGCGAGCGTTTTGAGTTGCGGCTCGTCCTCGGCTGGCCAACGATTGGTAATCTCTAATGGCAACTCGCCAAGTCGTGGCAGCTTGGCGGCAGCTAGCGGATGTTCTTCGGGAAGTTCCGCGAGATGGGGCGTGAGTGTCTTTTGTAGAAAGCGTCGAAAATCAAACGCGCGGCTAAAGATGCGATCGGTCGCGCGCATGGGGAAGAGTCCGTTCGAATCGATCAATTCAAACCGTACGGGAATCTGTCGTGCCGCGGCCGTGATCATGCGGGGCAAAAAGAAGCAGGGAAAGTCGTCGCTTACCACCACGCAGGCCCGCGCAGCCAACGCAGCCAGTAATCCGTCGCCGTCACCAGCTTGCCGCTCGAGATAAGGATAATACGTGACAGGCGACTTCGAGAAGACCTGGGCATTATCGGCCATGCCGTGGATCACAAAGCGGTGAATGCGGTCGCTGGCCCACTTGTATCCGCATCGCAACGCTTCGAGCACCACGAGCGGCTTTTTGAGTTCAATCGCCCAATCGACGGCCCGCTGAAGGCTGAAGTTCCATCCGGTCCGCCGGTTGGCGATCATCCAATAAAGCACGTAGTCACCGTCGCCATGAATTTGCGTCCCATGAGCTTGACGAATGCGTACCGCGGGAACATCGCTCTTCATTTTGTTGATTGCCACGATATTCGCTACAGCCGTGAAGCGTTGATGGATTTTCTCTTGTACCGCAAGCGTCGGTGATTGTTAACAAAAGCCGTTGCCTTGCGATTTTTCGGTCAAAAATAGGCTTGTTTCGCTTAGTGCAGCAGTTTCTAATGCGTTTTCACCTCGATCTCGTCCAGGAAACCCTTCCATGCGCAAGTTATTTGTTCTATTCATTTGTATGGCCTGGGGGAATATGTCGGATCTTGCTGCCGCGAAAGAGTTGCCACTGCTTGTTGAAGATTCTTTTGAAGGCGATCTTTCACTTTGGCAGATGTCTGACCCCGCCGGGGCGGAACCAACTTGGCAAATTGTTGCGGACGAGACGGATCAAGCGAATCATGTTCTCCGTGCCACCGGTGGCAGCAAGTACGAACCGCCCCATCGGAGCCCATGGAACATCGCGTTTTTGAAAGACACGGTGGTCGGTGATTTTGAGTTAACCGTGCGGGTGCTGAACACGAATTACGATGCGGGGGATCACCGCGACTTGTGCCTCTTCTGGGGCTATCAAGACCCGGCGCACATGTATTATGTCCACTTCGGCGCGAAGCCCGATCCCCATTCGTGCCAGATTTTTATCGTGAATGACGCCGATCGCAAAATGATTACCGATAAGAAATCGCCGGGAACGCCATGGGATCGCGATTGGCATGACGTGAAAGTTCGCCGCAACGTCGCAGCCGGCACGATGGAAGTTTTCTTTGACGATATGCAGTCACCCGTCATGACCGCCACGGACAAGACTTTTACCTGGGGCAGGGTGGGCATCGGCACGTTCGATGACAACGGCAATTTCGACGAGTTCCAACTGCGCGGCGTGAAAATTGAACCCATCCCCAAGGAGGCCAGACTGCCAGGAGACGAGTAACCACAAAGACACGAAGAACACTAAGGAGTTCGCTTGGTGTCCTTAGTGCCTTCGTGGTTCAAATCATGAGCGATTAGACACGGGCGTTTTCAATAATCGTCCGCGCTTCACGCGCGTTTTGCTCGATCCCTTGCCAATCCTTCGCTGCAATCTTGTCGCGAGGTGCCAACCACGAACCACCCACCGCAGCCACGAGCGGGTCGGCGATGTATTCGGCCAAGTTCTTCGGACCCACTCCCCCCAACGGAATGTATGTGACGCCCAAATGGTTGTACGGCGGCGACATCGCCCGCAAGTAGCCGAGGCCCCCCAGCGACTCCGCGGGAAAGAATTTCAAGCGTAGGCAACCGTAGCTCAAGGCCATTTCCACGTCGGAGGGGGTGGCGATTCCGGGTGCGAACGGCAAACCAGCCTTCACGGCCGCTTCGATTACGCGCGGATTCACGCCCGGCGACACGCCAAACGCGGCCCCTTCGGCAAACACTTGATGGACCTGTTCCGGGAAGAGCAGCGTGCCGATACCCACCAACATTTCGGGGAGTGACTTGCGAATCGCCCTGAGAGAATCGATGGCCGCATCGGTCCGCAAGGTGAGCTCCATCGCGTTCACGCCTCCCGCCAGGAGTGCTTCGGCGATTGGCACCGCGTCTGCCGCATTGTCCACGACCAACACGGCGAGCACGCCGGCAATTTCCAGTTTTTCAAAGATGGGAGGAATACTCACGAAATTTATGCTCCTCAAGAGTTGAGTTAAACCATTAGGCCAAGATATTCCTTGGCATTATTAAAACAGATGTTGCGAATCATCGGTCCCAAGAGCGCGTCGTCGTCGGGAATCGCGCCATTTTCGACGTCGGTACCCAACAAGTCACACAAGCAGCGGCGGAAATATTCGTGCCTGGGGTACGACAAGAACGACCGCGAATCGGTGAGCATACCGATGAACCGCGCGAGCAAGCCTTGATTCGACAGCGCGTTCATTTGCCACTGCATGGCTTCCCATTGATCGAGGAACCACCAGCCGGAGCCCATCTGAATTTTTCCGGCGATTTCGCCGTCTTGGAAATTACCGATCATTGCCGCGAACACGTAATTGTCGGCGGGGTTCAGGTTATACAGGATAGTTTTTGGCAATGCCTCATCTTGCTCCAACCGATCCAAAAACCGCGACAGCGTACTCGCCTGGAGTGAATCACCAATCGAATCACCCCCGACGTCCCGGCCGAGCTTGCTCACCATGCGCGAGTTGTTATTTCGCAACGCGCCAAGATGCAACTGCATCGTCCAACTTTTAGCCGCGTTGAGGTGGCCCACGTAGACCATCAAGTGCGTGGCAAATTGGCGTTGTTCGTCAGGCAAAACTTGTTTTCCCGCGCGGGCCTTGTCAAAGATCGCAGCGGCCGTTTTCTCGTCGCAAAAGTCGGCGTAGCAATTGTTGATGCCGTGGTCCGACAACCGACAGCCTTGCTCATGGAAAAAGTCGTGCCGCTGTTGGAGTGCGGCCAGCAAGTCGGCAAACTTGGCGATTTCCACATTGCTCGCCGCCGCAAGCTTGTCCACCCAGGTGTTGAATTGCTCGGTGAGATCGATCTCCAACACACGGTCGGGCCGAAACGTCGGGTAGACGCCGGTGCCAAAATCGCTGTTAGCTATCTGCCGATGATGGGCTAGATCGTCAGTCGGATCATCAGTGGTGCAAACCGCGCGGACTTTGAATTTCTGAAAGATTCCCTTTGGGGTCAGCTCATCGGTGCCCAGCCGTTCGTTGGCCCGTTCCCAAATACGAGGAGCACTTTTTTCGTCGAGCAACTCGTCGATGTCGAAGTAGCGCTTGAGTTCCAAGTGCGTCCAGTGGTAGAGCGGGTTCCGCAGCGTCTGGGGCACGGTCCGCGCCCAGGCGAGGAACTTTTCGTAAGGCTCGGCATCACCGGTGCAGAATCGCTCGGAAACGCCATTAGCCCGCATGGCCCGCCACTTGTAGTGATCGCCCCCCAGCCAAACCTTCGCTAGATCACCAAAGCGGTTGTTCGAGGCCATCTCCGCCGGCGGCAGGTGGGTGTGGTAATCGAGGATCGGCTGATCCTCGGCAAACTCATGGTAGAGCCGCTGGGAGGTCTTTGTGCGGAGCAAGAAATCTTCGTGGATGAACGACATGGCGGATATTTGAGGTGGTGGCCGCGACGGACCTGGATGAGAGGACAAAAAAAGAGCTGCTTGCACCTAAATAGGATAATGCAAGCAGCTCTGTTTCGTCTCGAAAAAACCGTCTCAAAAAACGCAGAGGCGCCGCCCGGACTCGAACCGGGGATGACGGATTTGCAATCCGTTGCCTTAGCCACTTGGCCACGGCGCCTTATTTTGGTCCAGGAAAAATACCCTGAACGCTTCGCAACGTATCTTCGGACAAGTCGCCAGCCCTACTTGAGGGGGCTAGCCCTATTTTCGCTGCCGTTTGTGCAAAGTTAAGCAATCAAGGGACTTCGGTCAAGTGTGGTCACAATGCCGGTTGCGTAAATCGGGCGATTTATGCCCACTTTGGCAGCTACGGGGGAGCCGCCAAGCGTCGGTGATCTTTTGCAGTCACCACCAGAAGGGACTCGATGGATTAGATACCGGTTCACAGGGATTGGCTGCCGCGGCACCGTTCGGTGAGCTAACTCAAGGCCGAAGGAGCTTACCTTGATCAAGAAATTCATCAGTTTGTTGCTGGGCCAATTCGGTTTGAACCCATCACGCTCGAACGTGGAACCCCTCATCCGCCAGATTGCCGACCAGAGTCTGGCGGAAGTCTGCCAAGTGGTTGAAGGCCGCTTGGTGGGAATGAGCGTTGCCGAAGCCCGCGGCTATGTCCGAGCTCGGGCCACCCAAATCGTGATGCACGAAGCCCGTTTGGCGATTGCCAGATCCACCGACGTGGAGTTCTCGTCGATGGCCGACATCGTGCGTCAATCCACCGAGCGATTGATCCCCCAAGTGATTCGCAAAATGCACTCCGGTGGTCACCATGCCCCGCGTGTGGCGGCCTAATCAGCCCCGCAGAAATTCTTAACCGCCATGGACACGACTGATTATCCTTCGCTGCCGAGTCTCACGCGGATCCACGTGCAACTCGCCACCGACAGTCGTCGCGTGGAACAAATCGTCGCGGGTCAGTTGGAGTCGAGCGCCCAGTTGGATATGATCGAGCAACTCTTCCACGCCACCACCGCCGAAGATTGGGCGGGGGTCACCAACGCCACACGCATTCTTGCCAATCTCAAGCCCGAAGAGGTAAGCGCGGAAGTTGTGAACGAAGCCCGCCAGCTTTACGAAGAGTTGACCCACGAGAAAGCGGGCATCAAGCAGCCCAAGCACCTTGCGAATCTCCTCGCAGCCTGCCGCGCGATGCGAACCCGCAAATAGCTCACAGTTAGCCCCGGCATCTTGCTGGGGAAAACTGAATCCTAGCAATTCAATCCCGGCAAGATGCCGGGGCTATGTCATGTTACCAGTAGCGGTAGCCCCACGGCGCGTTATTGATAATCGGCTGTTGATAGCCGGTGTACCACGCGAAGGGTTGGCCACCGGGTCGTGTCCAGGTGGGGCTGTTGTGCATTGTGGTAAAGGGCGTGGCGGACGCGGTTGGCCGACCGGGCACAAAGCCGTACCATTTTTGCGAGGCTAAACGGTCCATCCGCTGCTCGGCCCGCAGTTCTGCTTTTCGCATGGCGATGGACTTTTTCGGCTTTTCTTCGCTGCCGTAGTACCACTCGTTGTGGTCCTCGGCGGCTTCCGCTTCGGCCGCCTCAATTGAGCGTTGGGCGTTCGCTTGGTTGGCCACCCACACTTGGCAGAACGAAAATGCCAACAACAGCGCCGAGAATTGCATGGTTCGTTGAGTCATGGAAGGATGCCCGCGGACTGGGAAGGGGGATGATGGCTAAGTAGAGTCGCTTATTAAGTCTATTCGGCAAAGTCAGGGCCAACCGTTGAATCAGAGCGCGCCAAGGCCCAGCCGTTAATCGAGCAGCGTAACGATAAAGCAAATTGGTGAAACTTTACGGGCAAAAAGAAGTTTCATGCAGAGGCGCGGAGTTCGCGGAGGAGCTAGTGGCATGGAGATAATCTCTGCGCTCCCCGCGATTCTGCGTAAAAAAACCTAGACGCCACGCTTCGGTCGGGGAACTTTGCCGCTGCTAGGCTTCTTTTTGCCGCGCATTCCCTTGCGCCCCCCGCCAGATTTTTCTTTGATGGAATCGACCGGCTCGCCAATCGCGTCTTGCATTTTCTCGATGCGATCACGAATCGCGGCGGCGCGTTCAAATTCTAAACTCTCCGCGGCGGCGAGCATTTCGGCTTCCAGTTCGGCGATGTATTCCTCGGTGATGTATTTGGTTTCCTCGGTGCGTCCCACGGCGGCATTGGCTTGGATATGCGCGGCGGCGGTCGCTTCGATGCCACGATGGATCGCCTTACGAATCGTCTCGGGCGTGATGCCGTGCTTTTCGTTGTAGGCTTCTTGCAACTTCCGACGTCGCGTGGTTTCATCAATGGCCCGTTGCATTGAATTGGTCACTTTGTCGCCATAGAGAATCACCTTGGCGTTCACGTTGCGGGCAGCACGGCCGATGGTTTGCATGAGCGACGTTTCGCTCCGTAGAAAACCTTCCTTATCGGCATCTAAAATCGCTACGAGCGAAACTTCCGGCAAGTCCAAACCTTCCCGCAGCAAGTTAATGCCCACGAGCGCCTCGAATTTTCCCTGCCGCAGATCACGTAGTACTTCCACGCGCTCAAACGCATCCATCTCGCTATGCAACCATTTGCAGAGCACACCGTTTTCGCAGAAGTAGTTGGATAGGTCTTCGGCCAGACGTTTCGTGAGTGTCGTCACGAGCACGCGCTCTCCCGCCGCGGCGCGTAGTTTAATTTCTTCCAGCAGGTGGGGCACCTGTCCGCGCGCGGGGATCACTTCGATCTCGGGGTCCAGCAGTCCCGTGGGCCGCACGACCTGCTCCACCACTTCGCCCCCGGTGCGTCCGAGTTCGTAGTCCGCCGGGGTCGCCGAAACATAAACGACTTGATTGTAACGCTCTTGAAACTCATTAAATTTGAGCGGCCGATTGTCGAGCGCACTCGGCAAGCGGAAGCCATGCTCGACGAGCGTTGTCTTGCGGCTGCGATCGCCGGCGTACATGGCCCCGATTTGCGACACCGTGGCGTGTGATTCGTCGATGAAGAGCAAAAAATCCTTGGGGAAGAAATCAAAAAGCGTGAACGGTGGTTCTCCCGCGGCGCGGCCACTTAAGGGTCGGCTGTAGTTCTCCACGCCGGGGCAATAGCCGACTTCCATCATCATCTCAACATCAAACCGTGTGCGGGCATTGAGCCGCTGGGCTTCGAGCAACTTGCCCTGTTCGCGGAACAGCTCCAAGCGTTCGCGCAGTTCCTTGCGGATTTCATCAACCGCGTTTTCGATGCGCTCTTCGGGGAGCACGAAGTGCTTGGCAGGGTAAATATAAACTTCGCTCAGATTATCAATCGTTTCGCCGGAAGTGGCGTTGATGATCGACAGTTTCTCAATTTCATCGCCCCAGAATTCAATCCGATAGGCAAACTCTTCATACGAGGGCCAAATCTCGACGCAATCGCCCCGCACGCGGAATTTGCCACGGGCCGGGTCGGTGTCGTTACGTTCGTATTGGATATTGATGAACCGCTCCAGGACATTGTCGCGGTCGAGCGACTCGCCCACCTGCAACCCGACCATCATATCCTTGTAATCTTGGGGCGATCCCAAGCCGTAGATGCACGACACACTCGCCACCACAATCACATCGCGGCGACTTACCAACGAACTGGTTGTCGCCAGACGCATGCGATCGATCTCTTCGTTGATCGAGGCGTCTTTCTCGATGTAGATGTCACGCTGCGGAATATAGGCTTCGGGCTGGTAATAATCGTAATAGCTAACGAAATAGCTCACCGCATTGCGGGGGAAGAATTCCTTGAACTCGCTATAAAGCTGCGCGGCCAAAGTTTTGTTGTGCGACAGCACGAGCGCGGGGCGCTGCAACTCTTGGATCACGTTGGCCATCGTGAAGGTCTTGCCGCTGCCGGTCACACCCATGAGCACATGCTCGTTCTGGCCTAGCTGAAGACCCTCGACGAGCTTTTTGATGGCGGCCGGCTGATCCCCGGCGGGTTTGAACGGCGATTCCAGTTGAAATTGCATGGTGAGTCTGTCCTGGTTCATCGTGAAATGGAATTTCTCTGTTGATTCGTTAGCGAGTTAGGGTTTGATTTGTGGACGGCTATCGCCGGGATTTCTATTTGCGTTT
>JAWXAV010000028.1:0-90086 GCA_034439695.1 Bythopirellula sp. | reverse complement strand
TGCTCCGTGGCCAGCCGGCGCTTTCGATCAACCACGAGAGTGATCCATAAAGCAGAGTGGAAATCACTACCCCGATCCAATTCGCTTGGTTCATCACGGCAATCATGCGACCCTTCTTATCATCCGGCGGGCGCGACTGCATAAAGACTTGGAGCGGAACAGCAAAAAAGCCGGTGAAATTGCCGAGCAGCAATAACGTGGCAAGGCTTCCCCAAAAGCCCAGCCACTGGCCTCCGTCGGCGATACCGGGGAGCTGAAGCAATTTGCCTTCGGCATCTTTAAGCAAGTTGAGATCGCCGCTCGCTGGAATGGCGAGCAAGAGCAGACAGACGAGCATGCCGATGCTCCCCACGCGGATCAAAGTGAAACTGATTTTGCCGCGTGAGATCAAACCGCCAATCGCGCAGCCCACCGCGATGCCGACTCCCACGATGCCCGCCAAAATACTGGTAAAATCGTCGTCGAGCGCGAGGTCGCTCTTTCCCAAGATGTTAACAGCAGGTGGCATCATTCCGGCCAACAGCCAAAAAATGCTCGATACCATCAAAGCCAGCATGAGTGGCCGATCGTTGCGGAGCATTTCGCGCATGTCGGGGGGAACCGTGAATGAGGAAGCCTCCAATTTCAAGGTGGGGTTGGCCGGCGGCACGCGCCGTACAAGCAGCGAAGTGAGCGTCCCCACCACCGCGATGCCAATGCAAACGCTGGACCCCACCCAGAGTTGATCACGAAAACTCTTGAGCAGCACGCCTGCCGCCACGGTTCCAAAAATGATTGCGAGAAAAGTGGTCATCAGAATAAAACCATTCACTCGCGGGAGATCTTCGCCGCGGAGCATTTCGGGCAGGATGCCATATTTCGCGGGTCCGAAGAATGCGCTGTGAACGCCCATCAGGAATAGCACCGCATACAGCAGCGCGAGGCTGCCATTCTGCGAGTAGTATGCAAAGCCTAGCCCTCCCAGCGCCATCACCACGATCTCGGCAATTTTGCAGGCGATGATGATTTTGCGCTTGCCGAATTTGTCCGAGAAATAGCCGGCGATGCCTGTGAAGAGCAGAAATGGCGCGGAGAAAATAAAGCCTGCTAGCCACTGTTGGTCTTCGGATTCCGCTACTGCTCCGGCCACGGTCGTAATCGAAAGCAACAAAATCAATTGCTTGAAGAGGTTGTCGTTGAAGGCGCCGCAAAATTGCGTGATCGTCATTCCCCAAAAGCTCTTATCGGCGTAGAGCGTGGGGAGGGCTGTGGTGTCGAGATGCTCGGTGACGGCTTCGGCGGTAGTTTCGGCGGAGGACATGTGGGAGATTATGGTGTCACCGTCGCTTGGCGACAACATGAATCGCCAGCACCCCAAAATTTTAGGGAATATTTCTAGAGAGCCGCCAATGCATCAAATTTGCTTGCTTTAAGAGTGTGTTGCCCTCAGAATCGAGGCTCCCAACCGCCGTAGATGTTTCGTAGGATACGTGGGCCTAAGCGAGGATTGAATTCACCGCTAACTGCACACTCCAGCGGCTGGGATGAGGACGTGTTGAGTTGGATTTTCCCTTGATAAGCACGGCTTAGTTGGGAAATCCCCAACCAATAACAAGTTAGGCCTTAAGAGGCGTGAATGTACCCGGTAAACGAACAAGACACTGTCGTCGAAATGACCGACGCGCCCCGGCCAGACGTCGGCGCACCTCTGCCGCTCGTGCTTGCTGACGACTACAGACTATTGTTGGCGTATTTGCTCTCGGAGCCCGATCCCAACTGGGACGGCACATACGTAAATGTCGTATCTCCCGATTCCGAGGGAATGCCAGTAGCCGTAATTCGCTTCCGTCGGCCTTACGCCCACATGTTCGGTCCGCCGAATGACGAGGCCTTTTACGGCCATCCGCTCGCCAACCGCGGCCTCGACCCATACGCGGTATTTGAGGTGCGACAATCTTCGTGGATACGTCAGTTGGAACGCATGAACTCGGTTCATCCGCATCACAAGCGAGAATGGTTCATGGAGAACAAGAAGCATTTCATTTTCGCATTCCATGATTCGACGTTTGAGTGCATCGCGGAGGGCTTCGAAGTTCAACTATGCCGAGGGTCGTTGTTGTCCGCATTGGAGCAAATGACTAAGCTCTTGGAAGAAGACCCGGCCTAACCAACGGCTGAAGCTGACCGGGGCACGTTCGGCGCGGCGAACGAGATCGGCTTAATTGGTTTTCGCGTCGCAAGTATCCCTGAGCCAAGTACGTGGCTGTTTGCGGTGCTCGCCGGTATGGGTCTGTTATGGCGGCGACAAGGATTACGTTCAAGCCTCGCGCAGCAAAGCCCGATAGCCAGCCTGTTCGAAGTGATGGTCCGCGGTTAGCGCCTCGGTGATGCCACGCTCTTCCATCAGTAGGAACGAAAGACAATCCGTCAAGGACCAGTCCTTGTCGGGGCGTTGCTCGTAGCGGTCGAGCGCTTGTTGAAATTGGGCGCGGGTAGGTGGAACCACTTCGACAAACGGCTCCGCCTCGAATCCGCGAATGAATCGCGCGGCGCGCAATCGAGAATCCACGGCTGACAAAGCATCAGCAAATTCTACAAGCACCCAAGTAGTCGTCACTAGTCGGCCTACGCGTCCCCGGCTTCGCTCGACGGCTGCGGCATGGTCCTTGTCGCTGGTATTCACCAGGGCCAACAGGTAGTGCGTGTCGACAAACTGAACAATCATCCCGCAGGCTTCCCATGAGCGTAGTGGTCGTGCCGCTCCGCCAAATCCGCCGGACCTTCGACGGCGCACTCGCTCGCCAGGTCTAAGAGCCGCGTCCAATCGACGGCTGCCGACTCCTCGGCCGGCGCGGCTTCGATGCTGATCCGCAGCGGAGTGTTCAAGGGAATTTCCACAGGTTCATCGGGAGTGATGACCTGCCCATCAAAGTGACCGCTGAATTGAACCATGACTTGCACTCCTAATCGATCAGATATCCCTTGTACTAGTATACCACGGTCGTGAGACCGTGCCTCAACAAGAAAACTCGGCCCATGAAACGTCACCTATGTCTGATTTTCGTTTGCCCAGCGCCAAAAAGCGTGAACTAGGCAAATCCGGGCGAACGGCTCTTGATCGCGGCGAGCACTTCGGGCAGTGGATACTCGATGATGGGAACTCCTTGTGCTGCAACTTCGTTTAGTCGTTGCCAGCCGCGCGTGAGCAGTTCTTCTTGTTGGCGGACAAACGCAGCATCAAGCTTGCGTTTATCGAACGGTCCTTCACGAAGGACAGGTTCAAAATCGTCGGCCACGATGTATTGGGCCAGCTCGGGATTGCAGCGGATGTGGCGCTCGGGCGTGGTATGCAACACTTCGGGGTCGAGCATCCCCACGATGTAACGCAAGTACAGATCGCTATCGACAAGCAGCGCGACATCTTGGCCGCACACGTCGCAGAGATACCCTTCGTCGCATTTGGCCATAATGTGAGGCTTTCGGTTAATGGCTGTCGGCCAGAATTTTGCGACCTTCTGGCCGATAGCTGAAAGCCGATAGCCGATAGCCTACAATCCCAACACGTCGTTCATGCCGTAGAGGCCCGGGGGTTTGTCGGCGATCCAATCGGCGGCCAGTAACGCTCCTTGGGCATAGCAGTCGCGGTTCGAGGCGGCGACGGTGAGTTCAATCGTTTCGCCCAACATGCCGAAGACGATGGTGTGCTCGCCAGGATTGTCACCGGTGCGGAGGGCGTGGTAGCCGATTTCGTTGCGTGGGCGCTGGCCGGGTCGGCCGGAGCGGCCGTGAATGTGCGACGATTGGCCCATCGTCTCGGCCACGATACTGCCGAAGCGCAAGGCCGTGCCGCTGGGGGCATCTTCCTTGTAGCGGTGATGGCGCTCGATGATTTCGACGTCCACCCCCGAGGGCAAATTGCGCAGCGACTTGCCAGCAATCTCTGTGAGCTTCATCAGCAGATTGACCGCGGTACTCATGCTGGGGGCCCACACGATCGGAATCTTCGTTGCCGATTGGCGGATGAATTCATCTTGATTCGCGTCAAAGCCCGTGGTGGCAATCACCAGGGGCTTCTTGAATTCCAGGCAATGCGTGATCGCGGCAATGGCCGCATCGGGAACCGAAAAGTCGATCACTACGTCGGCGCGCGATTCACCCACCACGGACAGCGGCACACCGATTTGACCGACGCCGGCGAGCAGTCCCGCGTCTTGGCCCAGGGCAGGGTGCCGGGCCGATTCGAGGGCGGCGACGATTTGGTAGCGACTGTCCTTGCTGGCGACCGCGATCACTCGTTGACCCATGCGACCCGCGGCACCGTGTACGGCGATTTTTAATACCATCTCACAATCATCCTTGAGTGCCGTTAGCAGTCGATTCGATTGGTTCGACCGCTGTCACATGCAGTAAGGAGCAAATCTTAAATCGAGCGGGAATTTCGTCGTCTCGAATGTCTATGCCAACGAGTAGATCTGTTTTGGTCACAAAAGCCATTTCCGGGTGTCGAACCTCATAGGCTTGTCCACTAGACATTATGACACGAAACGGTTTGAACGGACGCTCTCTCAATAAGTCTCGGAAGGATTGGACGGTCATAGATTTCACTTTCGGATAGAAGTCTTTTCAACTATTCAATTGTATCGCGCGGACAATCTCATCAAGATCGTTCGCCACGGCGACGGCTCGGTTGGCGAACTCGGCCCGTTGGACACCGCGGCTGCCCAGCACGCGATTAAATTCATCCTGATCGGTCGTATGATAGGCGACCGTCGCGGTGGGGTCTTTGAGTTGATGGCCGGTGAGAATGCAGACCACGCGCTCCGACGGAGCGATCACACCCTCGGCACGCAACAGCTTAGCGCCAGCAACGCTCGCCGCGCTGGCCGGTTCGCAGCCCAAGCCACATGCGCCGACTTGGGCCTTCGCATCGAGGATTTGTTGATCAGTCACTTCGCGGACCACGCCATCGCACACGTCGAGGGCGCGTAGGCATTTTTGATAGTTCACGGGTCGATTGATTTCTATGGCGCTGGCGATGGTCGAAGCCCGGCGGTGATCGCGGTCGAGTTCTTGGTAATAATTGTGAGCCGCTTCGTTGTCGATGCGGCCGCCATTCCAGCGTTGTCCACGAACTTCAAAAAGTTGGTGGAGTGTGTTGGCCCCCGCCGCGTTAATGATCGCTAGCCGGGGTACGCGGTTGATGAGGCCGAGTTCCATCAGTTCCATGAAGGCTTTGCCGAAGGCGGAGCTGTTGCCAAGATTGCCGCCGGGGACCACGATCCAGTCGGGAACTTCCCAGTTGAGGCTCTCGAGCACGCGATACATGATGGTTTTCTGGCCCTCAAGGCGGAAGGGATTCACGCTGTTGACCAGATAGATGCCCAGTTGCTCGCTGACTTGCTGGACACGCATCATCGCGTCGTCGAAGTCACCGGCGATTTGCAGGGTGAGGGCACCGTAGTCGAGCGCTTGCGAGAGCTTGCCGTAGGAAATCTTCCCCGAGCCGATGAAAATGATGGCCTGCATGAGCTTGCTCATGCCGCAGTACAGGGCCAGCGACGCGCTGGTGTTGCCGGTCGATGCGCAGGCGGCCCACTTGGCACCGATGGTGTGGGCGTGGGTGAACGCGGCGGTCATGCCGTTGTCCTTGAAGCTGCCCGAGGGGTTCATGCCCTCGTACTGCAATAACAAGTGGCCGGCGTTCATACCCACATATTGGGCCACGCCGTCGGACGGGGACAACGGCGTTTGGCCTTCGCCAATCGTCACGATGCTTTCGGGGGAAGCGAACGGCAACAGTTCGTGAAACCGCCAGACCCCACTACGACAGAGCGGTTCGTTGCGCCGCGACCATTTTTTTTCAAAATCTCGCAGCGACTTAGGCACCGGCAGGCGGTCCCAATCGTAGACCACGTCTAACAGGCCGCCGCACTCTCCGCATGAGGTGCGGACTTCGCCTACGTCGTAGGTCGTGCCGCAATCGGGTGCCAAACAGCGTTGAAACGCTTGGTCGGTGTTGGTTTTTACCGAGGTCGCCACATGAACTCCGCGATTCCACTAGCGCACAACCCTATCGGCAGCACCTTGGGAGCCGTGCGAAAAACAGCCGCTGATTTCGCAACTTGCGGAACCCCTCGGCAAAATCATCACCCACCGATTTTCGGTAAGCGTAAAGAGCAAAACAACTTAGTGTCAGTTTAATGCGGCTGAACGTGGGCTGCAACTGAACACGCCTGAGAGAAGCAGTTCTCGCCGAGGATGCCAACAATTGTTCCGGTTCGCCGCAGTTTTCAAGAACGATTATCGAGAGCATGAGCGTGTTTTGCGATCAGCCGTGGTCCTCCGGGCATCGCAAAGTTGTTTGGAACAGGCCCTGGTTGTAGCGTTTGGTACAAATCTTATGTCCTGCTTATCGGGTCTGGTCGCAAACCATTGTCACCACTAAGTTTAAGACAATGCCTCGTTTGCTCCAAACGTTTGACGAGCCGATTTAAGCCTATTAAAATAACGAGTCTGGTCTCTATCGCAGTGCGTATGCTGGGAGTCGATTACCTCGGAGAATGACGACGATGAATTCTGCAGACTTGAAAATTTACAAAGAACGTCTCCTGCTGCTGCGTTCGCGGCTACGTAACGACGTGACCTCCATGACCGACGCCGCTCTGCACGCTGATGGCTCGGAAAGTTCGACGATGCCGATTCATATGGCGGAATTGGGAAGCGACAACTTTGAGCAAGAATTTACCTTGAGTTTACTGGCCACCGAAGAAGACACGCTCGGCATGATCGAGAGCGCATTAGGCCGTGTCGAAAACGGGATTTACGGCACTTGCGAAGAGTGCAACGGCTCGATCCCCAAGGCCAGGCTTAATGCACTTCCCCACACGTCTGTCTGCGTGAAATGTGCCGCCACCCGCGATGCTCGCGAAATGGCGGGATAATCAGCACCTCGACTCTTTAGCCGCCAAACGTCTAAGAAATAATTTCACCACAAATCTAACGAATAACACGAATGGATTTATTCGTGTTATTCGTTAGATTTGTGGTTTATCATAACTTTGACGTTGTTTCTCTTGCGGTGGCGAGTCACTCATGGATGAGGCCGGTACAATATCAACTCGACGAGTTGCCTGGTTTTGCCTGCTAGCAATTGTTGGTTCCACGCTCGATCTCTGGACCAAGCACTTGGTTTTCACCAGTCCACGCTTTTTCCACGGCGATGAATGGTGGTTGTGGGAAGGGCACATCGGCATTCAAAAAAGCCTCAACGAGGGAGCCCTCTTTGGCATGGGCCAAGGCAAGGTCTGGATTTTTGCCCTCTTTTCCGTGATTGCCGCGGTGGCTATCCCACTTTGGCTCTTTTGGTTTCGCGCGGCTGAGGACTTCTGGCTCACCACGGCATTGGGGGCCATCATGGGAGGCGTGATCGGCAATTTTTATGACCGAGTTGGCCTTCCCGGCATGAAGTGGGATCAATTCAATCCGCAACGTGCTGGCGAAACCGTTTACGCCGTGAGAGATTGGATCCTGTTTCAAGCGAGCGATCGCTGGGTTTGGCCGAACTTCAACATCGCCGACGCGTTGCTGGTCGTGGGGGCCGTTTTCTTGTTCTTGCGATCCTTCACAATTACGAACAATGAAGCGCAGTAACATTTTTTGCAAAAATGATCGACTCTTGCTTGAGTTGTATCACCCCCCAAGACGCGAATTTCTTGAAAGCGTTTGCAGTTTAAGCCAATTTCAAGGTCAAAAGTTAATTCTGAAAGTCCGCGGAATCTCGCCCAGTCGACACACATTCCTTCAACACAGCTTGATTTTAGAATGAAATGCGTGCAAACTACAGGCGCTTGATACCTTTTCTGCTTGACGTTTATTCCAGTCGATCTTTAGTCATTTCATACAAATCTTGTGCGGCTTGCCAGTAAGCTGCCTGGGTATGAAAGGTGGGTGTAGTCGCCATTGCAATGGCCGGGCGGGCCACAGTTATTTCTCTCTCTTTTCTTCAGGGGTTTACTCATGAGATTGTCGAGAGCATCTGCCTATGCCTTGGGAGCAGTCTTACAGCTTGCCCACGCACCCGCAGGATTGCCCATTCCTTGCAGTCAACTTGCCAAACACGGCCAAATGCCGGAGCGATTTTTGTTGCAGGTGCTGAGAAGTTTAGTGAACCACGGCATCCTGGTTTCCACGCGCGGCGTGGATGGTGGTTATGCCCTGGCCCGTTCGTTGGAAGAGATTTCGCTCCTCCAAATCTTGGAAGCCACCGACGGTCCGCAAGTGCCGATCATTCCCCCGCTGGATGCGATTCCCGAAGCGTCGCGCGAGAATCTGCAGGCGGTTTTGCGCGAAGTGACGGCCATGGCCTGTCGGCGGATGGCGGAGGTTAAGCTATCCAGTCTGCAAACGGCGAAAGTTGCGCAGAATTTGGAAGTGAGAATCTAGAAGCCGGTTCAATTCCCGCGTTCAGAACCGGACGCTAGCGCGTTCCGGCTGATTCCTATTAGCCGCTGGGCGCTAGCCCACGGTTTTGAAACAGCTTCTCGTGCCTACTGCGCGGCGGCTTTGGTGCCGTGTGGGGAGGCACCGATGTTCGTGCCTGGCATCAGTGGCCGAGTGGCCATTGAGAAGCCCATTTCCCAGAGTGTTCGCTTGAGCAACCGGAAGTCGTCGAAGCTGTCGGTGTAGAGCCAAATCACGACAGCGGGAGCTTGGCGGCGACGAGCTTGTAGATATTGATAGAGCGAGCCTCCCGGCACGATGGCCAGTTCCACGTCCTGGCCGATGCTCTCGGACGTAGGCAGAATTTCGGCAAACTGCTCGAACGTGGAACGCTGCAATTCTCCCGCGCGGGGGCCGTGGATCGATCCGGGGTCGCTCACGCGGACAACGGTCATTCGCACGCGGTAGCCGTCGATGGGTCCAAACGTCTCGACCACTTCATTATTCGACTGCAAACGGCGGCCAATGTCGTTGGCGTGGTTTTGTACTTCGGCGAGCAACTCATTGAGCGGCACGATCGAAACCAAACCATTTTTCAGCCGCAGGTGAATGGTTTCGCCGTCAACCTCGCGAGCCAAGGGCGTGGGAACGCTTTCCAATTCTTCCACGGTTTCGGGGCCAGTCAGCAGACCAATTTGTTGTTGCGTGAGGTCGTTGAGTTTCATCTCCGCCTCGGCGATGCGACGTTGTACGTCGAATTCCTGTTGCTTCTCAGCGTCGAGTTGTTGTCGGCGTCGAGCAATGTCTTCTTCAATGATGCTTTTGTGCATGGCGAGCGCGACGCGTTCTTCGTCAAACTGGGCGGCTTCTTGGCGAATTCGGACCAAGCGCGTGGCCACCTTTTCCACTTCCACTCGCGCGGCCAGGGCTTGTTTTTGCGTCTGTGCGAGTTCCTCGACCAGTTTCTCATCCGTCGCGGGAGCCGATACCGCGGCGATGGCTGGCTGCCGCGGAGTGGCCCCCTGCATCACGTCGCGGGTGGCCTTCGCCCCCACGAGCATGACCAAAATGATGATCACGCCGACCAAGTTCGCGATCACGTCGAGAAATGAGTCTTGGGCCGAATCTTCTTGAATTTCCGGGAGTCTCTTGCTCATCGCACGGTTCCTCCCGTGGTGGTGGAACCGTTGGTAGCCGAATTGGCAGTCTCAGGCAGCCGCACTTCCACGCCGCTGTTTTTCAACAATTGAACGATCCGCGTGGCGGTCATCGTGGCGTCAGGTTCAACATTCAGTTCCAACACGGGTCGCCAGTACATGCCGCTGCCCGCCAAGCCCCATTCCTCGATACGGTCACGAACCGCCGTGGCGAAGCTGTCGGAGATATCGTGAATCGGTTGATCAAGCGAGATTTCTTGACCGGTGGCTTCCAGTCCTCGTCGTGCATTGCCTGTTGGCACCAAGATCATCTTGTTCTGTCGGACGACAACAGAGATCGGCCGGCGAATAGCGACCGATTTTTGACGGGGTTGATTCACGGCCCAATTCGCGCCGCGCGCATCGGCAATTGATTGACTTGGCGAATTCGAGAAACCCGCGGTTGGCGAACCAAAGGAGACAGCTCCTGAGCTTCCCCCGGAACCGCCCCCGGAGGCGCCGGCCGTTTGTTGGCTGTTTCCTCCCGCACCCCCTGTTGGTTGATCCTTGCCGTCGAGAGGTTCGGAGGGTGCGTTGGTGGGAGAACCTTGACCCCCTGCGCCCCCGCCATCACCTTGTTGTGCATATCGTGAACCTACCAAGTTCGGGTCGCCCGCCGTTGACGATTGAGAACCTGTTGTCTTGCTCGAATCCGCCAATTGGGTAACGTCGCCGGAAGTTCCTCCCGATTCCGACCCGCCACCCGCCAAAGCACCAATTTGCGGATCACCGGCTTGTGAGGCATTCGCCCCGGCGAGTTGTTCACCGGGCTGACCACCACCCGCGTAGCCGTTGCCACCTCCGGTGCTTGAATTTTCTGTGCCGTCAGGACTGCTTCCGCCAGCGAAGTTGCTGCCCGCGCTGCCGTACTCGCCGTTGCCTGAGCCATAGCTGCCCACGCCTGGACCGCTGCCTCCGCCGCTCATGCCGCCACCCCCCGCGCGCATGCCACGGAAGCGACTGGGCGCGGATTGCACCAAGTGGAGTAGCCGATCGCGGGCGTTCATGACGGCATGTTGCTGCGCGCGAGCAAGTTGCGGATCGGGGGCTTCGGGGAAGCTGAGTTTCATATCCTCTTCGACGAATTCGTAACCGTAATCCGCATCCCAAGAGGTAATCGCCGCCCGCGCGAGCGTATATTGCTGGATGCCGCTGGGGCGAATGATGATTAAGGGATAAGGGTCGGGTGGCTCGGGTGCTCCCTCCTGGGCGGCTTTGTCGTTCAAGTATTCCCGAGAAGCACGGAGCGCCGCCGCCAGCGGATTGCCGGGCCAGTTCGGCGCGATGAAATCATCGGCCGTTAGCAGCAATCCTTCGGGATGGAGCGTAACACCCTTGCCACTACACTCGATATAAATCGGTTTGCGGTAGGTACCGTTCGGGCCTTTGTAGGGAATGATGGCGTAAGAACGCTTGCCGGTGGGTGCTTCTTCGCGGAGCTTTTCGAGTTGCTGAGTTGTGTCGAGAACAAGTTGTTCGAGTCGAATGACTTCTTGCTCGGCTTGTTCTTGATCGACGCTTTGATCGCCTTCGGCTTGCTTAAGTTGCTCGGCGGCAATCGCGAGCTTGGCCAGTTCTTCTTGCAAACGCCGCGCGTGTTCTTCGGAGTGGCTAAGTCGCAGCCGTTCTTTTTCGAGCCGCTTGGTCCCCTCGGCCTGTAAGCCGTCGAGTTGCTGTTGATACTCAACGATTTCAACCAGTGCTTGGCGCATTAAGTCTTGCTCGGCGGTGTTGTCGACCCCCGGCGTGCTGGCGGCAACCAGTTCCAGCGAATTGGCGTCCGGTAGCAGCGCGCGTTCGGCTGCCCGTTGGACGAGCACGACCAACAGCACCAGCAAGGCCCCCATGGTGCATAACAACACGGCTAGGAAGGGGAACAGGCTGATCGAATCCGAGTTCTCGCTTGTTTTGCGATTGCTCATGCTGCCTTGGATTGCTGGCGAGGACTGGAGAACAAATCGATGGTGTCGCCCGAGACAAGTGTTTTACCCAGATGCGCTCCGAGTAGCTGCAACACCGCCGACAAACCGGCCACGGTTTGCTCAAAGTTGTGCGTGGTGGCCAGCGCCTGCAGATTTCCGTTGAGCGTGTCTTCAAGCTGCTTGATCTGGTTTGAGGCCTCGATCACGCGCAGGAGCACGTCTCCTTGCCGTATCAATTGCTCCTGTTGTGCCAGCGAGGCACTCGCCGAGTCGACGAGCGCGGTCTGCATCTCGCGCAAGAGTTGCTCGCTCTTAGCGACCAATTTTTCCTGGCGATTCGAGGCGACGATCATCGCTTCACCAACCGCTGCCTCCACGTCGGCCAGATGCCGACGATTCTCTTGAGCCATTTCGGTTTCGGCCTTCGTGAGCGCTTGTGCGTGATATTCCAGGCCTTCGTTCAAGAACGTGGCATGGCGAATGAGGGTGTCTTCAAGAACTTTCGCATGATGCTCGACACCGCTGTTGAGTGCCTTAGCATGGCGAGCGAGTCCTTCGACGACTGACCCCGAAAGAGCTTCATCGAGCGTTGTGGCGGCGGCGGCGAACGATTCTTCGAGCGAAGCCGCGGCACCGGCCATCACGCGGTTGAGCGTCATCGCCGTTTGGTCAAACATTTCCGTCCAGCGCCGACCCGTTTGATCGAGCGATGATTTCAACAATTCCGCCTGCTTTTCCGTGCTCGTTTGCACGACGGCCAGCATCTGCTCCGACATGCGGCGAATCGACGCCAAATGGGGATCGTTTTCCGTGCCGAACTGTTGGAACCGACCGACCAATTGCTCGGCGGCGCTCGCATCGACGGCACCCAGCAAACGGTGTTCGACCTTTTCCACGCAGAATTTCACAAACAACAGAATCGTCGAAAGCATCAACGATTGGGCTGTCGTGTCGAAAGCCACGCTGAGGCCGCCGATGACGGCTGGCAAGGATTTGTCCATCCCTGCCGCTGAAAGGTCCAACTCGGCGATGGCCATCGTGATGCCGATCACCGTTCCCAGGAAGCCCAAGATGGGAATTGTCGAGAAGATAATCCGCACGAGGGCATAGCTTTGTTGCGAACGACCCACGTCGGCGTCTTCCAGATAATGGAGATGTGATTCAATCGTGTCGGCGGTTCCCTTGCGCTGCACGTATTGCAGGGCGTTGCGCAGCCGCTCGACGATGTAGGTATTTTGCAGCGAGGACGAAATCGCTTCAAGCCTCGTAAGCAACTCGGGGACATCGGCAACGGTCTGCCCATTGAGGCCGGCGTTAGGCAGCCGCACGCTGTCGAGCGTGGCAAACTGCACGAGCACGCCCAGCATCTTGATCACCAGCGCGGCCAGGCCCACGAAGAAGATGATCGTCGTACTGTAGTTGACCCAGTGCGCGGCGAAGTAGCGATAGGTCACGGTCGTTTCCGCGCTCCCCTCGACGTAAAACGCATAGAACGCGAGACACGCCAGCCCGCCCCAAATGAGCGATTGGCGTAACAGCCATTCCGAGATTGAAGTGACACGAGACACGGCGAACTCCCTTTCGCTCGACATCGGACAAGTACAGCGGAATGTGTCGGCGCACGCCGACTCCGCTTAACCTCAAAATCGGCGTAATCGGCAAAGTTTGTGAACGGAAATGGCCCAAAATATCTCTAGTAAGAACTGCTGCTGCGCACGCTAGCAGCCGAGGACGCGCTGCTAGCTATGGGATCGCGAGAGGGAGTTCTGATTTCAGAGAAGTTCCCAGGGGAAGATTGAACCACGACGGCATGACGGGCACGACGAATAAATAGAGTAAGTTTGCCCTTGTCTGCGTTGAGTCCGTCGTGTCGTTGTGATTAAGAACTGCTAGCGCCGCAAAACTTGGGTAATCGACAAACTTTGCGAAAGCGGCACCCTCGGTTGGCCGATACTGTGTAGGTCCAAATCAATATGTATTGGTGGCTTCCAGCCGCCATCAAATAAGTTCGGCGGCTAGAAGCCACCGCTACCCAGTAATACACCCAGGGGGGCTAGCAGGCGCGGCGATTCATTTCGTCCGCGCCTGCGTTTTTTTGCGCCGGGCCAAGTCGTCGCCTGAGTTTGACACGCAGACGATTTCCCGATTGAATGCAATTCGCCACAACAGAAACAAGCTAAATGACACGCCAGCTTCAATGGAGCGAATCAAGCTGAAACATTCTTCCGCCCCACACAAGGGTCAACCCGAGCTTCGCTACTACGACGCCCTCACCGTTCTCTCGGCAACGGTCGCCGTTTGCACGAACATGCTAGCGTTAAAGGTGACCCGAATCGGGCCGTTAACCTTCGGCGCGGCAGTCGTATTCTTTCCTATCACATACATCCTTGGAGATGTGTTGACGGAAGTTTACGGCTTCCAACGCGCAAGGCGGACGATTTGGTTGAGCTTCGGAGCGATGTTGTTCGCGGCGGTGATGAGTTGGGTCGTGATCACTTTGCCTGCCGCTCCCCAGAAGCTGGAGATTCAGCGACATTACGAGGTTGTCTTCGGTTCCACCCCGAGGATCTTTCTGGCTTCGCTCCTGGCATTCCTTGTGGGTGACTTTTTGAACTCGATCGTTCTTGCTAGGCGAAAGGTTATCGATCAGGGCCGAGCATTTTGGAAGCGGGCCATTCTCTCGACAGTCGTAGGCCAAGCCGCCGACTCGCTGATTTTTTACCCACTGGCCTTCGCCGGAATCTGGTCATGGGAACTTATTGGTACGATCATGGTGACGCACTACTTGCTTAAGGTCGGAATTGAGGTCGCGGGTGTACCGATCAGTTCCCGAGTTGTCACATTCCTCAAGCAGGCCGAGGATGTTGATCATTTTGACCGGACAACGGATTTCAATCCCTTCGGATATGATGTTGAAAGCCAGGAAGGTACGTCAGGCGAGCCGCCATCAAAAAAATAAATGTTCGGCGGACGAAAAACCGGCGTAACTGAGCGACGCACCCAGGGGGTAGCAGGCGCGGGCGATTCATTCGCCACGCGCCTGCGTTTATTTGCGATTCGTCTCTGAAAGGCTTAGCTCCTAAACTTAGCCGGATCGCAACGCGGTCCGGGATGAAGCGTCATTCATCGCCAAAGTCACCGCTAACTTTCGAATCTTTCCTGGATCGCGTTGCGATCCGGCTAGGGGGTTAGCGAGGTTCGCCAAATAGAGACAATGTGCTATTATTGTCTTTCTATAATAACGGCTGATTCTAACGCCGTTCATCCGTTGATTTGTAGTTATCGCCAGGGAGGGGAATCTCGATGCGTATTGTTCATCACGCTTTGGTCACTGCGAGTCTTGCCATGAGTGTTTCGATGTGCCGTGGCGACGAAGGGATGTGGCTGTTCAACGATTTGCCCCGCGCGGCACTCCAAGAAAGGTATGGCTTCGACGCGACCGAAGCGTGGGCCCAGCATGTCATGCTTTCGAGCGTGCGGTTTAGCTCGGGCGGGTCGGCCTCGTTTGTGTCGAGCGATGGTTTAGTGATCACGAATCACCACGTCGCGGCCGATACGCTCCATAAACTTTCCACTCCCCAGGCAAATTACTACGACAACGGCTTCCTTGCCGAGTTGCGCGAAGATGAGCTTAAGGCCCCCGACCTGGAACTCAACCAACTCGTGTCGATTGAAGACGTTACCGACAAGGTGAACGCGGCGGTCACGACGGCCATGGAACCTGCCGCGGCCAATAAGGCCCGGCAAGCGGCGATGGCGCAGATCGAACAAGCCTCGCTGGACGCCACCGGCCTGCGCAGCGATGTGGTCACGCTCTTTGGCGGGG
Organism: Bythopirellula sp.; assembly: GCA_034439695.1. Taxonomy (GTDB): domain Bacteria; phylum Planctomycetota; class Planctomycetia; order Pirellulales; family Lacipirellulaceae; genus Bythopirellula. Next base: position 74,724 of record JAWXAV010000028.1, on the reverse strand, counting down.
CGAAGTATCACCTTTATCGCTACAAGAAATACACCGACGTGCGGTTGGTGTGGGCCCCCGAAGCCACCGCCGCCTTTTTTGGCGGTGATATGGATAACTTCGAGTATCCCCGGTATTGCCTCGATGCGACGATCTTTCGCGTTTACGAAAACGGCCAGCCGGCGAAGATCGAAAACTTTTTGAAATGGTCGGAAAACGGTCCGTCGGATGGCGAGTTGGTATTCGTTTCTGGCAATCCGGCGCGCACGGATCGCGGCTTCACGATCGAGGCGCTGAAGTTCTTGCGGGACACGTATATGCCGTTCCGCTTGAATTATATGTGCCGCATGGAGGTGGCGCTGCAGCAATACTGTTTCGCCAGTCCCGAGCATCGCCGACGAGGAAGCGACGATCTGTTCGCGTTTCAAAATAGCCGCAAAGCCGTGACGGGTATGCTGACGGGACTGCAAAGCCCTGCCTTTATGGAAGCGAAAACGGCGAAAGAAACAGAGCTTCTCAAGCAATTGAACGAGCGTGCCGAACTCAAAGATTTCGCCGACGCCTGGGAGAAAATTGCCAGCGTGCAACAACAGAAAGCGGAGTTGCTCCGCGGGCATGTCGAGTTTCGCTCAACTTATTACGTGATCGCGCAGAATTTGGTGTTGATGGCGGGTGAGGATCAAAAGCCCAGTGGGGACCGATTCAAGGAATTTCGCAATTCGGGACGTGAGTCTCTGGAAGTCGAATTGTTTTCGCCCGCCCCGTTGTACGACGATTTGGAGATCGCCAAGTTGGCGACGATGCTCACGATGTTCGTCGAAGATCGCGGCGGCGATGATCCGCTCGTGGTGATCGCGTTGGCGGGCAAGAATCCCCTCGATCGCGCGGCGGAATTGATCAGCGGCTCGCAAGTCAACAAGGTCGAGTACCGCCGCGAGTTGGCTAAGGGAGGCCAGGAGGCCATCGACGCCTCACAAGACCCGCTCATTTTGTTCTTCCGCGATCTCGAAGCGGAGTACCGGCGAATCCGCGAAAAGCGCGAAAGCCTCGAAGAAATCGAACGGCAAGCTTATGCCCAAATTGACGCCGGCCGCGTGGCCATCCAGGGGACGAGCGGCTATCCCGACGCGACATTCACCTTGCGGTTGGCGTTCGGCGTGGTGCAGGGTTACGAGGAAGGGGGCCGCAAGCTGCCGCCCTGGACCACGATTGGTGGTGCGTTCGAGCACGAAAAAGCGCACGAGTCAAAGGAGCCGTGGCTTCTTCCCAAAAGTTGGCATGAAGCGCGCGACCGGATCAACCTCGAAACGCCGCTGAATTTTGTGAGCACGGTCGATATCATCGGCGGCAATTCGGGGAGTCCCGTCATTAACCGCGCGGGGGAATTCGTGGGCATCATCTTTGATAGCAACATCCAGGGCCTCACCTCCGACTACATGTACGACGATGTGGTGGCCCGGGCGCTCTCGGTCCACAGCAGCGGCATCCGCGAAGCGCTGCGAGTGATCTACGGCGCGGAAGAATTAGCCGATCAGTTGGGGAAGTAGGCAGCGACTCAAAGCCTGGGAATGGCACTTCCCAGGAATTTACTCCGGGGATTCCGACGCCGGTTGCTCCGACGGAATTGGTGCTGGAACTGGCTTGGGCAGTGGGCTTCCCTTCGGGGCAAACACGAGCACCATGGCCGCGCCGGCGATGACTAAGAGCAGCCCCGCGACGAACAGGGCATTCACTTGATCCCACAACCCGTTCGCGGTGATGGTGAAAAACGTGTTCACCACCGGCGCGCCACCGAACACGAGCGGCATCACATACACAGGCTTGCCGCCGAAGTTGAAGGCCATGATGATCCCGAGCGCGCCGAGCGCACCAGCCGCGCCACCCATTAAGCTCCAGAATGTGCCGGTGAAGTTGAACGTGCTGGCCTCACCCGCGGCCGCGAGCCACAAATTGCCCACCACCACGGCGATCAAAAAGTAGGCGAGGCCCACACAGATGAGTGGTCGGAAGCGGCTGTGGTGCATCGCGGCTTGGCCGATATGCAGCACGGGTCCATAACTGCCCCAACAGCAGATCACCAGCGCGATGGAGGCCACTTGCAGCATGAAATCACGGAACGCTCTTGATTCGCGTTCGACCAGTGAAGGTTCCGTGGCTGGTGCCGCCGCTGCGGCTTGGGCAGGTGCGGCCGCCGGTGGTGCGGGTGGATTCGGCTTGGCGATCAATACTGTTGTCGCGCCTAACAGGACGATGATGAGACCCGCGATAAACACGGGGCCGATTTCTTTCATCTTGCCGGAGAGAAAAATCGTGAGAAACGAATTCACGACGGGTGCCCCGCCGAACACGAGTGGCATCACATAGACCGGCTTGCCGCCGAAGTAAAACGCGAGAATGATTCCCAGCGCCCCTAGCGCCCCTAGCGCGCCCCCCGCCAGACTATACAGGATTCCTTTGAGCGACCACTCACCCGCCTCGCCGTAGATCTGTAACAGCACGGTCGGCACGGCCACGCCGATGCCAAAGTAGGCGAGTCCCACACAGATGAAGGGACGCAGCGAAGCATAGCCCCCCGTGTTCGACATCGCGTGTTGGCCCCAATGCAGCACGGGTCCGTAGATGCCCCAGCAAAGAATCGTGACGGCAAACGAAGCGATCACAAACGCGAGATTTTTCATGGCGAAGTTTTGCCGTGGAGGAGGGAAACTATAAAGGCAGGGGACGTTTAGCCGTCACTGTAATGGAATCGGCAAATTGCTGCTAGTCGCCTCGCAAGGCGGCCACGAGCGGCGCGCGGATCGCCGCGCGGACGGCGAGCCAACCGGCGGCGATTCCCGCCATCGCAACAATTGCCAACAGGATGGCCAGCGTTCCCCACGGAATGTCGGCTTGCTGAAGTGCCCAATGCGGCAAGGTCGCCACCAGCGCGGCTAAGGTTCCGCACCCCAACCCCGCGAACAACAGCGAAATATTCTCGCCGAGCACCATCTCGGCCAAGCGCCGCCGGCGAAAACCGGTACTGCGCAAGAGCGCTAGCTCGCTACGTCTCTCGATGACGCTCCGCAGTTGCGCGACGGCAAGCCCCACGGTTCCCATCAATAAGCCAAGCGCGCCGAGCGATTGAAAGGTCGACAGATAAGTGTTCTGCACGGCCATGAATTCGGCCAGCCGCGCGGTAGCGCTCACCGCATCGAAACCGTGATCGACGAGCCGCGTTTCCAGCAGCGATGCAAGTTCGTCATTACTGAGTTTGGAGTTGCGATTGCGAATCAGAAACAACTTCTGCCCCGCCGCATCGGGATAGAGTCGTAAAAAGTTGGCTTCACTCATGAGCACGTTGCCTTGCAACACGCTACCAGCCAGCAGCCCCACGACTTCCAACGTGATCGGCTGATCGAACGTGTCGCGGATCGTGAACCGCGCGCCGATTCCCGCGAGTTGCAGACTGTACGCGGCGGTGTTCTTGTCAAGTACAACGGGAACAATCGGTCGTTTGTTGGCATCCTCGCCGAGAGCTGTGCCGAGCAAATGCCAAGGTGATTGAGCGCCGGTTTTAGCTTGCGCGGCCCAACTGAACTTGTCTTCGGCATAAAACGACTCGGGCACACCCACGACGCGCGGCTGCGTTGTTTGGTAAAGATTGAGACAACTCGCATCCTCGCCGCCGCGAACGCGGAAGGAACAAACTGCAACCTCAACCAGCGATTTTTCATCGTCCGCGGAAAAGCCAAGATCTTCGCGTCCCGCGGGGGTGTTGAGATCAAAGAATACGGGCAGATCAGCGGTGGCCATGAGATCAAAATCGCCCGTGCCCCCTGCGGTCGGCGCGAGGCGAAACGCACTTAGGGCGACGATCAGAAAGCTCGCGACCGCCGCTAAGCCGACGGATAGAATAGTGCGGCTGGGGCTGCGCCGCGCATTGCGGATGGCGAGACCGGTGAGCGACAGCGACCTCGGTACGATGAATGTCGGTTGCCGCAGTTTCGCGCGCAGCCAGATTAATAATGCGGTGAGTACGAGCGCTCCACTGCCGAAGAATGCGCCGGCTTGAGCTTCGTCCCGCAGGCCGGCAAACATGGCTGCGATTCCGACTAGAACTGCCGCGCCGATAAGCACTGCGGGCAGCCATTGGCGATTAGGTTTCAAAGCAAGTTGTGCCACGTCACGCGGATCGGTGGTGTCACCGGCCAAGAGTTGCCGAGGCGCAAGTCGTGTGAGTTTTCTGAGCGACCATGCAATGGTCACGAGCGACACGATTACGCCGACAGCGAATCCGATCGCGAGGCTGGTGGGATTCACATGTAGCTTGAGAAACGGCGTGACCGTCGCCGCGACCCACCAGGTGTTGAGGCCGTGGATCATGATTGCCGCGTAGCAAATGCCAGCGATGGAACCCAGCATCGCGCCGACGATCGCAACGACGCCCGCTTCGGCGAGCCAAATGCTTCGTAAGCGTTTCGTCCCCCAACCGATTGCCGATAAAATGCCGACTTCCGTCGCGCGGCTTTCCGCGCCCAAACGAAAGAGCAGGGCGATCAACATGATCGCCGAAGCCATCAAGAAAAAGCTGAATCCCAAGAACAGCCCTTCAAACGCCGTTGTTCCGCGCGCGGCTGCGATTCCTTGGGCTTTCACGGGCAGCCATTTCATGCCGAGCGCGGCGGGATCGATGTTCTCGGTGAGTTTCGTGACGACACTATCCGCCGTGATTCCCTCGGTGAGCGGCAACCGCAGCGCACTGATTGAGCCCCAGCGGGTTGACCACAATTTCTTAGCGAGCGCCAAGGAAACAAACGCCTTTGGGGTCGTGCGATATTCATCCCAATAATCTTCATCCTCCTGCGAGATTTTCTCGACGAGCGGGAATGGCAAGTCCCAATCGCTGATCGAGCGCTCGTCGGTCACGCCGGGCAACTCCGGCGTGAAATGTTCATCCGCGGCGGCGGTCGGTTGGCCGTCGGCGGATTTCAGGGGAACGATCAGTTTCACCGTGAGCGGTTCGGTGGTGCGTTCGATGAATTCACCATGCGTTGTTTCTGGTTCGTAGTACTTGAGTGTGATCGTGTCACCGACCGTGGCCGACAACCGCTCGGCGGCCCAGTCGTTCAGCGCGATTTCATGGTCAGTAAGTCCAACAGGTTCGCCGGCTTCATCACGTAGCGGCCCCAGCGATTGAGTTGAATCGATGCCAGTGACCGTCGAATAGGGAATCTTCACATCGCCCAAATTGATCGTGTTTGCCAGATAAGTGACGACCGCTTGCGGCTGAGTATCCGCGAAAGTCTTTTGCACCACGTCCACCAAATAGGGTGGCAGCACCAATCGCTCGGCGGAGATTTGCACGAACCGACTCACAGGCGGTTCACCGATGCTGACTTCCTTTACCCGCAAACCAAAATCATCGAGCTTAGGTCTTAATTTCTCTCCCCAGTACTCTTGGGAGGGGCTAGGTGAAGGTTTTTTTGCACTGACCGCGATCACATTCGCCTTGCCGGGAATGTCCAGCAGGCGTTGCAATGTTGCGAGCGGCACGAACACATTGCGTGGTTCGAGTTGCGTCGGCTGCAAACTGAATCGAGCAATTCCCTTGTTAAGAATCGCCGCAATCGTTAACCGGCGGACGGTTGTTGCGTCGGCTTTTTCGCCGAGCGTGCTGTCCGCCGGGATGTTGCTCGGCACGGCGACGCGCAACAAGACTTCGTCGCCGACTTCCGCATGTAATTCGTCGGCAATGGCCTGCGTAATAATCGCGTTGTCGCCGGTGAGCGGTTCTGCGGCATTATCGCTGCCGAGCTTCCAAAAGTCGTCGGTCACACCCAGAATTGAAAGCTGTGTGGCATGTTGAGTCTGTTTGTCATTGGTCGCTGACATACTGCCCGGAACCAACAACAACGGTGCAATCTGTTGCAACTTGGTGCCTGAATCAGCATGGGAAATCTCACTCGCCAATTCGGCGCGAAACGGTTGCTCGGCCACTAGCACCATGTCGATGCCGGCGAGTCGCTCCAGCACCAGGTTCCGCAAACTGCCACGCACCGAATCGCCCACCAACAGCGCGCCGCTGATGACCGCCGTCGCCACCGCGACTCCCGCCGCGACGGCTAAATGCACGCGCACGTATTGCCAAAGACTCGCGGTGATGTAACGAAGCGGCGACATATGTGTAGAGTCAGTTTCAAAAACCGAGGGCTAGCGCCCTGCGGCCGATGAAATCAGCCGCCACGCGCTAGCGTCCGGTTCTGTCTTGTATTTATGAAACCGGCTCTATTACTATCAAGCAAAAAACCCTCGACCACAAGCGTGGCCGAGGGCTTCTGTTTGTTTTAGCGCGGTGCAAGCACCGCGGCGCTGGGTTTATTTAAGCGCGGTGCGAGCACCGCGGCTAAATATCAGTCGCGATTGCACGTGCAGTTTTCGCAAGTGCAATCTTCACAGTTGCACGTCTCGCCGTCGCAATCGCACGATTCGCACGTGCAACTGTCGCCACAGCAGCAGCTCTTGGCGGCCGAGTCGGCGGAGACGGTATTGAAACCTAAGACCGAAGCGCCAGCCAATAAGGTGGACGCCAACAATTTGAAAGTGATAGACATTTGAAAATCTCCTGCGAGCCATGGAATCAAAAAATATTGGCTCGCTCTGAAATGAAAAAAATAGAAAGAACAAACACACAAAGAGTTCGTCCGTCTATTAATTCAGCCACACACGGTAGAGCGCGTGGAGTCGCAAGGCAGGATGGCCCGGCGGGCTGTTGTGTTCCAAGGCCAAGTAGTTTGTCGCATCTGGCAAAGCAACAATCGAAGGCAAGACGACATGCGCGATGGCTGTGTGATCTTGATGGTTCGTTTCCGATGGCTGTGGCGCGGGAGTCGTTGGCGCGGCGGCTTCGGTGCAGCAGGGGCAACCAACGCTACAACCTCCCCCGCAGGTTTGGCCCTTTTGAGGGTGAGTTGATTTCGCAGCGCAACAGGGCTTTTGATTGCAGCAGGAACCGCCAGTAGCAGACTGCTGCGAGCAACATCCGACCTTGGCGCTGCACTGGCACGGTTGGGTTGCCCAAGCTGGGACAATCAATCCCACGGAGACGAGGGACAGCAAGAGTGATCGGAGATAGGAATTCGCGAAGAACATAACGCCTCGGGTATTTCTGACACCCCAATTATACGCAGTTGATGCCGGTTGTGTTCAGGGCAGTTTTGGACCCGGGGAGCGCCGCCGCCGGGCTTAACCTAATGCTTTGTCGGATATGTCTTTACGGCACCAGGCGCCGTCCCAGCGGATGCACTTCACGGCGGTGTAGGCTTGCAGTTTGGCGGCGGCGATGCTGTTGCCGCTGGCCGTGACGCCCAGCACGCGGCCACCGTTGGTGACCACTTGTCCGTCGAGGATTTTTGTGCCGGCATGGAAGACTTTGGCGTCGGGAACCTCGGCGGCTTCGGCGAGCCCGCGAATGACGTGGCCCTTGGTGTACTGACCCGGATAGCCCTCGCTCGCCATCACCACGCAGACAGCGGGGCGGGGATCCCACTTCATGGGGGCCGCCTCGGCCAGGCGACCGTCGGCGGTCGCTTCGAGCACGTCGACCAAATCGCTTTCGAGCCGCATCATGAGCGGCTGGCACTCGGGATCGCCAAAGCGGACATTGTATTCGAGCACCTTGAGGCCTTGCTTGGTAATCATCAAGCCCGCGTAGAGCACCCCTTTGAAAGGGCGACGTATCCGCTTGAGTTGATGCACCGTGGGGACAAGGACTTTTTCTTCGATGCTGCGCATTAACTCGTCGGTGACCAGGGGCGTGGGGCTATAGGCACCCATGCCGCCGGTGTTGGGGCCTTTGTCTCCTTCATGCGCGGGCTTGTGATCTTGCGCGGCTGGCATCGTGACAATCGTATGGCCATCGGTGATGGCCAGCACGCTGGCTTCTTGTCCGACAAGCCGTTCTTCGATCACGAGTTGACTCCCGGCCGAGCCAAATTCATCCGTGCCGGTAAGGCGTTCCACGGCTTCGAGCGCTTCTTCACGATTGGCACAAACGATCACCCCTTTGCCAGCGGCCAGGCCATCGGCTTTCACCACCATCGAAAATTCTTCGCGGTCGGCAAGATAAGACCGCGCGCTCTCGGCATCGCGGAACGTACGGAAGTCGGCGGTTGGCACATCGGCGTTGCGGAGCAAGTTCTTGCAGAAGACTTTGCTCGCTTCGAGTTCGGCGGCTTGCTTGCTTGGGCCGAAGGTGCGGATGCCAGCCGCGACGAAGATGTCGGTGATGCCGGCGGCGAGCGGCGCTTCGGGGCCAATCACGGCGAGGTCGATGGAGTTTTGCTTGGCGAACTTCACGAGGGCCGCGATGTCGGTGTCGGGGATGTTGACATTCTCGATGGGCAAGTTGGTTTCGCTGGCCGTGCCCGCATTGCCGGGGGCCACGAAGACCTTGGAGACGCGCGGACTTTGGGCGATCTTCCAGGCCAAAGCATGTTCCCGTCCACCGCCACCCACGACCAAAATGTTCATCGTTCGCCCTGTCGTTGTGATCTTCGTATCTTCCTTTTTCTGTCAGCGAGATTTTACCGCAAAGGGGACGCCGGGGTAATCGGCTGGATTTGGCCGGTTATTGCTCGTGAACCGCAGCAACTTGGCAAAGGCGGCCCAGATGGAGGTACATTTTCCTGTTGAGTGGCCCCATTCTGTCCGCTTGAGCGAGGGATGCTGTAGGCATTTCTGTTGCTAACTTTTGTTCATCCCTGAGGTTTGTTGCCCGTGGGAATGAGAAACGAGCCGCCAAAAAGAAGGGTTGCTATGATAAATTCTTGCACGTATTCAGAGAGTTTAGCGGGCGCAATTCTCGGGTTGAGTTGAACCTCATTGATCGCCAGAAATGCGATGGCCACCATGAGTACGAATCCAAGACAGCCAATTGCCAGCTTTAGTAGTCTCATCGACGCTACTCGCTCCAAAAGCTCCAGAATCGTCCATTGCTTATCAGCCAAAGCACTTGTCTGGGGTAGGCTCATTTTAATCGTTTCGTGCTTGCGGCAGAAATTGTCCTGTTGTCCGTAATTACGTACTCCGGCCATACCACAAATCGCATAGGCCGACGGAGATAACCTCCTGGGCACTCGGATCGTAGACCACTGCTGCGCAGCGGTGCCCCGATCCGGCTAGGGGTTGGATTGATTGCGTTTCGGGGCTTGGCTACTAGGTGAGACGTTTAGCTTCTGGTAGAAATGCCGGTTGACAATTTGGCCTGCGGACCTTAGCTTTACAAAAGAGACATTGTGAAATTTGTCACAATGTTGGCAAGACAATGTCCGTCCGTCCTAAGTCCTTTGATGACAAGGATTTCTGCTCTTGGCCGCTGACATAAGAGCTGAGGAATTCCTTCGGATGAAGTGAGAATGGCTGACAAGAAAAAAATGTCGGTTGCCGACATGCTTGCCGCGGCCCGCAAGGCCGACGGTGATGCTGGCAGCGCTCCTGCGGAAACCGTGCCCGCCGCGGATGAGGCGGCTGCGCCTGCTGAAACGGCTGCTCCTGCGGCAAAGCCTGTTGCCGCTAAGCCGGCAAGCGGCGGGGGGCGCATGAGCGTGGCGGAGATGTTGGCGGCTGCTCGTGGAGGTGGGGCTGGTGCGGCACCGGCGGCTCCTGCGGAAAAGAAGGCGGCTCCTCCGAAGCCTGCTGCAAAACCGGCTGCTGCTGCGAAGGTTGAGGCGGCTGCTCCCACTGAACGCGATAACGCCAGCATCATGACTGCGGCTCGCAAGACGGGCAAAGCGGGTCCGATGTCGAAGGCCGAGGCGGCCGCCAAGGAAAAAGCGGATCCGGTGGCCAAGGAAAAGCCCAAGGTTTTTGTGCCGCCGATGCCGGAGAAGCCGGCTTATGCACTCCCCAAGCCGGTAGCCGTGGAAAAGCCGAAGGCCGTCGCCGACGAATCGCGGCGGGCCTTCTTGAACATTGGTTTCTGGTCGGTGGGTTTGGTGACCTTTCTGTGGACGATGGCGTCGCTGAAATTCCTGTTCCCCAACGTCCGTCGCGAACCGCCGAGCAAATTCAAGGTGGGCTTCCCCGATGCGTTTCCGCCGGGAGTCGTGCAGACCAAGTTTATTCCGCAGTTTGGTGTGTGGGTGGCGAATGCGGAAATCAACGGGGTGCAGCAGATTTATGCCTTGAAGTCCGTCTGCACGCATTTGGGTTGCACGCCCAACTGGCTCGAAGCGGAACAAAAATTCAAATGTCCTTGCCACGGTAGCGGTTTTTACAAGGACGGCATCAACTTTGAAGGCCCCGCCCCGCGGCCTTTGGAGCGTTACGCCATTCGAATCGCCGACGATGGCCAGATTGAAATCGATAAGAGCCGCACGTTCCAGGAAGAAATGGGGCAGTGGGAAGATGCGACGAGCTTTATTCCCGTGTGATGAGCAGGACATAGGGACTTAAGGACATAGGGACTAACCGGACTATCCATAACAAACTACGAACCACCAGCCACTAACCACCCCCAACATGCCTACTCTCGGCGATACCATACGCGAATCTCAGATCTGGAAAAGTATCTTTCGTCACCCGATGCCGGTTGATCGCCGAAATCGTATTGTGGTGATGTTGACCAACTTCTTCCTGCACTTGCATCCGGTGTCGATCAAGAAGCAGGGGATCGCGCTGTCGTACACCTGGTGCATGGGTGGGGTGACGTTCTTTCTGTTTTTGGTGGAAACCGTCACCGGCGTGCTGCTGATGTTCTACTATCGGCCGACGGTCGAGTGGGCTTACACCGATATCCAGATGTTGCGCGACGTGCATTCGCTCGGCATATTGCGCGAGATTCATCGCTGGGGCGCTCATGCGATGGTGATTACGGTCTGGCTGCACATGTACCGTGTGTTTCTCACCGGAAGTTACAAACCACCCCGCGAATTTAACTGGGTGGTCGGCGTGTTTCTGTTGTTGCTGACTTTGCTGCTGTCGTTTACGGGCTATTTGCTCCCTTGGGATCAGTTGGCCGTGTGGGCGATCACGGTGGGCTCGAACATGGCGCGGGCGACGCCGTTTTTGGGACATGAAGGTCCGGGTCAACAATTATTGACGCTCGGCGGCGTGGACATGATTACGAACGCTTCGGACGCGCGGTTTGCGCTGTTGGGTGCGCGCGAGGTGGGTGAAGAAACGCTCAATCGATTTTATATTTTGCACTGTATTGCGATTCCGCTTGGAGTGGCGCTGTTACTGGCGATTCACTTCTGGCGGGTAAGAAAAGACGGCGGCATCAGCGGACCGTTATAAAAAATGTTCTTTGTCCGTGGTCCGTCGTCAGTAGCAAAAACCACTGACCACTGACCGCCAACAACTGACTACTAACAAATCATGCACGGACTGTCGGAAGTTCAATTTCAGGATATGGTGTCCTCATTTTTGGGGCCCTATTACATCGCGCTGGCGATGATGAATGGACTTGCTGCGCTCTACCTGTGGCGGTCCGATCAGGTCAGGACTTGGTATTCGTTGCCGCTGCCGTTTGTGGGTAAAAGCTTCGCACTCACGAATGCGTTTGTTTGGTTGTTGGTCGCCTTGGTGTTCTCTGTCCTGGCGGGGATCGCGGGGAGTGGCAACACGGCCATCGTTTCGCTCCCAGAAAGCGTGCGCGAGGCGATCAATCAGAGCACCGGGCCCGTGATTTATAGCGTGGGCACCACGCTCATATTGGTGGTGCTGTTCATCTTCCGGGCGTTCTTCGTGAAGCCGCCGATTGCTTGGGCGATTTGGAATTTGATGTGGTTGTTCCTCGGTTTGTCGATGACCGACCCCGACTTTTACGACATCGTCGCGAAGCCGGACAATGTGCCGATTGTGATGCTCGTGTTTCTGTTGGCGTTTTTCACTTGGCTCGCAACCTATCGCGCGGTGGAGAACGACCGGCGAATGGAGTTGGGCGAACCGCCGCTCGAAAAGCTCGACGACGAGAAGATTCTCGTGTGGCCGGACTTGGTGTACACCGAGCTGATCTGCATGATCGCGCTCACCGCGTTTTTGATTTTCTGGGCGATTGCCTTGCCGGCCCCGCTCGAAGAAGCGGCCAGCAGCGTGAAAACGCCGAATCCGTTGAAAGCGCCGTGGTACTTCTTGGGTTTGCAAGAGATGCTGGTCTACTACGATCCCTGGATGGCGGGGGTGGTGCTGCCGAGCATGATCGTGGCCGGCTTGATGGCGATTCCTTACATCGACTTCAACAAGAAGGGCAACGGCTACTACACGATCAAAGAGCGTCCTTTCAGCTATATCGTGTTCCAATTCGGTTTTTTGGAAATGTGGATCACGTTGATCGTGCTGGGGACGTTGCTCCGCGGCCCGAACTGGAACTTCTTCGGCCCCTACGAACACTGGGATGCGCACAAGGTCGAAGCTTTGAACAACGTGAACCTGTCAGAGTACGTTTGGCAGGGGTTGCTGGGCACAAGTTTGCCAGGTCCGATTACATTCGCTGATTTTCCGTCGTGGGCGCAGCACCCCAAATGGCTGACTGATTTCCTCAACCCCTTTCTTGGATTCTTCAGCCTGCTGTTTGGTCGTGAGTTGCCAGGGACGCTGCTGGTGCTGGGTTACTTCATCGCGTTGCCGCCGATCATGGGGCTGACGATCTTCCGGAGTTTTTATCAACGAATGGGTTTCATTCGTTTTATGGTGATGGCGAACTTGTTGCTGTTCATGGCCTCGCTCCCCATCAAGATGGTGTTGCGTTGGGTATTCAACTTGAAATACCTGATTTCGATTCCCGAGTATTTTTTCAATTTTTAATGCAGACGCTAGGCGCGAGTAGCTAGGCGCTAGCATAACGACACAAATTAACTAGCGCCCAGCGCCTAACGACCTATAACTATCCATGCCTGCAAGCGAACAAACCTGGCGCGATCAAAAGGTGATGCACATCGTCTTCGGTGCTTCGGCACTGGTGATGACGATTGCCACGCTGTGGTTGCTGGCCAAGGATCACAATCGCGAATGGAAGGACGTGCAACTCACCAACCGCAACAAGGCGGCTTGGGTGATTCAGGCGCGGCACGATTCGCTGGCCGACCAATTCTCGGGCAAGATGGAAACCTACGACGCCGATCTGCGTCGGGCTCGGAGCGAGCCGGTCGATCCCGCGAAGATCAAAGAATTCAAGCAGTTGGTGGATGCGGAGAATGAGCGGCTTGAGCAACCAAAAAGTAATTTTTCGGCGTTGGATGAAGCTGAACAGGACGTGAACCAAGCGGCCACGGTCGCGGCGGAGATTCGTGAGAAAGAAGAAGCAACGGGCGAAGCTGGTGATGCAACGCTCGCTCAGGAATTGATCGACGCGGAAGAAGATGTGGCCGATGACCGCGATCAATTGTTCGAGGTCGTCGACACCTACATCGCCGAAGCGCGGCGCCGCGAAAAGCTGCTTGCCGGGAAGCGCAAGTTCGTGGCCGCCGATCGGACGGCTGCCGTCAGCCAGCTTGGCTTGATGGTTGGTGGCGGCGCGAGCGAGAAGGAGAAGGCGAAGATTCAAAAGAAGATCGATGATTATTCGCAGACCATCGCGGAAATGACAGAACAGTTAGCCGCCGCGAACAATTATCGGACCAACCTCGACGCGATTCGCATGGACCTCGATGCCACGCCGGCGACTTTGACCAAAGATCGCGGCGTGATGGAGACCGAATTGAAGCGGCTGGCCGATCAAGCGGGCAGCGTGCAACCGAGTGGAGTGAGCCGCTTGGGCGAATGGATCACGCGCTGGCCGATTCTGAACGCGCTGTATTCGGGCAACGTGCAAATCAATCAGATTTGGCTCCCGGATTTGACGATCAATTTCAACTTCTCGCAAGCCGCGCGGTTTGATCGTTGCAAGACCTGCCACCAAGATATTTCCAGCACGGCCCCCGGAACGGCGACAGAACCAGCGTTCCCCAGTCTTCCCGAGGCCGAGCGCAACTTGACGCTCAATTTGGCAACGCCCGACGCCGCGCCGGAAGCCAGCGATAAGCCGGCCGAGGAAGCGGTGCGCGATCTGTATGGATTGGTGCTCTCGAACGACAGTTTAGTGGGCTACGACAAGCAGGCCCTCGTGCATTACGTGTTGCCGGGCACGGCGGCCGCGGCGGCGGGCTTGGAGTCGGGCGACGTGATCGAAGCCGTCGATGGCATCGCCATGTACGACAAGGAGACGGTCGAAAATTATCTGCTAACGCTCGCCCGGTGGGGTACGCCGGTTGTACTGAACGTGAAGCGCGGTTTGGATCATCCTTACACCTCGCATCCTCGGCTTGATTTGTTCCTGACCGATTCGAGTCCGCATCCGGAGCAGGTTTTTGGCTGCACGGTTTGCCATGACGGCCAAGGGAGCGGCACGTCGTTCCCCTGGACTTCGCACACGCCCAACGACGCCGATCAACAGGCCGAGTGGATGCGGGATTTCGGTTGGTTTGACAATCATCACTGGATTTTCCCGATGAAGGCGGCTCGATTCGCTGAGAGCAATTGCTTGAAGTGCCATTACGACAAGGGCTCGTTGGAGCCGAGCGAGCGGTTCCCCGATCCTCCCGCGGCGAAGTTGGTGCAGGGTTGGACACATTTCGAGGATTATGGTTGCTTCGGCTGCCATGAAGTCAACGGCTGGGATGGCCCCACGCGGCGTATTGGCCCGGATGTGCGGTTGGAGCCGAATTACAACGAAGTCGCCGCGCAAGCCTTGCGTGATACGAGCCTCAACGACCAGGAGCGCGAGTGGGCCAAGGAGCTGATTGCTTCGCCAGATAACAAGAGCATTCGCGAGCAGTTGTTCACTTCGCTCAAGGCCGATGCGAAGCTCGCTTCGTCGTCGGAAACGCGCGCTGAGTCTCGACTGACTGAACAGACTCACAAGTTGGCCGATGGTCTGAAAGACGTGGAAGTCCCAGGCACCTATCGCAAGGTGGGGCCGAGCTTGCGGTTCTTGAAGTCGAAGGTGGAATACGATTGGCTGTATAGTTGGGTCAAGCTGCCGGCTGATTTCCGCCCCTCGACCAAGATGCCTCAGTTCTTTGGCTTGTGGGAACATTTGCAATCCGATCCGGACGAGCTGGCCGAGAGCAAGAAATATGAAGCGGTGGAAATTCGTTCGCTCACCGAGTTCCTGCTGTACAACAGTTCGGACTTTGAATATCTCAAGCCGCCCGAGGGTGTGACCGAAGCCGCCTCGGCCGAGCGTGGCCAGTGGCTGTTTGAATCGCGTGGCTGCTTGGCTTGCCACACGCACGAGAAGTTCCCTGGACCTGTCGCCAATCAAGGGCCGGACTTGTCGCGAGTGAGTGCGAAGTTCAATACGCAAAAGGGTGCGCTGTGGCTATACAGTTGGGTCAAGCAGCCCCATCGGTATCATGTGCGGACCAAGATGCCGGAGTTGTATCTTGATCCGATTGTGGAAAAGGATGCGAACAATAAGCTGACCGGTAAGGTGACCGATCCGGCAGCGGACATCGCGGCGTTCTTGCTGGGTGAGAAAGTGGATTGGCAGCCGACAGGCGTACCGGCGCGTGGATGGGAGGGTGCTGAGCTGGAAGCGTTGGCTGATCTCGCGGTGGAATGGCTCACCAGCGATGCGATTCCCGCAGCCCGAGCGAAGGAATTTGTGATGTCGGGCATTCCCGATTCCTTGGAGCCGAAGCTCAAGGCCGACGAGCGATTGTTGCTTAAGAAGAACTTTGGCAATCGTACCGAGCAACTACAGAACTTCGTCGCACGACGCACGATCAGCAAGTACGGCTGCTTTGGCTGCCACGACATCCCCGGCTATGAAGATGCTAAGCCGATTGGCACGGGACTGGCTGATTGGGGCCGCAAGGAAAGTTCGAAGCTCGCGTTCGAGAATATCCATTCGTTCCTGTCGGGGCCGGGCAATCCCAAGCATCTGGATCCGGACAATAGTCCGGAACAAGGCGAAGCCGCAGGCCATGCAGAAGGGGAAACGCATGCCGAGGATGCAGGCCATTCCGAGGACGCAGCGTCTATTGAAGATGCAGAGCACGCTGGTGGGCATGGACATCTCGATCCAGCCGACTTTGTGAACGATGGCATTAGCTACTATTTGCAATCGCTGGTGAGCCATGCTCGCGACGGCTTTATCTGGCAGAAGCTGCGGTTCCCACGGAGTTACGACTACAAGACCACGAAGAACAAGACTTTCAACGAACGGCTCCGCATGCCGAAGTTCCCGTTCAATGAAACGCAGCGCGAGGAAGTGATTACGTTTGTGCTGGGGTTGGTGAGCGAGCCTCCCGCGGACAAGTTTGTGTATCATCCTGACGCGCGGCAGAAGGCTGTGGTGGAAGGTCGCGCGGTGCTCGAAACCTTCAACTGTGCTGGTTGCCACACGCTGCGGATGGAAACCTGGGATGTCGCGTTCCATGATGGTGATTTTGATTCGCCCGTGGATGTGGTTGATTTTCCGTTCCTCGAAAAGCATTTCTCTGATACGGAGATTGCCGAGTCGCTCGCGCCCGATATGCGCGGTCGGCTACGTACGCGGCTTATTGGTCAGCCGGTGATGAGTGAAGAGACCGGCGAACCATTGAAGGTTGACATCGATGGCTTGCCGCTTGAGCCGGACGACTTGGAGTCGGACCCCTACTATCGATTCACATTGTGGGATGACACGCTGATTCAAGGTGAGTCGTGGTTCATGGGCATTCAAGATCCCATGGTGCCGGGGAGCCGCACGGACTACGGACCCAATGAGGGGAGGGCCTTTCCCGCTTGGGGTGGCGATCTCGCTCGTTACCTGTTCCCGAAGGTGATTGCCAACGCCAAGAAGGCGAACCCGCAGGTCAAGGGTGCCGAAGCCTGGGGTTGGTTGCCGCCACCACTCATGAAGGAAGGTGAAAAGGTGCAGACCGGTTGGTTGCATGCTTTCCTAATGGACCCGATCGCGCTGCGTCCAGCGGCGGTGATGCGGATGCCGAATTTCCACATGTCGAGCGACGATGCCGCCAAGTTGGTGGATTACTTCGCCGCTTCGTCCGACACACCGTTCCCGTACGAATACAACCGCCAACAACGGCAAAGTTATTTGGCCTCGATGGAAGCCACGCATCCCGACCATCTTACCGAGGCGATGAACATTGTGGTTGACGGCAACTACTGCGTGAAGTGCCATGCGGTCGAAGACTTCCAACCGCAGGGTGATCCCACGACGTTTGGGCCGAACTTGGCCGGCGTGCATCCCCGCCTCAAGCCGGATTACGTGCGTGATTGGGTGGCCAATCCCAAGCGAATTCTGCCTTACACGGGCATGCCGGTGAACATTCCGTATAATCCGGAGGCCGAAAACTTGGGTGGGGTGGCACAAAAGCTGTTTAGTGGCACGAGTCTGGAACAGTTAAGTGGAGTGGTGGATCTGTTGATGAACTTTGATACTTACGCCAAACGGCAAACCCAGGTTGCGCCGCTTGTGCAAGCGGCCGCGGCGGCTAGCGCTCCTGCCCAAACTCCCGCTGCCGGTGATGAAGCTCCGGCGGACGCATCGGGAAATTAGGGCGAGCAAGATAGGAAATGATGATGAATACTCGATGTGTTTTGGCTTGTGCGTTGCTGATGGGCTTAGCGGGACAAGTTTCCGCTGCCGATTGGGGTGCGCTCAAGGGCAAATTTGTTGTGGATGGCTCGGTCGGTGATCCGGCGGCGATCAATGTCAACAAAGACCCCGAGACCTGCGGCAAACACAATTTGGTGGACCAAACGGTCGTGGTTGGCGAGGGGAATGCCTTGGCGAACGCGGTGGTGTTTATCTACACTCGCAAGCCGCTCGCGGTTCACCCTGATTTTGAAGCCGCTGCCAAAGAGCCCGCTCTGCTTGACAACAAGGGTTGTCGTTTCGAGCCGCATGTATTGGCTGTTCGCACGGGGCAGCCCTTGCAAGTAGGTAACAGCGATCCGGTGGGCCACAATACCAACGCCGCTTTCGTGCTGAATCCGACGTTTAATCAAATGATTACGACCGGGAGCCCCGTGAGCATGACACTCACCAAACCCGAGCCGGTACCCGCAGCGGTGGCCTGCAACATTCATCCGTGGATGAAGGGTTATGTTGTGGTGCGAGATGATCCTTATGTGGCGATTTCCAACGACAAGGGGGAGTTTGAAATCAAGAACATCTCCGTCGGTCAGCATGAGTTTGTGTTTTGGCACGAAGGCAAAGGCAACATGAAAAATTTGGCACTCAAGGCGGGCAAGACGGATCGCCGTGGTCGGGCGAAGTTGAAGATTGCCGCGGGTGAGACGCTTGATCTTGGCGAGATCAAAGTTCCTCTGGCGGCGCTGGGTAAGTAGGAGTTTGTTCCACTACGTTGTAAGACTCTCCCCTAGCCCCTCCCGGAGTACCAGGGAGGGGGAAATTAGCAATGATGATTCACTTATTCACACATCCACGAACGAGATCGCAACTCTACGGCAGCTTGCTGCTTGTGCTGGGTTCGCTGGTGCTCGTTGGTTGCGGCAGGCGTAATGATCTGGGGCCCGTGGCGACGGTGGATGCCAGTGAAAAAATTCGCGAGGCGTTGACCGCTGGTGGCGCTGGGGGCGAAGCGACTGCGGCGGTTGCCACGGGCACGGGTTGGGGCACGCTCAAGGGCAAGTTCCTGTTTGATCCCGATGTCGAGCCGCGTGAAATGGAGCCGTACAACGTCAACAAAGACATGGCGGCTTGCACGATTGACGGCAAGGCTCCGCTGCAACAGACGTTGCTGGTGGACCCCGCTACGCGGGGCATCGCCAACGTCGCGGTGTTTGTGCGTAGCGCTTCACGGGTGCATGAGTCGGCTCAGGCGAGCGAAGGCGAGGCTGTTTTTGATCAAAAAGTGTGTGTGTTTCTCACGCATGTGTTTCCGCTGCGACTTGGCCAAACGATGGTGATTAAGAACAGCGATCCCGTGGGGCACAACACCAACATTGAAGGCAAGAATAGCTTCAATCAAACGATTCCCGTCGATGCGGCGATCAATTTCAAGCCGCAGAAGGAAGAAGCCGTGCCGGTGGGCGTGCGGTGCAGCATTCATCCGTGGATGCTCGCTTACTTCTTGCCGCGGGCGAATGGTTATGTGGCCGTGACGGCGGCGGATGGGAGCTTTGAGATTCCGAACTTGCCCGCGGGCGAAGACTTGGAATTTCAAGTCTGGCATGAGAGCGCGGTTCCCGGCAAGTTGCTGGTGCTGACGACTCCCGAGGCGAAAGAACTAAAGTGGTCGAAGAAGGGCCGCTTCAAGGTGAAGCTTGCCGAAGATGAAGTGAAGGAAGTGAATCTCACTGTGCCCGCGGCGGCGCTTGGTGGATGAGTTAAGATTTACCACGAATCAAACGAATAAGAGAAGAATTTTTATTTGTAAAGATTGAAATGAGATTCGTGTGATTCGTAAGATTCGTGGTTTCAAAAATTGAATTTGTAACTAGGTAACTGGATAGCTTGGTGGTTGCGAGATGATCCGCAGTTCGCGTATTTTGAATTTGGTGGGATGCTTGGCGACAGCCGCCGTGTTGGTGGGCTGCGATACGCCTTCCGCGCCGCAGTTCCGTTTGAACATGGTGCAGATGCTCTCCGATGACACGCCGACGCCCCCCGAGTATCAACAACAAATTGCCGACGTGCTCGAAGCGATGTTTGGCACGCCCGACAATCCATTCGTGTTGCCCGAAACGGGTCTCGACGCGCGTAAGCTCAAAATGGCCGCGGGTGCTGCTTGGTCCGACCAAAAGGGTTCCAGCTACGGACTGTATCGCCAGCATTGCGTGCATTGCCACGGCATCAGCGGTGATGGCCGGGGTCCGACGGCGTTGTTCTTGAATCCTTATCCCCGCGACTATCGCCAGGGGGTGTTCAAGTTCAAGTCGACCTACACTTCCGCGCGGCCCACCCAAGAAGACCTGCATCGCGTCATGGTGAACGGCATCCCGGGGACGGCGATGCCGTCGTTCTCGTTGTTGCCCGAGGCCGAGATCGAAGCGCTGATCGAATATGTGAAGTATCTGAGCATTCGCGGGCAGATGGAGACGGCGCTCACCAATTTCGCCTTCAACGATTTGGGCGAAGAAGATGTGCTGGATGACAAGGGCGAGCCGGTGTTGAAAGAGGACGGTGAGCCGGAAACACGCTTGATCGCACTCGATCCGGCGAAGGATGCCGAACAACGGACGGCCATCATGGACTTGCTGGCCGAGGTGATGGACGGCTGGAACACGGCGAATGAGCAGATCATCGTGCCCATCGAAGAGGAAATTCCTGGTGAGGAACGGTCCGTGGAGGAAGTCGCCGCATCGGTGGCCAAGGGACGCGAGTTGTTCTACGGAGTGCGGGCCAACTGTGTGAAGTGCCACGGCCCCACGGCCTTGGGCGACGGCCAGCAGGACGACTTTGATATTTGGAACAAAGCGCACAAGGCGTTTATCGATTCGGTGGCCAAGGGTTCCGAGGAAGAATTTGCCGCCGAGCGGGCCGAGGTTGCTGCTTCGCTGTATCCGGTTCGGAATGCGATACCGCGGAATGTGCGGCAAGGGATTTATCGCGGTGGCAATCGCCGGATCGACGTGTTCTGGCGGATTTTTGCGGGCATCGCGGGTTCGCCCATGCCAGGCAGTGGACCGGCGAGTGCTGGTGCGCAAGGCACGCTGACCGAAGCGGAAATGTGGAACATCGTCGACTATGTGTTGTCCTTGCCGTATGAAATGCCGAGTCGTCCGTTGTATGCCTTGCCAACCAACGCAGAACTCGTGAATTGAGAATTTTATTCACCACGGAGACACGGAGAACACAGAGAAGAGAAACCACGAATTTCACGAATCTTACGAATTCATTTTATTCGTGTTATTCGTTCGATTCGTGGTAAATTTTTCCTCAGTGCTCTCCGTGCCTCCGTGGTGACAAGACTTTACTTTCCCATTTGTGGAGAGCGATCGTGAAACGGTTTTGGAGCTTTCTGTTTTTACTGGTGCCCTTGGGTGGGGTGGCGACGTTCGTGGCTGCGCCGTATTTCAATATTTGGTTGCCGCGTGATGTTTCGGAACATGGCCGCACGATCGACAGTTTGTTCATGTTCATTCTCTATCTGACCGGCGCGGTATTCATCGTGACCGAGATGGCGCTGTTTTGGTTTTCCTGGAAGTACGACGCCAAGACCAACCAAGAGCCGGTGAAGTTCTCCCACGGCAGCCATGCCTTGGAGTTGGTGTGGACGATCTTGCCGGCGGTGACGCTGCTCTTCATTGCCATCTACCAGATGGAAGCGTGGGCGGCCGCGAAAATGGACGTACCGAAGATCCCCATCACGGCGGAGGTGACCGGTCGGCAGTTTAATTGGGATTTTCGCTATCCTGGTCCGGATAAGGAACTGTACACCGAAGACGACATTGTGCGGACCGATGGCAAGTTTTACCTGCCGGTGAATGAAGAAATTCTGCTTAACATCACCAGTGCCGACGTGCTACACAGCTTCTTCCTGCCGAACTTGCGCATGAAGCAGGACGTGGTGCCCGGCATGTTGCAGCAGATGTGGTTCAAGGGCAAGAAAACGGGCGGCTATGACATTGTGTGTGCCGAACTGTGTGGCTGGGGCCATTACAAAATGAAGGGTCGTGTGTACTTCCTGCCGCGCGAAGAATATGAAGCGAAGCTTGTGGAAATGAGCAAGGAACAGAACACCATGCGAGTTGTGGTCCCGGAGAGCGAAGAGTAATTGCCACGAAGATTAATGGCCACAAAAAACACAAAAAACCACGAAAAGTGAAACAGAGTCAGCATAAGGTTTAGGGTGTAAATTTTTGTGATTCTTTGTGTTTTTCGTGGCTAAGAATGTATTGCCTTGAGTTTGAGCAATCAATCGAGAATGTTATGAGTACCGTTGTTGTTGATTCCCATGCTGGTCACGCCGAACATGCCCACAGCGGCAGTTTCTTGAAGACTTATGTCTTTTCGCTCGACCACAAAATCATCGGCTTGCAGTTTTTGTTTAGCACGCTGCTGTGGTTTCTCATTGGGGGTTTGCTGGCGCTGGGGATTCGTTGGCAATTGGCTTACCCCTGGCGACCGATGCCGATTCTGGGCAACCTGCTGGCGGCGAGTGAAGGGGGACAGATCGCTCCCGAAAACTACACGATGCTTGTCACCATGCACGCCACGGTGATGATTTTCTTTGTGATCATTCCGATCCTGGCGGGTGCCTTTGGCAACTTTTTGATTCCGTTGATGATCGGTGCCGACGACATGGCGGTGCCTGTGCTGAACATGCTGAGCTACTGGTTCATGTGGCCGGCGTTCTTCTTTATCGGGGCGAGCTTTTTCGTGGAAGGAGGTGCCGCCCAAGGGGGCTGGACCTCGTATCCGCCGCTGTCCGTGATTCGAGAATCGTCACCCGGGAGTATGACCGGGCAAACGCTCTGGTTGCTGGGGGTGACCTTCGTCGGCATCGCATCGATGATGGGTTCGATCAACTACATGACGACCATAATCCAAATGCGGGCTCCCGGCATGACGATGTTTCGTTTGCCGATGACGATTTGGGCCATGTTCATCACCGCGATCCTGCAAGCGTTCGCCCTGCCGGTGCTCACCGCGGCGGGCTTTATGCAATTGGGCGACCGCATGTTGGGGACCGGCTTCTTTCTGGCGGAAGGTGCCTCGGCCAACAATTCCGCGATGGCCACGGGCGGCGGACAGCCGCTCTTGTGGCAACATTTGTTCTGGTTTTACAGCCACCCGGCCGTGTACATCATGATTCTGCCGGCGATGGGCATGGTGTCAGACATTATCAGCACGTTCGCCCGCAAGCCGCTCTTTGGCTACAAGCCGATGGTGTACTCGATTTCGGGAATCGCCGGATTGGGCTTTATCGTGTGGGGGCATCACATGTTCGTCTCGGGCATGAACCCGATGCTCGGCATGACCTTCATGGTGTCGACGATGATGATCGCGCTTCCCAGTGCGATCAAAACCTTCAACTGGCTCGGCACGCTATGGGGCGGGAAGATTCAATACACCACCCCGATGCTGTTCGCGATTTCGTTCGTCTCGATGTTTATCATCGGCGGCTTGAGCGGCATTTTCATGGCTGCCACGCCGGTCGATATTTTCATCCATGACACGTATTTCATCGTGGCTCACTTCCATTACGTGCTGTTCTGTGGCACGGCGATGGCGGTGTTTGGCGGCATTTATTATTGGTTCCCCAAGATGTTTGGCCGCATGATGAACGACTCGTGGGGCAAAGTGCATTTTGCCATCACCTTCATCCTGATGAACTGCATCTTTTATCCGATGCACATTTTGGGCATGCAGGGTTTCCCGCGCCGCTTGGCTGATCCCTACCACTACGAAACATTCCGCAACCTGTTGCCGCTCAACCAGTTCATCAGTTGGTGCGCGTTCATCATGGTGGGCGGGCAGATTATCTTCATGATTAATTTCTTCGGCAGCATGTTCTTCGGACCGCGCGCTGGACGCAATCCGTGGCATGGGAACGGACTCGAATGGCAAGCCCCGAGTCCGCCGGGCCACGGCAATTTCGATTTCCAACCGATCATTTATCGCGGGCCGTATGAATATGGTTCGCCCGAAGTGGAAGAAGATTATTACCCGCAAACGCAGCCACCGAAACTGGGTGCTTCGGACCAACCGCCACCGGCACATTGATTGTTATGAACGCACAGTCCCATAGCTTGAGCGATTCTCGCTGGCCCCATCGGTGGGCTTGGCTGCTCGCGTGCGCGACGTTTCCCTTGATTTGGGTGGGCGGGTTGGTGACAACGACTGGTGCGGGGATGGCGTTTAAGGATTGGCTCACTTCCGATGGGCACTTTATGTTGTTCTACCCGTGGCTTGATTCCGAGGGGGACAAGTTTGTTGAGCATGGTCATCGGCTCTTGGGTGCGTTGGTCGGTTTTCTGGCGATTGCGCTGGTGGCCGTCTGTTACAAATGGGAATCACGCAGTTGGGTGCGCAGGTATAGCTTGGTGATTCTCGGTGGCGTGATTCTGCAAGGAGTGCTGGGTGGCATGCGCGTGGTGTTTGACGAGCGTACCTTGGCGATGATTCACGGTTGCACCGGCCCCGCATTTTTTGCGCTCTGCGTCGGCATGGTGGTGGTCACGTCGCGGTGGTGGCAAGTGGCGGCACCTATTCCGGCCACGCCAGGTAGCAAGAAGTTTTTGCGTCTCGCGATTCTTACCACGCCCCTCGCTTACCTACAACTCGTGGTGGGTGCCTTCGTGCGGCACAGTCCACATCTCACCGGTGATGCCGCGACGGTGATGTTTCATGTGGCAGTGTACTTTCATATTTTGCTCGCCTTGGCGATCACGGTGCAGGTGGGGTTGCTCTCGTGGCAGGCGTTTCGCGCTTCCCTGGAGCGCGGTCGCAGTTTGGTGTTGGCGTGTTTGATTGGCTTGCAAGTTTTGCTCGGTGTTTCCACTTGGATGGTGAAATATGGTTTGCCCCGTTGGGCGACGGCGATTCTGGGTGACTTGCAATTCGTGAACACGGCCGAGAATGCGCAGCAAGCCGGGATCGTGACGAGCCACGTCGCCGTAGGTTCATTAATCTTGGTGACCTCGCTGGCCATTGCTTTGCGTGCTGGTCGGCAACTGCGTGTTGGTTTGCCGAAGTTGTCTGCTCCAGCCAACGTGCGGATGGAGGCGGCGGTATGAGCAATCCCTCCTTCATTGCCGTTGATCGTCCGGCGAGTGCTATTGCGGCACGGCTGACCGATTATTTGGAACTCACCAAGCCGCGGATCGTGCTGTTGGAATTGATCGTGGCGAGTGCGGCAGCGTGTCTGGCGGCGCCGCATGCTTTGGATATGCGCGTGTTGCTGTTTGCTCTGGCTGGCACGGGCTTGGTGGCCGCGAGCGCGAGCATCGCCAACCAATGGTGGGAGCGTGTGAGCGATGCCCGGATGCCCCGCACGGCCAATCGCCCGCTGCCGATGGGGCGCGTCACCAGTGGCGAAGCCGTGATGCTGTCGGTGGTCTGTTTGGCAGTTGGCACGGGATTATTGGTTTGGCAAGTGAATACGCTGACCGCCGTACTGGGCTTGGCGAGTTGGATTTTGTATGTGCCGATTTACACGCCGCTCAAATCGCGCAGCCCGTTCAACACGACGGTCGGCGCGGTGGCCGGCGCGATACCGATCCTGATGGGTTGGACCGCCACGGGCGCGCCGCTGAATTTGACGGCGTGGTCGTTGGTGGCGGTGTTGTTCTTGTGGCAGTTCCCACACTTCATGGCGATTGCTTGGCTCTATCGACGTGATTACGCTGCCGCGGGGCAGCAAATGCTCACGGTGGTTGATCCCACGGGGATGCGTGCGGGGGCACAAGCCGTGCTGGGTGCGGCGTTGTTGGTGCCGGTGAGTTTGATCCCCGCGATCGTGCCCACGGGAGGCAGCCCGCTGTTGTATCTTACTTGGACGTTTGCGCTCGGGGCGATTCAAGTCGGCTTGGCCATCCGTTTTGCCATTTTCCGCGACACGCTTTCCGCGCGGCTGTTGCTGCGAGCTTCGATCTTGTTTTTACCAGCATGGCTGGCGATGTTATTGGTGGTGACACTGTAATTAAAATTGTGAAATCATTATGAGCGACGATCACGGGCATGGCCCACAATTTGACTACCAACCCGCGCTGCCGATTCCCAATGGCAAGGCGTTTATGTGGTTGTTCCTGTCGACCGAAATCATGTTTTTTGCCGGACTCATCGGCACGTACATTGTGCTGCGGTTCGGAGCGATTTCTTGGCCTTCGACGCATGACGTGCATTTGGCGGAAATCTGGGGCGCGACGAACACGTTTGTGCTGATTTGCTCCAGCGTGACCGTGGTGCTCGCGCTCGAAGCGGCAAAACGCGATCAAGCCTCGGCCGCGAAGGGTTGGATGCTGCTCACGTTTTTGTTGGGCGTCGTGTTTCTCGGCATCAAGATGTACGAATATAACGCCAAGTTTTCTCAC
Organism: Bythopirellula sp.; assembly: GCA_034439695.1. GTDB lineage: Bacteria > Planctomycetota > Planctomycetia > Pirellulales > Lacipirellulaceae > Bythopirellula. The sequence goes on along the minus strand of JAWXAV010000028.1, from coordinate 48,774 downwards.
GGAATTTATCCGGCCAAGCCGCATAGCCAGATTTATGAGAAGCCTGATGTGTACTACGCCCAGGCCGTGCGGATGCGGCTGACGGCGATGAAGGCCGAGTTGGAGAACAAAAAAGAACGGACCGATGACGACAAAGACCGCATAGCGGTGATCGACGGCATCCTCCGGCAAGTTGACGAGGCGGAAGTCACCTTGCGCGATAATCCCGATTCGCCCAACGGTCGGATTCTGATCAATCGGTTGGCCGGTGTAATTTACCCTCGGGCCAGCATGATGGATCAACATGGGACCGAACATGCCGCGGTGGGTGATTCGCCGTTCCGACTGGTGGCTGCCACGGAAGCGGGGGACCACGATGGTCACGCGGTGGGACTGAACGATCAATATCCCTGGTTGAAACTGCCGATCATGATTCCTGGCGGGAACATGTGGGCGAGCACTTATTTTCTGCTGACCGGTTTTCATGCGTTGCACGTCGTCGTCGGTTTGATTGCCTTTGGCTTGGCTCTGACGATGACCCTCAACCGGGCGAGTGCGGGAACGATTGAAAACATAGGCCTCTATTGGCATTTTGTTGACTTGGTGTGGATTTTCCTGTTCCCGCTGCTGTATTTGTTCTAATTCAACCGACGCTTTTTTAGCGAGTGAAAATATGTCCGATCACGATCAACACACCCAGCACGACCATGCCGAGCACGAGCATCACGGCGGCACCGGCCTCTACATCGCCGTTTTTTTGGCCCTGTGTGCTTTAACCACGTTATCGTTTCTCACGTACTTTGAGTTCTGGCGGAATAGCGTGCCCTCGGAGATCAGTCGAGCGTTTATGATGGCCGTCTCCTGCACCAAGGCGATGCTGGTCATTATGTTTTTCATGCATCTCAAGTGGGAAGCCAACTGGAAGTGGGTGCTCACCGTGCCAGCGAGCATCATGTCGGCCTTATTGATTTTCGCGCTGGTGCCCGACGTGGGTTTGCGGATGCGACACGCTTCGTATGACCGTCTGCGGTTCGCTGCTGAACGTCCTGCCCCCTCGGATAAAGTCGAGGACGAAATTGAACTTCCCGAGGGCATGATGGATGATGGAACGCCTGTTGGCCCGGCCAAGCCTGCGGGCTGAGTTGAACGCCAACTATGTCTGCCGACTCCGCGATTGATGTTTCCGCTGTTTCGCATCGTTATGGATCGCGGACGGCGGTTGACGGCCTGTCGCTGAGCGTGGCGAGCGGTGAGATATTCGTATTTCTGGGGCCGAACGGTAGTGGCAAGACGACGCTGTTCCGCGTGCTGTCGACGTTGATCCCGCTGCAAGCGGGCGAGATCACGATGCTCGGCTACAAACTTCGTCGTGAAGCCGCCGCGATTCGCAGTCGGCTGGGCGTGGTGTTTCAGGCACCCAGTCTCGACAAGAAACTTACCGTCGCCGAGAACCTGCACTATCAAGGGAAGCTTTACGGGCTCGCCGGCGCGACCTTGCGGAACCGCTGCGAGGAAATGCTCGCCGCGCTCGGCATTGCCGACAGGGCAGGGGATCTCACCGAAAGACTCTCGGGCGGCATGCGGCGACGAGTGGAGCTCGCCAAGGGATTATTGCATCGTCCGCAATTGTTGCTGCTGGATGAACCCTCGACGGGCCTCGATCCGGGAGCGCGCAGTGATTTGTGGAAGTATTTGCAGCAGATTCGCGCGACGGACGGCGTCACGATTGTGCTGACCACGCATTTGCTGGAAGAAGCCGACCGCGCCGACCGCATTGCGATCATGCACGAAGGCAAGCTCGCGGCGCTTGATACACCTGCCGCGCTGCAAGCGTCGGTTGGCGGTGATTCGATCACGATTCGCACGGAGCATCCCGCGGAACTTGTGGCAGCAATTCGGCAAAAGTTTTCTCTTGAAGCGAGCGTCGTGGAAAACCACGTGCGGCTTGAGCAACCCGAAGGGCATCTGTGGATTGCCAAGTTGGTCGATGCATTCCCCAGCGAGATTGAGTCAATCACTTTGGGGAAACCCACGCTCGAAGACGTGTTTATTGATCGCACCGGCCATCGGTTTTGGCAAGAGGAGAACAGCGATGGCAAGTGAACGAACGATTGCGGTTCCCGTCATCCCAGTGATTTTCACGCTTGCTGAGCGGGAGCTTGTGCGTTTTTTTCGTCAGCGTAATCGCGTCATCGGTGCATTCTTGCAGCCGATCATATTTTGGCTTTTGTTCAGCGCGGGTCTGAGGAGTAACAACCTGGGCTTCGCTTTTTTCTTTCCCGGCACGATTGCGATGATTTTGTTGTTCACGGCGATCTTTGCCACGGTTTCGATTATTGAAGACCGCCGTGAAGGATTCATGCAGTCGGTGCTGGTTTCCCCCGCGCCGCGCTGGGCCATGGTGTTCGGCAAGATTTTGGGTGGGTCGGCGATTGCCATGTTGCAGGCGCTCGTGTTTCTCGCTCTCGGTTGTGTGACGCTGGGCATGCCGGGGACGATTGGCGAAGTTGTCGCGGCCATTGTTTTGATGGCGGTGATCGCCGTGGCTCTCACGGGGCTGGGGTTTTTCTTGGCCTGGCGGATGGAATCGACACAAGGTTTCCATGCGATCATGAGCGTGTTTTTGTTCCCCATGTGGCTGCTGTCTGGGTCGCTTTTCCCGGATGATCCCACGAGCTGGATCACGTTTCTCTCGCGGTTTAATCCGCTCACCTACGGGGTTGCGGGTTTGCGGCACTATTTGCACTTCGGCGATTTGAGTATGGTGAAAGCATTGCCGAGCTTGCCGATCTGTTGGGCCGTCTCGCTCGGGTTTGCGGCGGTGACGGTGGCGCTCGCCTGGAAAATCTCGGCTACGCGGACGACAGGAGATCTCTTATGAACAACTCGACGCTCCCCTATTGGCTGTCGCTGATGGTGCTCTTCGTCGCGAGTTATGGCGGGTGGAAGTGGTATCAGGTGCAGCAATTCGAGGCCAGCCGCGAGGTGGGCGGCATCGCGTTTGATGGCCCGCCGCTCGAAGAGTTTGAACTCACCGAACGCAGTGGCCAACCCTTCCGCTCGGCCGACATGCGCGGCAAGGTGTGGGTCACGACATTTTTCTTCGCGAGTTGCCCCGGCCAATGTCCCCGGCTGAATGCCAACATCAAACAACTGCACGACCTGCCGGAACTCAAAGATGTCACCTGGGTGAGCATCACGGTCGATCCGGATAACGACACGCTCGAAGTGCTCAACGAATATGCCGACCGTTATCAGGCCGATCCCGAGCGGTGGCTATTTTGCCGGGGCGAGTTCGATTACATCAAGCGCGTCGGCGAAGAGATCATGCAACTCGAGGTCACATGGCGGGGGCATAAAGATTATGCGATCGTGATTGACCGCGCCGGCAAAGTGCGCGGCATGTTCGACGCCACGAGCATCAGCCAATCGCAAAAGCTGCGCTTGCTGCTGCTTGATTGTTTGGCGGAAGAAGCACCCACCAATGAAATAGCCCAGGCCGCGAGGCCAGGGGCGAATTAAGTACCATGAATCTGCTGCTGGCTTTCGACGCGCATCCTTTGGTGCATCTCAACGCGGGGCTGAATGCCTTGGCGACGGTGCTGCTGGTGGTTGGCTACGTTCTGATTAAGCGGCGGGCCTATCGGGCGCATGGCTGGGTGATGCTGACGGCGTTCTTTGTGTCGTGTTTGTTTTTGGTGAGTTATCTGACCTACCACTGGTTGGTAGGCAGAGTGGATTTTACACATCCAGGCGTCGTAAAAGTGATTTACCTCACCATTTTGTTTTCTCATATAGTGTTGGCGGTGACCGTGCCGTTTCTGGCGGCGGCCTCGATCAGCTATGCCCTGCTGGGCCACGGTTTTCGCCAAGAGGGCGAGTTGCCGAGCGACCAACAGGCTGTTTATCTGGCCCGCCATCGCCGGTTATCAAAGTGGACGTTCCCGATTTGGCTGTATGTTTCGGTGACGGGGGTGGTGGTTTACGTGATGCTGTACCACATCTGGCCCCCCACGGGCGGATGATCTAGAATCAAGGTATGACAATGCCCCGCGCGAAAAATCTGATTTTCATTTTGCTCCTCGCGGTGCTGGCCACGGCGATGTTGGCTGGCGATGTGCTCGCGTGTCCCAATTGCAAAGAAAGTATGTCGGGGAGCGATCCTGTTTCGGTGGCCCGCGCGACCGGCTACTTCTATAGCATCCTGTTTATGATGTCGATGCCCTTCGTGATCGTGGGCACCTTCGGCGGCGCGGCGTATCTGTCAATTAAGCGGGCGCGCGAACAGCAAGCCAAGGCACAATTGCCGGCGCGTGAAACGCAAGTCACGACCTAGTCGTGGGTTTATTCCCCGCTCGTCGTTCGTCTTCATTCGGCCAGGGATCCCAACGCTCGTCGAAGGCGATCCATAATGCGCGGCCGTAGCGGAAGAACCACAGCGGGAAGAGCAAGCTAAACGCCGTGAGCATCCACAGCAATTGGCGGCCGGTGAAGGTTTTGGTGAGATAGAGCGAGAAATAGATCACGACGACAAGAAAGGCCGTCACGCCGTAATTGAAATAGATCGAGCCCAGCAGATAACCGGGGGCCCGGTTGAATTTACGGCCGCAATCGGGGCAGGGGTCGTTCATGCTGATCCAATTGTGGAACATTTTGCCAACGCCGCACTTGGGACAGCGAAGCCGTAGTGCGCGGCCGATGAGAGTTCCATAGCCGGGTTTCTGCTCGTTGCCGTGAGTGTTTGCTGCCATGCTTTACTATCGTAAGCTTCAGTCGCGGTTTGTGCTATTCTTGTCGCGAAGCTCCTTGCGAGATGGGCGTTGGCTGGTTAGTTTCGAGATCATGCAGACCGTCGCACGTATACTCCAGTTCGCTGGCTTGACGATTCCGCCCTTGGCGATGATCGCGCAATTGGGCAATCACATTTCCGCAGGGAAGATGTTGCAGTTTCTGCTCGTGTCGGTGGGAATTTTCTTGTTGGGCTATACGATGCAGCGGTTTAGTGGTGCTGGTAAGTAGCGCTGGAAGCAGTTTCAAAAATCGTGGGCTAGCGCCCTGCGGCTGATTTAATCAGCCGCCAAGCGCTAGCGTCCGGTTCTCTCTCGTGTTTTTGAAACCGGCTCTAACTATTCCCACAGCACGGCGGAGGTCGAAGTGTCGGCGATCCGCTGTTCCTGCCGCGTGGGATGGGGGAGCGGCGCGGAGACGGTTAGCTCCGACTGCGAAAGATCGACAATGGATGAGTGGCTCGCGTCGGTCCGCAAGCGGCGATCCGCGCCGACTCGTTGCACGACAGGCTCGGTATAGGCACCCACACCGCGGCGGATCACGCGGGCTTCGGAGCCGTCGCTGAGCTGCACATGGCTGCCAATCGGGAACAAGGCGACGACGTTCAACAGTGCCCGCACGGCGTCGAGGGAAATGCTGTGTGTTTTGACTTGGCTGAGCAAGTAGACCATCACGTCGTAGGCGATGTAGGCCGGTCGTCCCCAGGTTTCTTCCGTGAGCGAAACATACGCATCGGCGACGTGCAGAATTTTTGCGTAGGGATGAATCTGTGCATCTTTTAATTGTTGCGGATAGCCCGAGCCATCGAGCTTTTCATGCACCTGGGCCGCCGCGAAACGGACGCTATCTGGCAACTCGCGCATTTTTTCGAGCATCTCGAAGGTGTAAAGAGGGTGCTGCGTCATCTGCTTTCGGTCGGTCTCGGAGAGAACAGCCCGCTGGGAGCAAATCTCGTCGCCCAGGCGAAACATGCCCCAGTCGTGAACGAGGCCACATGCGCCGACTTCGCGGATCAACTCTTCGTCCCAGCCCATTTCCATCGCGATGGCCATCGCCAGCACGGAGATGCGCACGGCCCGTTCGGTGATTTCGGGATTGCGCGAGACTTCCGCCGAGGTGGAAATTGTTTGGTCGGGGTCTTGAACTAACTCGGCCGTCGCGCCGTTGGCCACCGCTCGCACGGCGCGCGTATCTTGTGATAGTCCGGCGATGGCGTGGCGGATCATGGTATCCATCAATTTCTTGGTGGTGGCGAACTGTTTGACCAAGCGCTGCCGCTGTTGGGGGTCGTACGGTTCGATTGTTGCGCGGCGTTGCCGATTCTTAAGAGGCGGACCGATATTGTCCACACTCAAGGAGACTCGTGAGGAAAAGTTGGCGATCTGCGTGTTGAGTTCTGAAATTGATTTGGCAGACGGTGCCGAACCAGCGGAGGTAGCGGGAAGTGTGGTCTGGGGCGTGGGGCGAAAAACCTGTGCGCCAGGTTTGGCTGGCGTGGCGAGCATGCTCGCCGCGTCTTGAGGATTGAGATAAACCGTGGTGATCCCGCGAGCCAGCAGTCGCTGCTTGATCGGCTCGGTAATCACCGTACCCGCGGCGAGGAGCAGGACATCGTCCGCATCGAGAATCGAATGGGAGAGCCGGCTCCCGCTGCGCAGCTCATCGATTTTGATTTGCACGGAGCCTGGGGCGGGCGACATGTCGGATCACCTTTCGATCCATGAACTCGGTAGGGTGAGTGGCACCTCATGGTTTGTATCGGATATTCGTTAGCGCGAAAAGGAAAACATCACCTGATAAGGAAGGAACTTGCGACTACCCACTTCAATCTCCACGAGCGACAGGGACGATAACCGGCATTTCCTGAATGTGCATTCGGACGGTTGACTTTTGGGTGGGACAAGTGGCAACTTGACGTCGTGAATGTTGGTCAGAGTGTCGCCGGCAGCAATCGGAGCTTGATATGGGAAAAGTACGTATCGATTTGACGCCTGAGGCGATCTCGTCGAGCGACCTAACACATTCCACCGCTTGACATTGCGATGATAACAGGGGTTCGCATCCACCTTGACCCCTGGTGAAAATCGCAATAAACTTTTTACTGCGAAAATCTTACGTAAATTGCCGTAACTCACCCCCAGGGGAGTTGGTGTTCGCGGTACGTCTATTTTTGAATTTTGCGGAGATGGTGCCCCCGAACCTATCGCTGGAATCAACGACGGTTTGTTTCTGTCACCTTCCTTGCGAGAAAAGTCAGTGATTGAGTGAGCGATGGAAGTACTGGAACGAATTTGGGAAATCTTGAGCGGGTTCGGCAACGGCATTCTGGGCCGCTTTGAACGTGCGATCACGGCGCTGTTTGGCTCGGCCAATGCTCGCTATCTCAAAAAGGCGCATCCCAAGGTGGCGGCGATCAGCGCCTTGGAGCCGACCTTTCAGGCCCTGACTGATGAGGAGCTGCGCGCCAAGACCGATGAATTTCGCCAGCGCTTGGCAGCGGGCGAGACGCTCGACGACTTGTTGGTCGAAGCCTTTGCCGCCTGCCGGGAAGCGGGACGGCGATTTCTGACCATGCGGCACTACGACGTGCAGCTTCTGGGCGGCATCATTTTGCACAATGGCAACATCGCGGAAATGGTGACGGGCGAAGGCAAGACGTTGGTCGCCACCTTGCCCGCGTATCTCAATGCGATTGAAGGCAAGGGCGTGCATATCGTGACGGTGAACGATTACCTCGCCCGCCGCGACATGGAATGGATGGCCCCGATCTACAACGGCCTGGGACTGACCGTTGACGCGATCTGGTCGGGCATGGACCCCAACGAGCGACAGTCCGCCTACGCCTGCGACATCACCTATGGCACGAACAACGAATTCGGTTTCGATTATCTGCGCGACAACATGAAACATGCGGCACGCGGTGATGATCGTTATCCCAAGCACCAACAGCAGGCCCAGGGCCGACTCAACTATGCCATCGTCGACGAAGTCGACAACATCCTCATCGACGAAGCCCGCACACCGCTGATTATTTCGGGACCGGCTCGGGACGATATTTCCAAGTATTTGAAGGCCGACAAGATTGCGCGGCAACTCAAGCCGAATATTCATTTTGAAGTCAAAGAGAAGGAGCACTCGGCGCATCTGACCGATGAAGGGGTGCGCGAAGCGGAGCGACTGGCGGGCGTGGAAAGTTTTTACACCGCCGGCAACATGCAGTGGCCCCACTTGATCGACAATTCGCTCAAGGCCCACCACTTGTACAAGCTCGACGTGAATTATGTCGTGCAGCAAGGCCGGGTGATTATCGTCGACGAGTTCACGGGTCGATTGATGGAAGGCCGGCAGTGGAGCGATGGCTTGCATCAAGCGGTCGAGGCCAAGGAAGGGGTGCAGATCAAAGAGGAAAACCAAACCCTCGCTACGATTACGCTGCAAAATTTCTTTAAGTTGTACAAGAAAATCTCCGGCATGACGGGTACGGCCCTCACCGAGGCCGGCGAATTTTGGAAGATCTACAAGCTCGACGTGATCGGTGTGCCCACGAATCGCCCGATGCGGCGGCTCGAGCATCCCGACATGATCCTTCGCACCGAGCGGGAAAAATTCAACGTGATCGCCGACGAAATCGAGCGCATCAATCGCTACACGACGGTCGACACGAAGAACGGCTCGCAGTTTATCGGCAAGCTGGTAGGTGATGATGCCAATGCGGTCACGTTGGAGTTGGTTGAAGAGCGCACGAAGGAAGTCATTCCCCGCGACAAGATCACTCACCTGCAGCCGCCGGGTCGGCCAATTTTGGTGGGTACGGTTTCGATTGAGAAGAGTGAGCGGCTTTCCAATTTGCTCAACAAACGCGGCGTGACTCATGCCGTGCTTAATGCCAAGCAGCACAAACGCGAAGCGGAGATCGTCGCCCAAGCGGGCCGGCTGGGTGCCGTGACGATTGCCACGAACATGGCTGGCCGTGGTACCGACATCATTCTGGGCGGCAACGCCGAGACGATGGCGTGGGCCGAATTGCAAGATAAGTATGCGTCGCGGCTTGAGGTGCCTCATGAAGAATGGGAGCAACTTGTCACCAAGATCGAACGCCGTGAGAAGATGAAAGAGCAGGGGGTCGAAGTTAAGAAAATTGGCGGCTTGCACATCGTCGGCACCGAGCGGCACGAATCGCGGCGGATCGACTTGCAGCTACGCGGACGTTGCGGTCGGCAAGGCGATCCGGGGAGCAGCCGGTTTTTCTTGTCGCTTGAAGATGACTTGATGCGGATTTTTGCCGGCGAGTGGGTGAAGAACATTCTCACGCGCTTGGGCATGCAAGAGGGCGAGGCCATTGAAAGCCGCATGGTGAGCCGCCGTATCGAAGGGGCCCAGCGTAAGGTCGAGGAGCGCAACTTCGAGATTCGCAAGAACTTGCTCGAATACGACGAAGTCATGGACGAGCAGCGCAAGCGCGTCTACGGCTATCGCCAGCGGATTCTCGATGGCGACAATTGCCGCGAGTTGCTGATGGAGATGATCGGCGAGCAACTCGAAGAGCACATGCAGGCGTTTCTCGATTCCGATTACGGCAGCGAGTCGTACGCCGCCGCGGCGGGGAATTTGCTGAACGTGCAACTCGACGCCAAAGACTTCCGCAATGCGAGTCCGGAAGACGCGGAGCGGCGGGCCCGCGATGAAGCGTATCGCTTGGCGGAAACACAAATTCACGATGCCATCGAGGAAAACATCCCCGACGAGGAAGAAGAATCGGAATGGAACTGGGACGCTCTTTCCAAGTGGTCGAACATTCGCTGGGGTACAAACTACCGTGATCGCGATCTCAAGAAGATTGGTCGGAATGAATTGAGTGAAGTGATGATTGCCCAGGCCACCGAGGCCATCGGCAAGCTCGACTTGAGTGATTTGTCACGGTTGTTGGAAGATGACTATGGCGTGAAAACCGCGTGTGCCTGGCTGCACGACAAGTTTGGCATCGAACTCACCCCGGATGAGGTGGCCAATCTCAGTACCCGGGCCTTTATTGAACTGTCTCAAGAGCGGGCGCGGCAATCTTACGATGAGCGGGAATCGGAGTACCCGGTGCTCGCCGGCATGTATCGCTTCGCATCGCGGAATCAAGCCGGTCAGAAGCAAGGCTTGCAGCGAGAAGAGCTGGTCGAATGGGCGAAACGGCGGTTTGGCGTAGAGTTGTCGCTCGACGATTTTAAGACCAAGCAGCGCGAAGAAATTCACACGATGCTGCTCGAATACAGCCGTCAAAATAATGCGCGGGCGAATGAAATTGCCGTCGAGGCGCAGCAGCGGGTCGATGCATTATTTGCCGAGTCGGGGACGGCGGTTACGCTGGGTCAAGTGACCGGCAACAACGGCAAGCTTGACGACTTGAGCACGTGGCTCCGAGCGGCCTGCTCGACCACGCTCACGAGCGAGGAACTTGCCAAGTTGGATTACAACGGGGCCAAGCGGCGGGTGTCGCAAGTGGTCGAAGATTGTTATCGCCCCGAAATGCGGCGGATGGAGCGGGCCGTGCTGCTGCAGATTCTCGATCAGGCGTGGAAGGAACATTTGTTGAGTATGGACCACCTGCGTTCCAGCGTGGGCCTGCGAGGATACGCCCAGATTGACCCCAAGGTCGAATACAAACGCGAAGGCATGCGGATGTTCGAGACCATGTGGAGCAGCGTGGCCAATTACGTGACGAATTTGATCTTCAAGATGGAACAGTTGGACGAAAACTTCGTCGGCAGCACCTGGGTCGAGTCCGCCGCGATTCACGAGTCGGCCCCCTCGGCTTCGGACATCGCCCAGCAACAGCAAGCGGCGATTCAAGGGACGGACACGAAACAAAAGTTAGAACCGATTCGCAACCGCGAAGAAAAGGTGGGGCGGAACCAGCCGTGTCCCTGCGGGAGCGGGAAGAAATATAAGAATTGCCACGGGAAGTAGGGTTAGTTCACGTGCTTTGCAGGGAAAGGATTCCCGTGTCGCGACTATTTTCTTGGACATTGAACGCCGTGTATTTGACGGTGATGCTGTTGGCGTCGCCATGGATTCTGTGGTCGGCCTTTAAGCACGGCAAATATCGTGAGGGTTTTGCCGAGAAGTTGTGGGGGCTAGTTCCCGAGCGCAGTGGCAATCGTCCGTGCGTTTGGCTCCATGCGGTGAGCGTGGGCGAGGTGAATCTGCTGGCAACGACGCTCAAGGAAATTGCTGGCCGTCAGCCTGATTGGGAACTGGTGATCTCGACCACAACCAAGGCGGGTTACGATCTCGCTAGGAAAAAGTACGCCGACCATACTGTGTTTTACTGCCCGCTGGATTTGAGTTGGGCGACCCAGCGCGCGATGCGGCGCGTGCGGCCTGATCTGTTGGTGCTGGCTGAGTTAGAGCTTTGGCCGAATCTGATTGCAGCGGCGAAAGGGCAGGGGGCGCGTGTCGCGATCATCAATGGCCGCTTGAGCGACACAAGCTTTCGTGGCTATTCGCGAGTGTCGCCCGTGGTTTCGCGAGTGCTCAGCATGATTGATCTCATCGCCGCGCAGAATGTAGAAACTGCCGAGCGATTTCGTAAACTTGGCGCACGAAAAGAATCAGTCCACGCGACAGGCTCATTAAAATTCGACGGGGCGATCACCGACCGTGAAAATCAACGAACTCGACACCTGCGCGAACTGGCCGATTTCACGGCCAACGATATCGTTTTCCTCGCGGGGAGTACGCAATCGCCCGAGGAAGAAATTGCGCTGCGGATCTATCAACAATTGGTCACCGATTTTCCGCAGTTAAAATTGGTGCTGGTTCCGCGGCATCCGCAGCGGTTCGACGAAGTGGCGGAACTACTCGCAAGTTCTGGTGTGACTTGGATGCGCCGTTCAGAACTGGTTGATTCCGCCCTCCTCCTTCCGTCCTCCGCCTTACTAGTCGATACCATTGGCGAGCTGGGTGCATGGTGGGGCACGGCGACCGTGGGCTTCGTCGGTGGCAGCTTTGGCAGTCGTGGGGGACAGAACATGATCGAGCCGGCGGCTTATGGCGTGGCAACTTGTTTTGGGCCGAATACTTGGAACTTTCGCGACATTGTGGGGCAACTGTTGGCGGTCGATGGTGCGCGGGTTGTGCGTGATGAAGCGGAGCTGGCGGCGTTCGTGCGGCGTGTGTTGGCTGAGCCAGAGTGGGGTAAAAAACTTGGCGAGCGGGCCCAGCGGTTAGTGCTTGAGCAGCAGGGGGCCACCGCGCGGACGGTGGAATTGTTGTTGCCGTTGGTGGGGGAGAGCGCGTTAGAGAGTCGGGCGGCTTAGGAAATTTTTGACCCGGGGAGCGCCGGCCCCGGGCTTTAGGTTTGTTCTGGAGTTTCTTCGAGCACGTGTTCGTGATTTTGGATGTGCTCGGCGCAGTAGCAGCACTGGCCCGCGCATTTCGAGCAGTAGCGGAAGGCGGTTTTGGGCGAGGATTCGCTGTCGATCCCACAGACGAGGCAAGTGTGAACCGCTTTGGCGGTTTTCTCGACTTTCGCTTGGAAGCTGCGGCGACGCTGGCCTTGTTTCACATCGCGGAAATGCTCGCGGCCAAAAAAGACCAAGTAATTGAAAATCGAAGCGACGATCAAGAGTCGCCCCATCCAGTCGCTCACCACAAAGGCATAGCCATAGCCTATCCAAGCCAACAAGGCGAGCCATTTGATTTGGATCGGCAGGATGAAGAACAGATTGATGACGAAGTTGGGAAAAAGTCGCGCGAAGGCCAGAAAGACGGTGCCATACAAAAAGGCGTTATCGGCGATAGCGAATGCTCCCAAACTCCAGGCCACGAAGGCGGCGGCGATGTTGGCGAGAATCCCAATAAGCAAGAACGCGTTATAACGTGGCGTGCCCCAATGGTTTTCGAGCGTTGTGCCAAAGAAGTAAAAAATCATCCAGCCGAAAAACGCCCAGATGGGTGACGTGTTCGGCGGAACGAAGGCAAACGTCACGAGCCGCCAAACTTCGCCATCGAGAACTTTGCCGGGGAGCAGCATGATCTTGGTGAGATCAAAGCGGCCAACTTGATCGTTGCCCAGTTGACCAAGCAGATAGAACAGTACCTGGCCGGCGATGATGATGGCGGTCGGATTGGGGATCGCCCACCGCCGCAAGCGTGATTCCAAACTTTTCAAAAAAGACATCGGTCGTAAATTCAGGAACGAAAATGAGTGTCAATCGCCACGGATACGGTGCCGTGCTGGCCCTGCATGAGTACCTTTTCTCGGCGTGATGTTCAAGGGCTAATTGATGGCAGTAGGTAGTGGTGGCTACCAGCTGCCATTCAACGAGTGCATGCGGCGGCTGGAAGCCACCGCTACAAAACGGACCGGCTCTGTCCGCTGAGTAGGAGCCAGCCTATAATCAGTGTTCTATGAACGCCGTCGAAATTCGCAACCTGCAGAAGTCCTACCGCGTCTATCAAAAACAAGAGGGCTTGCTGGCCTCGGTCAAAGGCCTGTTTCATCGCGAGTATCGCGAGGTTGCCGCCGTAAAAGGGATCGACCTGGACGTAGCCCAGGGTGAATTCGTCGCCTTCCTCGGCCCGAACGGCGCGGGTAAAACCACGACGCTCAAATTGCTCTCGGGCGTGATTACGCCCAGCGGTGGCGAAGCTCGTGTGCTGGGTTACGTGCCGTGGCTCCGCGAGAACGAATATCGCCGCCGGTTTGCGCTCGTGATGGGCCAAAAAAATCAACTCTGGTGGGACTTGCCCGCGCAAGAATCGTTTTTGCTGCATCAAAAAATTTATCGCATCCCGGCTGACGAATTCGCGCGGACTCGCGACGAGTTGTGCGACCTGTTGGACATGGGGCACTTGTTGGGCCGGCCCGTGCGCGAGCTGTCGCTTGGCGAGCGGATGAAGATGGAACTGACTGCCGCGCTCTTGCATTCGCCCGATGTGCTCTTCCTTGATGAACCGACGATCGGGCTCGACGTGATCGCGCAGCACAACATCCAGAAGTTTCTCAAATACTATCAGCAAGAACGCAAGATCACGATTTTGCTGACCAGTCACTACATGAAGGACGTGGCCGCGCTGTGTCAACGTGTGGTGATTATCGCGCAGGGTAAGATGATTTACGACGGTTCGCTCGACGGGATCATCGACCGCTTTAGTGTTCACAAGGTCTTGTCGCTGCAATTTGCCAACGGTCGGATGCCGAGCGATTTATCGCGTTATGGCGAAGTACTGGAAATCGTGGAACCGAAAGCGCGGTTGCGGATTGATCGGGCCAAGATATCAGGCGTGCTGGCGGCCGTGTTGGCCAACTATACGCTGGAAGATATAAGCGTCGAAGACCCGCCGCTGGAAGACTTGATTGCTGAGTTGTTTGAGCTGTCGGCGGAGAAGAAGTCGCCTGAGAGGGAAGCCGTGGTGGCAGAGTTGGGTTAAGTGGAATGTGCCGTGTGTCGCGTTGCGACACGGCTACTTGAGATGAGATTATGCTTGCTCGTGCTGAAACCTGGTGGACGATCTTTAAGATCTGCGTCGAAGAGCGCTTGGTCTACAGGGGAGATTTTGCGCTCGGCACGTTGATGCGGTTTCTGCCCATCGTGACGCAGATTTTTCTGTGGACGGCCGTGTTTGCTTCCGCGGGGACGGGCACGATCCAAGGTTTCACTCGCGAAGATGTCGTGGCCTATTACCTGCTGACGATGCTCGCCCGCGCGTTTTCCAGCATGCCAGGGTTGGCCTCGGGCATCGCCCGACAAGTGCGCGAAGGGGAGATCAAGAAGTTTCTCATCCAGCCGATCGATCTCATCAGTTATCTGCTGCTCGCGCGGACCGCCCATAAAGTTGTTTATTACCTGATTGCGACCGGGCCTTTCGCGCTCGTGTTTTATTTGTGCCGCGATTATTTCCACGGTTGGCCACCGACCGAGGTGTTCCTGGCGTTTTTGTATTCGCTGTTGATGTCGTTTCTCTTGGGCTTCTTCATGGAAGCGACAATGGGGATGATCGCCTTCTGGTTTTTGGAAGTGTCATCGCTGCTGTTCGTGCATATGCTGTTTGTGTTTTTTTTCTCGGGGCATATGTTCCCGCTCGAGTTTTTGCCTAGTCCTTGGTATACGATCATCAGTTACACGCCGTTTCCTTACTTGGCGTACTTTCCTTCGGTCGTCTTCTTGGGCAAGGTGCAAGGCGCGGAACTGGTGAAAGGCCTTGTGATCGAAACCGCTTGGACCGTGGGATTCATTGTGTTGTGCCGGTTGTCAATGAACGCCGGCTATCGACGCTACAGCGGATATGGAGGGTAGAAGAATTGCGGAATTTGGATTGCGGATTGCGGAATGAAAAACCGCGATTTGATTCCGCATTCCGAACTCCGAATTCCGCATTTGATTATGTATCGTTCACCTTCCTATCTTGGCGTGTTTCTCACATTTGCCCGCAACAGCTTGGTGCGGGACATGACCTTCCGCGCGAATTTTATCATCGACATGATTTCGTCGATTTCGTGGATGATTATGAATCTGGGCTTTTATGCCCTCGTGTATCGCGAGACGACGCATATTGCCGATTGGGGCAAGTACGAGTTTTTTGTGTTCATCAGCACGACGATGTTTGTGAACAGCCTGGTGCAGGCCTTTTTCATGCCCAATGCTGAAGAGCTGAGCGAGCAAGTCCGCACGGGGGGCTTGGACTTTGCGCTGTTGAAGCCGATCGACACGCAGTTTTTGGTGTCGCTGCGCAAGGTGGCGTGGTCGTCGCTGGGGAATTTTGTCGTGGCACTGATTTTGTTGGCCTATTCGGTGCGGCGGATTGAAGGGCTGGAGCTAAGCGTTTGGCAGTTTGTGCTCTATCCGCTGTATGTGTTGATGGGCGTCATGATTCTGTACAGCGTGATGATTGCCTTGGCGGCGACGAGCATTTGGCTGGGGCGAAATCAAACACTTTATGATTTCTGGTTTTATATCACCAACTTCTCACGCTACCCGATGGAGATTTACGAAGGCCCTTGGGGGACACCGTTGCGGCAGGTATTTACGTTCGTGATTCCGATTTTGGTCGTAATCAACGTGCCCGCGCGGCTGATGGCCAAACCGCTCACGCCCGATAGCGCTTGGATGGCGGGTTTTGGCTTGCTGGCCACCGTGGGGAGCTTGTTGGGGAGCCGCTGGATTTTTAATCGCGCGTTGCTGAGTTATCGCAGCGCGAGCAGTTAGGCGGAGCGACATGGACGACGAGCAACCACGCATAGCGATTCTGGGGGCTGGTCCGATTGGCTTGGAAGCGGCGCTCTACGCGCGGTACTTGGGTTATCCCGTCGAGATACTGGAACGCAGCGGGAAGCCTGCTGCTGATGTGCTTGCCAAAGACACGGAAGTGATTGGCCATTTTGGAGAACTTGCCTCAACACTGGGAGTCTCTGCACTCAAGGCTCAAAACCCTGATTGGCAGGCACTTGCCGCTTCAACAAAGTTAAGTTCTGCTGAGTGGCATGATACATACTTGATGCCGCTGGCCGATTCGGACTTGATTGCCGACGTACTGCATCTGAATACCGAAGTCGTGACGATTGAACGTCGTGATGACGAAGAGGATGTGTCGTTTCAAATTCGTTGTCGTGATGAGCAGGGAACTGAGAGTGTTTACGAAGCTGATATCGTCATCGACGCGACCGGAATCGCTGGCAATCGGTCTTGGTTCTCCGCTCAAGATGCCGACGGCGAATGGAGTTTCCTCAATCCTGAGGCGGATTATTATATTCTCGGCGGCAAGACTCGCCGCGATGGTCAGATCACGTTTGGAGAGGGTTTGGCGCAGATTCGCGAGTTGTTCGCGATCCTGGGCGAGCGCGATGATCTGGATGTTTACGCGACGATGCCGCCGTTGGCATGATTCCTCTAGCTTGTAGGCCGGAACAAGCCGTGCGCAGTTCCGGCAGGGCACAACAAATTGCCGGAACTCGCAGAACTCGTTCCGGCCTACGACCGGATTCCTCAAGTCGTGGAACTCCTTTCGGAGTGACATTTTTCGTGTTACCGTGTTAGCAATATTCGCTCACCAGCATAACAGCCATTAACGGAGTTTTGTCATGTCTTGCCATTCGTGCCGTTGTTTCATTCTGCTCTCAGCAGTTGTTATGAGTCCTGCCACTTGCCTAGGAAAAGAAGCCATGAGCTCGTATCCCGAAACACGGCGGGTGGAACAGGTTGATACCTTTCACGGGGTGGATGTGCCCGACCCTTACCGCTGGCTGGAAGAGGACGTGCGTGAGTCCGAGGAAGTGGCCGAGTGGGTGAAAGCACAGAATACAGTCGCGCGGGATTACCTTGATGCGATTCCCTTGCGCAAGCAAATTCAGGAACGGCTTACCAAGCTCTGGAACTTCGAGCGATATTCGCTCCCCACACAGACGGCGGGGAAATATTTCTACATGAAGAATAATGGCCTGCAGAACCAAGCCGTGCTCTACGTGGCCGACGGCTTTGACAGCCCTGGCCGGGTGTTGATCGACCCCAATACCTGGTCGGAAGATGGCACGATCGCGTTGGGTGAAACCAACGAGAGCGACGACGCCAAGTTGCTGGCCTATGCTCGCAAGGAAGCGGGTTCCGATTGGTCAACGATCTACGTGATGGAAGTCGAGACCGGCAAGCAACTCGACGACAAGCTCGAATGGGTTCGCTGGGGTAATATCGTATGGAACGCCGAGGGGACCGGTTTTTTTTACACGCGCTATCCTCAGCCTAAAGAAGGGGAGCAGTTTCAATCGCTCGCTACGAATCCCGCGATTCACTTTCATAAACTTGGCACGCCGCAAGCCGACGATCTATTCGTCTACAAACGGCCTGATGAACCGACGTGGAGTTTTTGGCTTACTCGCAGCGACGACAACAAGTTCCTCGTGCTAACAATTTCACGCAGCACTGACCCGCAGAATCAAGTGCTCATTCGCCAAGTGGACGCACCACTCGAAGGTAAGTTTCAACCACTCATCGATGATTTTGACAATGAGTTTTCGTTTCTGGGGAATCTGGGTGACAAGCTTTACTTCCTCACCGATTACAAGGCACCCACCAAGCGACTCGTGGCGATGAATGTCAACAAGCCGGGTCGCGAAGAGCTTGCCGAGATTGTGCCGGCGAGTGAAGCGACGCTTGACGGCGCGTGTTTGTTCAAGGAAAAAATTGTTGGTGTCTATCTCAAGGACGTTGTCACGCAGGTGAAGACCTTTGCGCTCGATGGTAAGCCAGGGGACGACGTGAATCTTCCTGGCATCGGCACGGCCTCGGGCTTTGGTGGTCGCCAAACTGACACGGAAACCTTTTTTTCGTTCACCAGCTACATTACGCCGACGAGTATCTTTCGGCTCGATCTGGCGAACAACGAGGTGAAAGTCATTCGCCAGCCGCAGGTCGATTTCAATTCCGCCGACTTCGAATCTCGTCAAGTATTCTTTGCGAGTAAAGATGGCACACGGATTCCGATCATCGTGTCGCATCGTAAAGGGCTTAAGCGTGATGGACAGAATCCGACGCTGCTGTACGGCTATGGCGGGTTCAGTATCTCGCTGACGCCTAATTTCTCGGTGGGCTTTGCCACGTGGATGGAAATGGGAGGCGTGGTGGCCGTGCCGAATTTACGTGGCGGGGGCGAATATGGCGAGGAGTGGCATCAAGCGGGGAAGACAGTGAACAAGCAGAATGTGTTTGACGATTTCATCGCCGCGGCGGAATGGTTGATTACGGAGAAGTACACCTCGACCGAAAGGCTCGCCATCATGGGCGGCAGCAACGGCGGTTTGTTGGTGGGGGCCGTGATGACGCAGCGACCCGACTTGTTTGGGGCCTGCCTGCCCGAGGTGGGCGTGATGGACATGCTGCGCTACCAAAATTTTACGGCCGGCCATTTCTGGCGGGACGAGTTCGGCACGGTCGACGACCCGGCGGAGTTCAAAGCGCTGATTGCTTACTCGCCTTACCACAACATTAAAGCGGAGACCGAATATCCGCCGACGATGGTGGTCACCGCCGACACGGATGATCGCGTCGTGCCGATGCACAGTTTTAAGTTTGGGGCGGCGTTGCAGCATGCGCAGACAGGTGATGCGCCGATTCTCCTGCGCATCGAAACCCGCGCGGGCCACGGCGCGGGGACACCGACCACGAAGCGAATCGAAGAAACCGCCGACCTCTGGGCGTTTCTGTGGAAGAATCTAGGGATGGGGGAGTAGAATCGAGAATTATTTATCTAGGCGGGAGTTCTTTTCCCTTGACTAATATGTCAGATGTGACATAATTGCAGGGATGGATTCTGATGATAAGCCCCTCGCTTGGCTGGCCAGCGAGATCAAGACGCCACCGTTCTCGAGCCATGCTCGTGTTGAAGCCGGAACTTTGTTGCGCAGATTACAGCACGGCGAAAACATCGGGATGCCATCTTCACGGCCGATGCCCTCAATTGGTCCTCGCTGTCATGAACTGCGAGTGCGAGATGAGAATCACAATTGGCGAATAATATATCGTATAGATAGTGATGCCGTAGTGATCATTGAGATATTTTGGAAGAAAACCAGTGCTACTCCGAAACAGGTTATCGATGTTTGCAAAAGTCGCCTTAAGTTATATGACAGTGCTGCGAGAGGAGGTGAACTATGAAAATGAATAAGACCAAAGCTGAGCGGCTAAAGAAAGCTGGCTGGAAAATTGGGACCGTCCAAGATTTTTTCGGACTCACACCTGAAGAAGCTGCTTTGATTGAGATGAAGTTGTCGCTGGCGCGGAGCCTCAAGCAGCGTCGCTTAGCTCAAGGCAAGTCACAAATTGCTTTGGCCAAGGCCTTGGGTTCAAGCCAATCGCGCGTCGCTAAAATGGAGGCGGCTGACGCGACTGTTTCGCTGGAGTTGTTGGTCGAGGGTTTGTTGAAGTTGGGAGCCAGCCGTCAGGAAGTAGGGCGTATTATTGGGCGGAAGCTGACAACACCGGCGGCTTGAAAAGTTTTTTGCACGCATACGTGCGGAGGTCGCGGAGGAGATTTACCACGAATCAGTCGAATCGCACGAATAATCGTGGCGAACTACACAGAGAACAATTTAATTTCGCTCGAATTATAGCAAGATTTGCCCACTAGCGAGTTCTTGTTGGGATTCCACGTATCGCTGCCCCTGGATTTTTGTTAGGGTCTATTGCAGTTGGTACAGCCGATTCGCGTTTGCGACGCCGCCTTCTGTCTCTCGCGGCACCACCTCATTCGTTCTTCGTCCGTTCCTTCCCAGGCTCGCGTACCGGCTTGCACGTTTTGCGTCGGTTTCTCTTTTGGCGAGCTCTGCGTCTTGGTTTTGTGTACGAGGAGTGCATACGTGGGTAAGAAACTTTATTGCGGCAATCTCAGTTACAATGTGTCGAAGTCTGATTTAGAAGCGCTGTTCACGCCGTTTGGTGCTGTGCGCAGTGCCGAAGTGGTGATGGACCGGGACACGGGACAAAGCAAGGGCTTTGGCTTTGTGGAAATGGATAACGACGCCGATGCTCAAAAGGCGATTCAAGAACTCAACGACACTTCGCATGACGGTCGCCCGCTGAAGGTGAACGAAGCGAAGCCCCGCGAGGATCGCGGTGGGGGTGGTGGCGGTGGCGGCGGTGGCAACCGCAATTTCAATCGGGGTGCCAAGCGCTGGTAATTGCCGATCAATCTTTGCTTGGCGTGATACCCCTTGGGATCGCGCCAAGCCTATTTTTTTGGTGGCGAGGGGTGCGCGCGTGATCGCGGTCGTCACGTTCACTTTGCCGTTGCATGGCAACTGTCTCTACAGCAAGGAATGGGAATGGCAAAAAACCAAAACACGTTTGAAAAGCGGCGTCGTGAAGTGGAGAAAAGATTCAAAGCGGAAGAAAAGCGCAAGAATCGGCTGAAAAGGAAAACGGATGGCCCGGAGGTTACGACACCCACCGAGGAGCCCGAATCTTCGGAAGAGAAGCCAGCAGATCCTACCTAGTGCTATGTCAAAGCGTGATTTTAGGATTAGCCGTTGGGCGCTAGCTCAAGGTTGGAGCGACAGTAACCGAGGGCTAGCGCCCTGCGGCTGATTTGTTAGCTTTGGCAAAGCACTTGGCGAGGTTATTCAATCGATTTCATGGAAAGAATGGTGAGCCGGCCTTGTAAATGCCGAATTTGCATGTACAATACTTGTATCTGCATATTTTGCATCTCCACTAGAGTTCCAGAGATTTGCCATGCCACGCATTACGATCAGTAAGGAAGATTTCTTCAAGGACCGTCAGGGAAGAACATTTGCCGATGTGCTGAATGATCCTCAGCAGCCTTTTACCGACGTGCTGGCTTTTTTCAACGACGTGGATCGGCAGCGGCGTATGTTGGAATCCGAGATTCATCATGACCGCGCCCCGATGGCCGGGATCGTGCGTGAACTCGAAGCGCAACCGAAAATTGGTCAGTTTCTCTCGGAAGTGCATCCCCAGCGAACTCAGCGACTCCGCCAGGCGATTGGCGTGTTGGTGCGCATGATCATGGAAGGCCAGGGCTGGAAGAAAACCGGTAAGAAGGGTTCCTTGGGTGTTCGCGCGGAAGCCGCCAAAGCTTCGCCGGCTCACAATACGGGAGGTTTGGCTTTCTGGTTCCTGCGGGCCGAACGCTACGAGCTGGAACAGGGTATGCCTTACAGCACGGTGGCCGAACGGCGAAAAGCATTGAAACCCGCAGCGGGCACCTCCACTTCTGCTCCGAAGGCTAAGCAAGCGACAAAAGAACAAACGACAAAGTCGAGATAGGTCTTACCTGATACCAATAGCAGCCATCCCTGACTTCAAAGTGTTCATCAAGCACGAAGGCTACTGCTGCCATGTGCGTGCCGAAGGAATGGCGAACTCGTTATGGCTGCTGAAATGTCTGAGCCAGTCCTTCGCCTTCAAGACCAGTAATCCACTCGTCGAGTCGGGCCCACCAAACTATTGCAATTTCCAAGTAGCTTACGGTTCGCACTTATCGCGCCGTGGCCTGGAAAGTCTCTTGTTGGCGATCCCAGGAGTGCGGTTGAGCGTGGATTCTACCGCGAAACAAGGCCGCTGACTCGCGCCGGTACAAGTTGTTTAGTCCACATGATACTGATCTTGAGATGAGCGGGGGTGTTTGATGTTAAACGAAGGTCATGTCACGATGCTCTGGCAAAAGCTGTTCCGCGGACAAGCGATCACCACGGAAACATTTATCAAGGCCGACGAGCTGATTGAGGAGCTTCGTCCAGAAAGCCCCTTGCGCTTTCGCTATGAAAAAGAATTAGGGGAGATTCGCGTCATGCACAGTCAGACTTGATCTCCTGGCCATGATGGCGAATTCTGTTGAGAACGGATTCCACCACGCTACTCGCTGTGGAGTGGCTTCACTCTTTTCTGGTGCGAGGTAAGCGATGTTTGGCAAAAATGAAGTTCCGGACAAAGAACTGCTTAAAATGGTGAACCGCAAGTTGAGCCGTTCGGGAGGAGGCTCGCAGACGCGCGTCGCCGTGGCGATTCAACGAGGGGCCGTGACACTCTCGGGTAAGATTCAATACGAAAACCAACGCTCGCCGCTCGTGAAGTCGATCTCGAGTGTTCCCGGCGTGCGAAGCGTGATCGACATGCTGCAAGGCCCCTCGAAGACCGCTGGACGCGGTTGATCAGAATTGCAAAAACCGTGCCGGCAACTTGCGTTCCCGGCACGGTCTCGGTCATCAGGGTGTCAATCTTAGTTGTCAATTAGGCAGATCGGCGGGTTAATCCCAGCAGTCCGCAGAGGACACCGAACAGCAGCGAGGTCGGTTCTGGGATTTGCACATTCGCGCCACCGGGAGTGGCGTAAAGATAGGTTGAAGCAGGATTCACGGTGATTTCCGTGCCATCTTCAAAAGCGGCATCGCTATCGCCAGGGCCTGATCCATCGTTGGCAAAGAAAGGTCCGGGGAAGCCAGCAGGTTCATCTTCACCGCTGCCGGAATCAAAAAACATCCAAAGGCCATCGCTGGGGCGGCGTTGAAACACATCAGCTCCAAACCCGAGTAAAACGTCTCTTCCGCCGAACTGCGAGGCGTATTGGTAACCTGGATCACCATCTTCGGCTTCGGCAATACCATCGATGAAGCTGGTCCATGCGGCGTCGAGCACGCCGTCGTTGTCGCCGTCGAGATCGTCACCCACGGCACCAGTAAAGCCTTCGACCAATAAGAATGTGTGGACATTGTTTTCGTAGATGAGATTTTCGTCATCGTCTTCTTCTTCGTAACCAAAAATCTGCGTGAAGGGAGCAACTTGAACCACAGTAGCTGCATCGGGCCCTTGCACACCGCCAGTCACGGGGTCAATGTCGATCACCGTGGCCGAGTCACGCCAGAGGAACAAACCGTTCGTGCCGGTGGAAAAACTGCTCAAATTGAAGGCGTTGAGCACTTGGCCAGGGTTGTCGGACTGCATGGCTTCAAGGGGCAGATCGCCCTCGATTTCCAGGAACCAGAGATTGCTGAGCGAGGTCGCGCCCGTGGTGCTGTGAATCTCAAAGAACTGGCGATCTTCTTTGGGATCTTCGGGGCTGAAATAGAGTTCATTAATTTGCAGGTCGGCAAATGCCGCCTGACTGCCGACCACGAGGGCCAAGGCAAGTAAACCAAAAAGACGCTTCATTAGTCATGCTCCTGAGTGTAAAGGGTGGAAGCGAAGTGAACGACCGTCGGCTAGCGCCGGCGGCTAGGAATGAGCAAAGTTACGCCAATCAACAACAATCCGGTTGATGGTTCGGGGATGGAAGAAAATGCGGCGAGCGCGCCGACGAAACCGTATTTGTTTTGCCAAGTTTGCAGATCGAGTTGATTGACAATGTCGTCGCCGTTAAAGTCGCCCAGCGCCCAGCCGCTGTCGGCGCCAGCACCGCGTTGCCAGGCGAGAAAGTCGCGGCCATCGACGTCACGGTCGAGATCAGCGTCACCAAAGTCGGTGAAAAATAGGTCTTCTGACCGCACGCCGTTATCCCCCTGGACGAGGGCGTTTACGTCAACTTGGTTCGCGGCGCCAAAGTTCAAAGCCACGTCGAATCTGGGCCCGACGATGCCGAGATTGTCGTAAAGGAAGTCGATGTCCGCGGCATCCACGTCCCCATCTTGCTCGGTATCGCCGCGATAAAGTCCGCCGACGCCCGAGACATTGTCAGCGCCCGGCGTTGCGAAGAGGAATTCGGAACTCGAGGAAACATAGATTGTGCGACCGTCTTGAAAGCCTGCGTCGCTTGAACCATAAAAGCTACTGCCATCGTTGGCAAAAAAAGGCCCAACGTAGGCCCCATTGCCTTCGCCGCTACCCGAGTCATAAAAAGCATACATGTTCTCGACAGGATCCCAACTGAACATGTCGGCACCGAACGTGCCGCTGAAATTGATGCCACCGAAACTTTCCGCATATTGAAATCCGGGATCGACGTCTTCCTTGACACTGAGCGCGTCATGTACGGTGGTCCATGGCGTTATGTCAAGTGTGCCATCCCCTTTGAGAGCACCCCCTCCGGTGTCAAGGTCAAGACCCAACGATCCGGTGTAGTTTTCGACCAAGAAAAAATTGGAAACGTCGTTCTCAAAAATTTTTGTACCACCATCTTCGTCCCCTTCGTAGCCGAGATCGACGCGGCCAGGGAACAAATCCAGAGCGAGGACGGTTGTGGAACCGGGGCCTTGCACGCCGGGGGCCTTGGAATTATCGAGCACGATCGAAGCCGAATCCCGCCACATAAACAGGCCGTTGGAACCGGTGGAGAGGCCGCTCAAATTGATGGCGGTGAGAATTGTGCCGGGATTGTCTTGCAAGCCTGGGACGTTGCCGGCGTCGCCGTCGATTTCCAGAATCCACATGTTGTTGAGCGATTCGATGCCGCCGGTCGTACTGCGAAGTTCAATAAACTGTCGGCCATCTTCGGGGGTCTCGGGGCTGTAGTAAATTTCGTTGAAGCGAATCGCGGCTTGCGAGTTGGCAACGCCCAACAAAATAAGTGCCAAGAATAATTGCCACGGCCGTTGCAGACTAACTCTCCTGCCAAAATCGAAATTCACAAGGCACTCCTTAGGCTTCCCGTTCGGAAAAGATTGACACCGAGGCCCTGATTGTCCGCCAAGATGTGAAGTTGCGATGAATGGGAGAAGATGAAATTGTGAAAGTCATGTGAAGACCAGCGATGTGCAAATAGTGTTTCCAAGCCACGCGATTCTTAACGTGTTCTTAAGAATCGTCGGTAGACTGGTGGTTCAATAGTCACTTGGCTGGATTTTCACGGTCTTAACGATATGCAACCGCTTGTGCCCACGCTTGCTAAATTTCTATTTGTCTCTGCAATCATGTTGTCGGGATCGCTTGCAGCTAGAGCCGATTCGCACAAGGAGGTCGAAAACTTTCTGAAGGTCCCTGAAGAGTATTGCACCGTACAAGCGGCTATTGATGCGGGCCGGGATGGCGACACGATCCTGATTTCGCCGGGCGTTTATCACGAAGCACTCACCATCGCGGGCAAGTCGATCACGCTCGCTTCTTGGTATCTCACAACCAAAGAGCCGCGATACATTAAGCAAACTGTTCTGGATGGTTCGATTATTCCCGATCCCGAGGATGAAATCGACGCGGTCGTTGATGCCGTGATTTCCATGCCGGAGAGTCCTGGCACGGAGTCAACCATTTTGGGGCTAACGATTCGCGATGGGGATGACGGTTTGGCTTGCAGCAGTCGGGTCCGTGTTTTGTTCAATCATTTTGTGAACAACACCGACGCCATTGATTACGAAAACGGCAGCGGTGAATGTCGTTTCAATACGTTCGTGGCGAATGACGATGACGGGGTCGATCTCGACAATTCCTCGGAAGTGTTGGTGGCCAATAATGAAATGCGAGACAACGACGACGATGGCATCGAAATGCGTTTGCATCCCCATGTGGGAAAAATGCTCAATGTTGTGATCCGCGACAATATTATCACTGGGAATGGCGAAGATGGGATTCAAATTATCGACTATCCCGAAATGTCGGACCGCACGATTACGATTGAGCGCAATTTAATTGCCGAGAATGCGATGGCGGGGATTGGCTTTATGAGCGATGCCGTCACCTTGGAAGATTACCGCGGGGCGGCGATTCCCGAGTCGATCACCATCATCAACAACACCATTTGCCGAAATCACTATGGGATGGTGGGGGGCGGCAATGCCCGGGTGCTCAACAATCTGTTCGTGGAAAATTTGCATGCCCCGCTCAAGAATGTGAACGGCCAAAGCCAGCTCACGCACAATCTGCTGTGGCAGAACGGCGGCGAACCAGTGAATAGCAATCTGGGGGCCGGTGTGCTGCTGCGGAAAGACCCTCAGCTTGACAAGAATTTTCGCCCCATCGAGGCGAGCTTCTGTATTGACCGCGGCACGACGCAGCTCGATCTGGCCTCCAGTGTGAGGGCGGTATTACCAGAGGCGTTTCATGGCGAGGCTCCCGATTTGGGGGCATTTGAGATTCGCTAAATTGCTCGCAATCAGACACAAGGAAGAGACATGAGCCGATACAATCGCAAGCTAGGTTTTACTCTCGTTGAGCTTTTAGTGGTGATTGCGATCATCGGCATGTTAGTCGCGCTGTTGTTGCCGGCGGTGCAGGCGGCACGCGAGTCGGCGCGGCGGGCGCAGTGCGTGAATAATCTCAAGCAAATGGGGCTTGCGCTACAGAATTATCATGATGTCTATCGCCAGTTTCCCTTGGGAGTAGCCGGTGCCGAGAAAAAAAATATTATTGACGAAACTGGTCGACCTCGGGATGGCGATGAAGGATACGGTTGGGGCACGGCAATATTACCTTTTTTAGAACAGAAGCCCTTATACGACTCATTTAGCCCAGACTGGAAGGCTAGTCCTTTCATGATTCATTACGTCGAAGAAGGAAAGATTTTAGAAGCCGGAGCAACGGAATTGGGTGTGTTCCGTTGTCCATCATCCGCTTTACCATCCCACGTTCCTGAGGCTATCGGAACGATGACTCTTGGCGAAGATTTTGTGCTTGGTTATGCAACATCCGACTACAAAGCAAGTGGTGGAGTTCGAGATCAAGGAATGTTTTGTTCTTTGAGAGATTGTTTGCAGCGCAATATGGGTAAAGACCCAAAGCGCCGCATACGTGCCCAAGATGTTACCGACGGGTTGAGCAATACGATCGCTTTAGGTGAAGCTGCTTATGCCTTGGAGCTTGTAAAATGGCCTTTTTGGATTGGCGGAGTGACAGAAGATGAATCTGTAATTTTTGAAACAGACGCACTCAACGTCATTAACTGTGGCATTAGTCCTAAGCAATTAGAAAATTTCACCCAAGCACTTGATGATGAATGTGCCTTTAGTTGGCATGAGGGTGGAGCCTTTTTTTGCTTTGGGGATGCTTCGGTGCATTTTTTAGATGAAACAATAGATTTTCAGGTTTATGGTTATCTTGGGACTATCGACGACGGGAACCTCACTACAGGCGTGCAGTTTTGAGAGCGAGACTTTGCTTGTTCAACATGACGCCCTTAAATCTAACTGGTTACTCGCGGTTGCTGGCCTCTCTGCTGTGTGTTTGTTTGCTCGGTTGTGGCAAGTCTCATCCCCCGGTGGCGAAAGTCATGGGTACGGTTACCTATGAGGGTAAACCGGCAATTGGGGGCCGTGTGCTGTTTCTGCCCGATGGCGGGGGTAAACAGGGGCTTGGTTCGATTCAACCCGACGGCACGTTCGAGCTTGGTACATTCAGTACTAATGACGGAGCCTTGGTTGGCAAGCATCACGCGATGGTTGTCCGTTCCGCATTCGATAGCTTAGGGGACGATCTCCTCACCTTCCGGCGCGCCGAGCAGCAGCGGATCGTTGTTGAACCGGATAAAGTGAACGAATTCACGATCGATCTGGGCAGCCGAGAGTGGCAAAAACTGGCCGATTAGCGGCCAATGTTACTTGTTGGGCATTTTCTCGGCCAAAATTCTTGACTCCTGCAGAGTGAGTCTCCAGGATAAAATGTCTGCTGCGCGCGACTCGCGTGATTCCTTTCTACAACTTGATCCTCTGAGTGTGAGTGACGCTAATGAATTCGATAACAACACGACTCGCCGGCACTTGGTTGGTGCTGATGATTGCCACGATCTCCACGGATACTTGTCGCGGCGATCTGTTTGCCTTGCTGAGCGGCAACAATGGCATCGTGCGGATGGACTCCACCACGGGGGCGGTGATCGACACCTATTCTGGATTTGATCCCTTCTTTCCCGTTCCGATTCTCACCAACGCGGGGCTCGCTTTTGATGGTCGACGACTTTACGTCAATCGACGGTTGGACCCTGCCACGGAAGAAATCTGGTCGTTTGATTTGGCCAGCGAAACTTGGCAGCCCCTTGGTATTCTTGATACCTTTTCGATTGATCCTAGCGGTCCCCATCAACTCTCGGGTCTCGGTTATACTCCCGGCATGTTTGGCGAAGGATCACTGATCTCGGTATCGCGTCGCATCTCGGACATTCGACCCTCCTATCTGGTCGAGTATGCGCTCTTCCCACCATTTGGAATCTTTACGCCGATGTTTCCTGTTGGGGCATTGCCTGCGGATATCGACGCCTTGGGCGTTGATTATGATCCCGCCTCGGGAGAAATCTGGATCGCTGCGGAAGAAGTGGAGGGAACGACGCGGACTCCCCTATTATTGCGGACGGATCAGGCAGGAAATGTGTTGGCAACAGTCACGCCGGCATTGGGCCCAGCTACTATTCCACGAGGCTTGGCGTTTGATAACGGCAATCTGTTTGTCGCAGCTCGAAATCTGCCAGCCATTGCCAACGAGGTCCATCAGATTGATCGCGGGACGGGGGTCGTGCTGAACGCGTTTCTCATTCCCGGAGGCGGCACGGTCGCGGCGTTGGCGGGGGGAACGGTGATTCCAGAGCCATCCACGGGGCTTTTGAGCGCGTTGGTGTTAGGCTGGCTGGCATGTTGCGTTCGGCGGCATGTGTAACTAGAGCATGATCATTGACACGCTATTTGTGAGGGGCACAATTAAGGCTTCGGATTTTGGGCCCAGCATTCCAAGCTCTCGCAGAGGAGAATAATCATGGCGATTCGTACCGCGGACGCAGTGTGGCAAGGTGATCTCAAGGGTGGCAAAGGCAGTGTAAAATTTGGCGGCGGGGCCTTTGATGGGCAGTATTCGTTTTCGTCGCGGTTTGAAGAAGGGACCGGCACCAATCCCGAAGAGCTGATCGCCGCGGCCCATGCCAGTTGTTTTTCCATGGCACTCTCGAATGGCCTGTCGCAAGCCGGGCATCCCCCGACCGAAGTGAAAACCACGGCCAACGTGCATTTGGTGAAGGGTGAGCAGGGATTCGGGATTCCCAAGATCGACTTGGTGACCGTGGCCAAGGTGCCGGGAATCGACAACGCAGCGTTCCAAGAGCAAGCCATGAAGGCGAAGCAGAATTGCCCGATCTCGAAGCTGCTCGCGGCGGCGGAGATCACGCTTGACGCGAAATTGGTTTAGACCGAGAGGGTCAACCTCTCAGCTCTAAGGGGTGCTCACCACGCGCAGTTCCTTGGGTAGGGGGAACGATACGTCCTCGGTGCGCAGCGACCGGGTTTCAACCGTTGCGCCAAACTTTTCGCAGAGAAAATCGAGCACCGCTTCGACCACCACTTCGGGAGCGCTCGCGCCGGCGGTGACGAGCACGGTTTGCACATCCGTGAACCAAGTGGGGTCGATGTCCTCGACGCCATCAATGAGGTGGGCGGTGACGCCGCGTTCGTGGGAAAGTTCGGCCAAGCGCTGGCTATTGGAACTGTTTTGGCTTCCCAAGACGAGCGTGAGATCCGCCTCGGCGGCCAACAGCGACACCGCTTCCTGGCGATTTTGGGTCGCGTAGCAGATGTCGTCCTTGGGGGGAGCAGCAATCTGCGGAAATCGTTCGCGGAGCCGGCGGATGATGCGGTTGGCGTCGTCGACGCTGAGCGTGGTCTGCGTGAGGTAGGCCACCTTGCTTTCGTCCGCCACAGTGAGCTTGTCAACATCTTCGGGAGTTTCGACCAACAGAATCGCTTCCGGCGCTTCGCCCATCGTGCCGATCACTTCGTCGTGACCGTCGTGGCCGATCAGCAGAATCGTGTAGCCCTGGTTGGCATACTTGATCGCTTCGAGGTGGACTTTGGTCACAAGCGGGCAGGTGGCGTCGATCGCGCGCAACTTACGTTCCCGCGCCAAGCGGCGAATTTCCGGGGAAACGCCGTGGGCCGAAAACAGGAGCGTGGCCCCGGTCGGCACGTTGGCGAGTTCGTCGACGAACACCACTCCCTGCTCACGGAAGCGGTTGACGACGTATTTGTTGTGGACGATTTCGTGGTAGACGTAAATCGGCGCGGGGAGCGATTGGATCGCCAGTTCAAGGGCGTCGATCGCCATATTCACCCCCGCGCAAAAGCCGCGAGGACTTGCCAGCAATACCCGCATGAGGAAAAGGTCCGTTGGTTGAATGGGGAAACGATGTTGCGTTATCCCATCATAACCGCAGAAAGGGTTGAGCGACAACTTGGCTCGCCTTAGCGAGGCTTCTTCGGCAATTGCTGCCAACCGAAGCGGCTCAGTGGGATGCGAGCTTTTTCGGTCGCGCCGAAGCGAGTCTCCATCTGTTTGAGGGCTCGATTCATTTTGAGGCTGAATTCAAACAGGGCGTGGCCATCGACGGTCACTGGGGGCAATTCCCGACTAGTGGAAGCCGGTAGAGGAGATTGTGAATTGGCCATGGGTAACTCCTGGGTTCTTTCGCCGCACTACGGGGGATACTAAACTCTGTTCCGCCGATCCCTCGAAACGATCCCACAGTTGGGGCGAACGATCCCGCTCGCGTTACTGTAATCATACGCAAGACACATTAAGAAAGTTCGCGGTTCAGAGGGAAATCTGGCTGACACTCATCAAAGCGCGAGATGGCCAGAAGTGTTACGAGAACAGCTTTGGTGGCGAACTTAATTTTTGCGGGGCTTTTTGGTGCGTTCACCCGAGAGAGGTGCCGAGGCAGGCTGAATTCCTGCGGAATTCCGCAGCGTGGCGAGGATTTCCACAGCGCGCGAGAGCTCGGTTTGATCGAGTTGGCCATCGCCGTTTTGATCAAGCCGTGGGAAGCGTTGAGCCATCCGAGGGGGTGCTTCTTCGCGGCTGATCTGGCCATCGTCGTTGCGATCCGCGCGGCGGAGAAGCTGTTTGACGCCTTGGTTGGTTTCGGCCAACGAGGGGCGGCTCTCCGAGAATTTCGCGACTCGCTGACTCATGGCTTTGAATTCTTGCTCGCTCAACTGCTTGTCCTGGTCGCGGTCGGCGCGCTCCAGCAGATCGGTAAACCTCTCGGCATACGGTTCGGGAACTTCCCCAGCAGTGATGTTCCCATCGCCGTCGGTGTCCAATCTGGTGAAGAGCATCAGGGCGTTGTCGGGATTTTGCATCATGCTGCCCGGCTTGAGCGAGGTTTGCAGCCGCTGGACGTAAGCCCATTGTTTGTCGTTAAGCAGCGCCAGCTCAACTTCCACGTCGATGCCTTCCCGCATCGTGAAACGTCTGGCGAGGGCGAGATAGCGAATCGTCTGTTGGCGAAGCTGCGGAACGGGGAGCCGCTGGGCATCCTTGGAGTTCAAGAGCTCGACAAAATCGTCGAACAGGGGTCGCATGGTGGGGGGGACTTCGGCGGCGGTGATCGTGAGATCGGCGTTTTCATCCATCCAGGCGAGTACCAAGAGCAGGGCGTCGGAACCGGGGAGTTCGCTTTCGGCCTTTTCGGTGAGTGGTTTTTCAGGGCGGGTGGAGGCAAGCCCGGCTTGGAACTCTTGGGCAGAGAGTCGCTCATCTCGGTCGGTGTCAGCCTTACGGATTAGTCGCTCAAAGAGTGCGATTTGGGTTTGGGGAATCTCGGTTATGGTGATTTGGCCGTCGCGATTGGCATCGAGCCGGACGAACAAGTCCGTCTGATCGTCGGCTGTCGTTTGGCCGATGAGCAGCACCAGAATACAGAGTGAATGGAGCGAGTAATTAGCCATGGTAATTGGTACTTAGTTTTGAACCGGATGTTCGTATTCTATCAAACCCCTGGCCCCGTTGGAGGTTCCGGCAATCATGCCAGCAATGCTGGTTTTTCCTGCGGTAGAGCTGGCGTTGACGCATTTCTGGCCCTCACCTACGATCCCTGGCCCGTAAGTCTCACGAGGTGCTGGTCCGCATTTTGTTGCTGAACAGGCCATAGCCCTGCCGCGTAAATTACCCTGGGCGGCATGAACCGCATATGTGGTTTGGCCCCCAGAACCGACTTGGTGGACTTCATTGTTACGACAAGTTCGCTTGGGCGACGGTCGAGGCGGTGAGGTTGCGAAAAGTCAACAATTACGAGGTTTAGAGCGTCTTGCGGCAGAGCATGATTGTCACACTTGTTACAGGAGTTTTTGCACGAGCGACCGGACTCGGGGAGAATTATTTGGCAGACTGCTAGCAGATTGGTCGATGATATTTGTGTTCTCACAACCGTGATCTCATCGTCAGGTTCGCTGCGGCGATCTTATCCCCAACCTGAAAAT
Source organism: Bythopirellula sp. (assembly GCA_034439695.1). Taxonomy (GTDB): domain Bacteria; phylum Planctomycetota; class Planctomycetia; order Pirellulales; family Lacipirellulaceae; genus Bythopirellula. Next base: position 16,412 of record JAWXAV010000028.1, on the reverse strand, counting down.
GCGATGTCCGCTAACAGAGAGTTCCTCCTTTTTTAGTCAGCTTTTTTTAAGAAGGCGATTGGCCCGACTTGTCCCAGGCGATACGATAGGCACCTCATGGAGCGTGCCCACCGCCGAGTGCCAACCAAGGTGTTAATCACCGGAGAGATGACATGCAAATCAACAGTTCAGCCCACGTTCATGGCCCCCACGCCCTCCAAGGCCCTTACTCAGCCCGCAGCAATGCGGCCCGTCCTCACTTTTCGGTCGGTGCGACCGGCGATCAGTTGGACATTTCCGCGGCGGCCGAGGCTGCGATTCAAGCGACGGAAACCGGCGATGTGCGTACCGATTTGGTGGCGCGGATTAAGAACGAGATTGCCGCGGGCACCTATGAGACGGCCGACAAGCTCGATGCCGCGCTTGAGGGATTGCTCGACGACATCGCTTAGGCCTCGCCGGGCTTAACACTGAGCGGCTCGATATCACGGCAATTTTTGCCGCCTCTTGAGACTGACTGCCTCTTCGCTTAGAATCAATAAGCCCGGGTCATTGTGCCCCGAGTACTTATTTGCAAAGAGTTTCGGCATATTGTGCAGGAGAGTAGCGTCTCAATAACCAGCCGTCGTAGGCTGTTAATGAGACTGGCAGCCCCGCCAGGAGCCATTTGGCCCTGGCGATCAGGAAAGGCAGGCAGATCATGGCGACCGGTTATTCATTAGGGACGGTAGAAGTCTCGAGTTCGCCCCAGGATCGCTTCTCCGAGTTCCTGCAGAGTAAAGGAAAGCGGATTACCCAGCAGCGCCGCATTCTCATTGATTACATCTTCGAGCGGCACGACCACTTTGATGCCGAGGAACTGATTTACAACCTTGCCAGCCTGCCCGAGGGAAGCAAGGCGAGCCGGCCCACCGTCTATCGCACGCTGAACGAATTGGTCGATTCGGGACTCTTACGGCGGATGAATCTCGGCGGTCGGGCTGTTTATGAGCACGATTACGGCTATCCCCAGCACGATCATTTGCACTGCACGATGTGCGATCAATTGATCGAGTTCCAGAGCAGCGAGTTGCGTGAGCTCCGCGATGCCGTGGGCAGCGAATATGGCTTTCGCGTTACCGGCCATCGGCTGATCATTTCAGGCATCTGCGGCGATTGCAGCTCGAAGCGTCATCGGCGGATTTCGCCGTTGGATCTGATTTGATAGCCGCGAGCGGCGCTTGCGGCCAGAATCATGGAGCTTTCCCGAAGCGGTCAGGTCGGTGCTGTAGGCATTTCAGTTGCTAAATTGAGTTTCGCCAAAATCCATAAGCCAGATATCCGCAGCCTCCGCCGACCAAAATGCAAAAGACAGTGAGCGTAATGCCTACAGGATATCGGGTAGCGTCGGTAAAAAGCATAAAGACGCCAGCGAATGCTATTATCGCTGAAGCGCACATAGCTAACTTCGCACCATGTCGTTGCTGTCGAGAATTCATTCAAGCTACCCTTTTCAGCGTTAATTCAGCAAGTCTGCTGATTGCAGATGGCTTCCAAGTCACGGTGTAGCTCATGAGACCCCTAGCGACTTCCAAAGATCAGCTAGGGGAGTGCCGCCATTTTCTTCTCGCATCGCGGCTAACTGCTCGGCGGAATACGGGCAATCATCCTTACCTCGGGTGGGAACAATAGGAACAAAATGACCGAAAGCCGATCCACTCGCATCGCATAAGACAAGTGGTTCACTAGCACCGAAAAATTGTGATTTCATAGTATCATCGATCGTGATACGGTCCATGGACAAATCTCCAAAGGTGATAGGCGACCACTCTATTTTAAGCTTTGTCAGACCACAAAACAACAATCAAGAAAAAACCTCGTCTAAACTCGCAGTTCTGCCCGGACGGTTTGCTTGTCTGCGTAGCGTTCGCGGATGGGTGCGACCACTTCGGCAAGAAATTCGTCCACTTGTTCAGCACTGCGACCAGTGAGCTTTGAAGGATCGACCGCAGCGTTGAGATCAACATCGGCAAACGCCTCGTCTTGGCGGAGTCGGTCGAGCAAGTCGTTGGGCTTGCCGCGTTGTTTCACTTCCGTGGAGGCTGCTTGGCTGTGTTGGCGGATACGCTCGTGCAAGTCCTGGCGATCACCCCCCGCCGCCACGCCCGCCATCAGGATGTTTTCCGTCGCCATGAAGGGAAGTTCCTCGCGCAAGTTGCGGGCGATGACTTCTGGATAAACCACCAAGCCGCTGGCGATGTTTTGATACAGGATCAAGACGGCATCGATGGCGAGAAACGCTTGGGGCATGACGAGCCGGCGATTGGCACTGTCGTCGAGTGTGCGTTCCATCCACTGCGTGGCGACAGTCGCCGCAGTGCTCGATTGCAGGCTCATCACAAAGCGAGACAGTCCGCAAATCCGCTCTGAGCGCATGGGGTTGCGTTTGTACGCCATCGCCGAGGAGCCGATTTGATCTTTCTCGAACGGTTCCTCGACTTCCTTGCGGTGGGCGAGTATCCGCAAGTCGGTGGCCGCCTTGTGAGCCGAACCGGCGATCCCCGCCAGGGCGTCGACAATTTGGGCATCGACTTTGCGTGGGTAGGTTTGCCCCGTGACGGCGTAGGTCATGGTGAAGCCCATTTTCTGGGCGACTAATTGCTCCAACTGGCGGACCTTGTTGTGGTCGCCGTGGAAGATTTCCAGAAAACTGGCCTGCGTACCGGTGGTTCCCTTGGTGCTGCGCGCGGCGAGAGCAAACAGCCGATGCTCAAGCTCAGCCAGATCGAGGGCCAAGTCGTAGGCCCACAAACAAGCGCGGCGACCGACAGTTGTGGGTTGTGCTGGTTGTAAGTGCGTGAAACCGAGCGTCGGCAAATCGCGATATTGATCGGCAAATATTCCCAAAGCGTCGATCACCCCTGCCAACCGCGCACAAACCATGTTGAGTGCTTCACGGTAAATCAACAGATCGGCATTGTCGGTGACAAAGCAACTGGTGGCCCCCCAGTGGATTATTGGCCGGGCCGTGGGGCATTGGTCGCCGTAGGCGTGGACGTGGGCCATCACGTCGTGGCGCAGTTGGCGTTCGTAATTCGCGGCGGCGGCGAAGTCGATGGTATCAACGTGCTGACGCAGTTCGGCGAGCTGTGTCTGGGAGATGGGCAGTCCCAACTCAGCTTCCGCCTCGGCGAGCATCACCCACAATCGTCGCCACGTGCTGTGTTTATGCTGGGGGCTGAACAGCCGACTCATCGCCGGCGAAGCGTAACGAGCTGTCAGGGGGTTGTCGTAGGTGTCGTGGGGCATGGCGAGGGGCTGGGGATCAGGGATCAGTTCAAATAAATATTCTAATTGAATCTCGCATGTCTCGGTATGGGGTGCTTCAGTTGCCGGAATCACGACAAAAAAGGGACGCCCGGCATTCCGGGCGTCCCGCATGGAAACATGATGTTCAACACACATCGTTAACGACGTCTGTGGTTAGTGAGCAGCGTTGCCCCCAGCAAGACCAAGAGCAGCGACGACGGTTCGGGGACGAATTGAGCCACGGCTTCAATAGCGTCGATGTTCTCATTGAGGAGACCGAAAGTACCACGCACATCGAAGGCCGTGTCCCACAAGTGACCGCCGTGTCTGAGAAATCTTGTAGGTATGCCAGGACCGTCGTATTCAAATATTTCACCGCCATCGAGAATAAGTGGTGCCGCAGGGGTCAAGTCGATTGGTCGGATGCTAAATGTTACCTGTGGGCCAAACGTCATGATGGCATCAACATCCATCAGCTCGACCAACTGGCTCCAGAAGGGGCCTCCCACGCCAGGACCACCAAACTGTAAATCCATCGCAGCGGCCAAATCACTGGTGAACGTATGGGGGGTACTCGGTCCAGCGAGTGGCGTGAAGCCCCAAATTGCGACCTTGGACATGCCGCCAGGCGTGATGATCGGCGGATCACCAGCCAGCGAGTAGCGGTCGCTGTCGTCGCTGTTGTCACCGCCCCAGACTTCCAAGGCGTCGGTGTCATCTGGCGGGTTCATCGCGTCGATGTCGAGTTCACTAGCCCAGAGACCGAAACCAGCGGGAGCAGCGGGAAAACCTGTCGCGCGCTCGAAATAGATGTCGGGGTCACCTTCGACGGAAAAAAGTAACGCTGCTACATTATCTCGGACGGCTTGAAACAGCGCATCGCCACCCGACGCAAGGCCATCCACGGCTTGTTGTTGGTTGACTTCCGGGAACGCGACGCGGGTACCGCTGTAGTCAAAGGAATCGCGGACCCCACCGATGCCGTCCCAGGCAACCACTTGCTCGGGATCAAAAATGCCCGCGGCATCTCGATCTCGAATGTCGGAAAAGTCCTTGCCGGGGACTGCTTTCGCACTCGGCACGATTCTGCTGGGACCGGGTACGGCGCTTGTCATGGGAGCCCAGGGAAGAGCGTTAGCAAGGCTCGCGAGCACGGAAAAGAAAATGCAAACCAGCGTCTGGAGGATTAACAATCGCAAGGCAGCGGACGACGTAAGCCCAGTTGTTCGGATCATGAGACTTCTCCCCAATATGAAAGAAAGTGAACACTAAGTGAAACACAATTGCCATTGAGTGAACTCCAATCGCTATGCTTTCATAAGCATCCTCCTGTGAGAAGAAAACTTCTTCTCACGTCAACCGAGTTCAAAGGAAGAGATCAAACCAAACAGCCGAAATCGTAAGCCCGGGACATCGCGTATGCAAGTGAATTTGGTGTTAATTGTCCATTTACCAATTTGTGGTCCGAACGCTGAATTGCAAGCGCTTGCGGAAATGTCAGCACGTGACTGGAAATTCAGTCTGCCAATGGTGTTGGCTGCCAAACGGGGGGTTACATGTTCGTGAGATCATCGTCGCTGTTGCTGCCGAGCAGCACGTCGAGCGCGGTGGAAACGGCGGCATAGTGACTTTCGGGTGCCCCCTTGGGGAGGTATATGCGGCATACGAGTTGGCTCATCGGCAGGTGCTTGTACAACTCGTCGTCGGTGAGCGGGCGAATTTGATGCGACGCGGTGCGGAACAGAAAATTTTGTCCCGCGGCGGCCGTCTTGGGATCGGGGCGGTCGATATAGTTGGGCAAATCCACTTTCAGAGAAATCTCACGAAACTCCGCCGGCAGTTCCGCGCGAATCGCTTGCTCGGCAAGCGTTTCGCGGCCCTTGCGGAATAAATCGGTGGACTTGGGATCGAGACGGGTTCGCTCATCAGCGAGTTCCCAATCGACTTGGCGATGCAACAGCCGCAACCAGCGCACGCCGAGAGCCTGTTTGGCGGGGTTCTCGCTCTGATGCCAGCGAGCCACATCCACCAGCAGCGACCATTCGGTGAAATGCTGGTATTCCTGCATGTGCTCGAGCGGATTCCCAGGAAAAAGAAATTGCTTCCCTTCGCGGAACAAGTCTTCGAGGGTTTTGTCGATGGCGCGTACGGTCCGATGAAAGTAAACCGCGCGAAACAACTCGCTGCGGGCTTGTCGGAAGCGGACCAACGCATTCACGCCGCGATTATGGATCGTGAGGCCTTGCTCGCTAAAAAACGTGTAACGCAAGAGACGTTCTAAATCATAGACCCGCGTGCTGTAACCCGACATGTAGGCATCACGCAGGACAAAGTCCATGTTATCGACCGTGTACAGTCCGCAGAACAAGCTGCGGAGCATGACGAGCCAACGGGGTTTGTCGGCGGCATCGTTTTCGGTGGGACGGGTGATGAGCCACGCAATTTGCTCGGGATCAATTGCTTCGCCTTCGGCCAGCTTGCTGTTGGGGCAGGTTCGCACATTACGCAACAGTGGGCCGAGTTCAAAACGGATAATATGCGAACCGAGCGTTTCGTGAGTCAGGCCATAGTCGGCGAGGAAGTGCGCATCGAAAAAATGTCCGAACGGCCCATGGCCCACATCGTGTAACAACGCCGCCAAGCGACACAAACATTCCACATAGCCACGGCTAGGCACGTCGGGACAGACTTGCTGCAAACTAGGATAAAGTGACTCGATGACCCGGCTGGCCATGTGCATCGCCCCGACAACGTGCTGAAACCGGGTGTGCTCCGCCGAGGGATAGACCCACCAAGCGGTTTGCAGTTGGTGAATCTGTCGCAAGCGTTGCAGCCAAGGGTGATCGAGCAGCACACGCTCCGAGGTTTCGCCGTCGTCCACAATCGACACGAAGGGAATATAGCCGTGGATCGGGTCGTGCAGCAAACTTTGGCGAGAGATGTCTGTCATGCCGCGTATTGTGGCGCAGTGAGGGGCAGGGCGGCAATGGGGCGAGTCAGACGCCTACGATTCACTCTTCGCGGTAGCGGTCAAGGGATTCAAGCCCTAGGACGACCACGATGCCCACCAGCGAAACGAGCCAAAGCACTTGGCTAGCCGTGTTGATATGCCCCAGGACGTTCGCCGCGCCGGCGTCGCCCATGGCCGCCAAAAGTCCCGCGACCCAAGCGAGCACCACCACCAAAATGGGGAGTCCCAGGACGAGCACGAGCAAGGTTTTCAAGGCGGTCCGCAAGTTCACGGTGGAGGTCTCAAGGTGCTGGAGATACATCGGCGCAGTCCGCCCAACCGGTAAAGTCGGCGGCGAGTCGATATTTTCCGATCCTAAGCAAGCTACTGTCAATACACGCATTTGCAGCCGTTTTCCAAGCGATTGCTCTGCCAGCTTCAAAACGTGGAAATTGACTGTTTCCGCAGTCGGGGCACAATGAATTCTACAGGAGGAAGCTGAGGGAGCGGAGTGAATCAAGACTCTCCGCTCCCTCAGCTTCCTCCTGTAGATCGGTTTTTTGATTCCGGAACAGGCTTTGGCGGCATGGCAAACTTTCGACGAATACGAGTTCTCTTGGCCTGCTGTGCGATCCTAATGCTAGGTTTCGCTCCTAAGTCCGCGCTGGCCCAAAAAATCCAGATGAAGGATGGCCGCATCTTTTCGGGACGGTTTCTCTTGATGACGGGTGTGGCCGATGCTCCCGTGCCACCGGCCGCGGAAAAAAATGAAGATGTCCCAGCGACGCCAATCTTGCTGGTTGACGACGAGTTGCGCCGGACCTTCGTGCCGCGAGGAAACGTGGCCGCGATTGTCGACGCGGCCCCCGAAAATCCCGTGAAGATCAAGCTGTGGCAGAAAGTCGCCAAGGCGGGCAATACCGTGGCCAGCGTCGGTCCCAGTATTGGCATCACGCCGTTCGACGAATTTGGTCGGCGGATTTATGAGATGCAAACTGGCAAGGGTCCGCTTTCCATCGTGCAAGGGATTACCGAGCTAACTCCGCGTTACGCGAAAGTCGAAGGGCTCTTGGGTCAGCCGAACGCGATCGTGTGGGACATGCGGATTGCCACGAGCTCAATTCCCGGTCAGACCTTGGCACGGATCATGTCTCAAGGGGTGTCCCACGAGAGCGCGGAGGCTTGGCTGGAGGTTGTGCGATTCTACTTGCAAGGGGAGCGTTACCGCGAAGCATCGCAAGAACTCGAAGCCATCATCAAGGCGTTTCCTGAAAAGCAGGATCTGCAGGCTGAAGCCAAGCAAATTCGCCAATTGGGAGCACGCCGGTATTTGAAAGAAATTCAACTGCGTCGTGAAGCGGGGCAGCATAAGCTCGTTGGCATCCTGTTGAATGGCTTTCCCACGGAAGATGTTCCCGGTGACACCTTGCAGCAAGTTCGCGAGGCGGTGGCCAACTATCAGGCGGAGACATCGGGCATGAATATCGTGGCCGATCAGGTGAAGGTCCAATACGATCAGCTCGCTAACAACGATATGCGGGCCTTGGTGAAGCCGGTTGTCGACGAAATCCACAAAGACCTGAATTTCAACAATGTTGGTCGTTTGTTGTCCTTCACGCAATTGATCGACGACCCCAGTTTGACCGCGGAGCAGAAGATTGCCCTGGCGATTTCGGGTTGGATCCTTGGCCCTGGCGAGGCGATTCAAGATTTCGGCGTGGCCGTGCCGTTGGTCCAGGTTCGCAAAGTCGTGCGCGATTATCTCAATGAACCCCAAGCCCACAAACGGACTGCGTTGTTGGACTCCATCCGCAGCGTCGAAGGGGTCACGGTTGAGCGCGTGGCGGCGATACTCGCGCAACTGACGCCTCCTTGGCCGATTCCCAAGGAAGCAGAACTGGGCGACGGTGCTTACGAGCTCATGGCTCCAGGAAATTCCGAGAACGGCGACTTTCGTTATCTCGTACAGTTGCCTCCGGAATACGATCCATATCGTTCCTATCCCACGTTGGTCGTGCTTAATGGGGCCTACAATTCGCCCGAGCAGGAGTTGGAGTATTGGGCTGGTGGGCGTCCGCGCGATGAAGAAGGGAAACCGACAGGGCCGCGGCAAGGGCAAGCGATGCGGCATGGTTACATTACCATTGCCATCGATTGGCTCAAGCCGCGCCAGTATTACTATGAGTTTTCCTTGCGCGAACACGAAGCCGTGTTGACGGCGCTCCGCGATGCGAGCCGCCGATTTAGCATTGATCCCGATCGCGTATTTCTTTCGGGTCACGGAATCGGCGGAGATGCCGCTTGGGATTTCGCGCTCGCGCATCCTGATTTGTGGGCGGGATCGATTCCTTTTCTCGCCCAAGTCGACAAGGAAGAGAAATTTATCCAGCACTATTGGGAGAACGCCGAATATGTGCCGCTCTATTTTGTCGGTGGCGAGCTTGATGGCCTAAAAACTGATATCAACGGCGACAGTTTTAATCAATATCTAAAGAAACGGTTTAATGCGACCGTCGTTGAGTATCACGGCCGCGGTTATGAGCCCTACCATGACGAAGTGTTAGCGCTCTTCGATTGGCTTGGTCGGCAGAAACGTCAGTGGCCCAAGGAGTTCAAGTGCAACACGATGCGCGCCTGGGATAACTTTTTCTGGTGGGTTGAAGCCCAAGGTTTTCCAGACCCCATTACGCCCGGCAACTGGCCGCGCCGCAACGCGCGCCCCACACTTCTCGAAGGCCGCGTGCTCAACGGCAATAAGCTCTCGGCCCGCTCGGCGGCCGAGGAAACAACCATTTGGCTACGACCCGAATTGGTTGATTTCAGCAAGCCGATCCGGGTGGAACTGAACGGCAAGCGGGTCAACGGCGACACGATGCCTAATTTGGAAGTGTTGCTGGAAGATGCCCGCACCCGCGCTGATCGCCAGCGGCCGTTCTGGGCAAAAGTTCAAGTGCCGTAAGGGACACAAAAAAACGCAGCTCAGCGAAATGCTGAACTGCGTCCGGAGAAAGTAATTCGGTTGCATTATCTGTTGCGACGCCAGCTAAAGAGCGTTGCCAGCAAAGCGAATGTGAGTGTCGTAGGCTCGGGAATCACGTCGGCCACCGCGATGTCGCGAAAGCTGCCGTTCACGCCTGTGACGGGGCCCAATAGTGAGGCCGCTCCGGTGGCGAGATTGACTGAATAAAGACTATTGGCCGTCAGCCCACCCGTGCCAAGTTTGTTGCCTACCAAATACGCCGTGCCTGTCGCTCCCGAGATGTCGAAGCCCGTGAAACCGCCGCTAGCGACAATGTCGAAGCCGAGTGGGCCAATGGTTGTGAGCGTGCCAGCATTGGCCGGGTTTTGTCGCACGAGAACGTCATTGCCAGATTCGATGTCGAAGAGAGCGGTCATCGTGACGCCAGGGCGGCTGTTGGTGTAGGCACTATTTGTGACGGCGGGGGCGTCACCAAAGTTAGGATCACCGACGGCGAAAGCGAGTTGTGTATCGGGTGTGACGAGAGCATCGTTGGGGTTCACGCGCAGATTGTTGTTGGCAACATTGTTGCTGCTCAGCAGGCGAATTCGGTCAACGGTCGGGTTAAAATCAATGGACCGGACAAAACCCGGAGCACCTGGGCTGAGCGTGCTGCCCACCTGAGTGCGACCGCCCGTGGACGGGTCGATGATGTAAAGATTGTTTTGATTGCTGAGACCATAAAGCTCGCCCGTGTCAGGCCGGACATCGATGGTCAAGAGAGCTTCCCCGAGCAGGGAGAATCCTGAAAGGCTTGTGGTTGTAGCGACTCGCGTTTCGCTATCGAAGGTGACAAGCTGTTGCAAGTTCGTCACGCCGTAAATGGTTTCCGAGTGGCAAGGGGCTGCTAAGGCAATTAAAACTGCCACAGAAAGAATAATCGATTTCATAACAAGTTCCTAACTAGTAAATGTCTACTACTGCCTCTTCACAAAGTCGTGCCATAAAACTCACGAGAGTTTACGGCGTGAAATGGCCAGGCCCACAAGGCCCAGCAAAAGTGTGGCGAAAGAAGCTGGCTCAGGCACGAGGACCACTCCAGCGTCGGTTTGGCGGATGGCTTCCAAGGCGGCGAGGGGCACAACCTCGTTCCAGACGCGAAAGTTGTCGAGCAAGCCGTCAAAAGGGTCAGCATCAACACTTCCAAACAAAACCCGAGCACCGAGGCTGAGGGGAGCCGTCTCGTTCGAGGCGGGATCATTTCCCGAACCGTTGGTGTTGGTTCCCGAGCCGACCAGAGCCAGTGGAGTGCCGATGCCACCGGCATAAAAGAAGACATTGGGACCGGGCTGCAAAATCGTGCCGTCATAGGTCACAGCAAAGTTGACCCATTCCTGTGTGGTCCCAAAACCAAAGGAGCTATTCGAGCCATTGTCCACGGCGAGCACAAGTTTTCCGGGAACATTGGGGTCACCATGTACGCTCACGCCAGCCACGCCGGAGCGATTGGAGTACAGAACTGCGTTGGCACCGATCGCGGCAGTGCCAGCCGTTTTGAACCAGCCACCAATCGTAAATTTCAAGAGACCATCAATGGCTTCAAAGTCAGCGGCATGAGTACCGCGGCCGCCGGAGCTGTTCACGGTCCCGCCCATGCTGGAAGCGGCGGAATTATTGAAGGCACGGTCGCCTGGCAAGCCGGAAACACCGCTGCCATCAGCACCAATCACGCCGGGAGCAATAATGTTTAGCGCGGGTGCTGACCCAGCAGCACTGCCATCAGCGACAGCCGTGGAGGCACTGGGAGCGTCGTTGAATTGATACCCCAAAAGATGACTGGCATGGGTTGGCGTTATCGCACGGGAGGCGGCCAAGGCAAGTAAAGTCGGTACGTACAGCGAGCGCAAGATTTTTTTCATTAGATGCATTACCCTAGTTGTAGAAGATGTGTGCGCAACAGTTTGCGCTAAATGAAATTAGCTGAGATTCGCACGAGAACGCGCTCACTCAGAGCCGCTTGCACTCTATTCCGTTTGGGGCAAGCTACAAACAATTACGCGAGAAGCGTGCGGGGGGATGAGCGAAAATTATTAAAGCACAAGAAATTTATAAACGCAAACCACGTTGTACTCATAGAGCCCAACGTGGTTCTTTTTGATCCAGAAGCATGTCTGCGGAGACTAGCGAACGGTTTTTTCTTCGCTAGAAAGCTGGGAACTGTCAGCTCGGGCTTGCGTGGTTTGCTTACTGAGGGTTGCGCCGACTACGAACCAGCCATCTTCGTCGCTGCGGACTACCGTACCCGAGGGGCCAAAGTAGCGACGGACCATCTCGAACTCGGGGAGCTTGGTGCCGTCAATTTTCTGCTCGCGCAAGATTCCCTCGTCTTCACTTTCGGGTGGTGTCAGCAACCGGTTCAGGACGCGGCCCAATAGGGTCTCGGCTTCAGGCATCTTGCCTTGCTTCACGAGATCGTAAACCGGTCGGTAGGCCTCGTCTGTGCGTACGAAGAACTTTGCCGAGATCGGCCCGGGGAGCAATTCGGTCATCACGCGCTCAACTTCTTGGAAATCGCCGGCCCCGCTGAGCTTGTCATCGGCATTTTCAGCGGTAAGCACATGATGCAGGAAATCCGCGTGCGAGGCGATAAACATGTGGCCGTCGGTGACGCACACGGCCGAGGAGGCCAACGCTCCCGTGCCTAACCCTTCGTCTGCCGCAGCGGCTTCCGGGTTTTCTTCGAGTAAATCAAAGTCATCAACCATCGCGATGTCGATTTCGGGGATGTCAGCCTCGGGTTCGTGAATTTCCCAAATCTGCTTGCCTTCAAATTCCGAACTGGAAGCGTTGGGATCACTCTTCATGAACTTTTCCACCGTGGCGGCGATCGCCTTCTCATCTTTGAGTTCGACCACAATCATGAACCGCTCGCACTTGGGAGTGATCGGCAGTTCGTAGTCGGTGACTACCATGACCCGCTCGCCAAGGTGCGAAACGAAGTCCTTTTGCACATCCACCTGTGGCCCGTAGGGATCGCGTTCGAGTCCTTCAAGCACGCCGTCGAAGGCGTCCTCATAGCCGGCAATCGCATCGAACAGTGAGCCGAAGTGCTGGAAAGCGTTATTCAAATCACAGCTAAAGGTGCGATAGGTGGCCAATTGGCGGGGCATCCACTTGTTGGCCGTCATTTCCGCCTGATTGGGGAATTTCATCATCTGCATCGCCAACTTGTACTTGTTGGGCTCACCCGGAATCGCGGGGGCGTAAACCGCCGTGCGGTGCAGCAACTCGTAGCTGCCATCGACCGAGAGATTCACATAGCCGCCCAAAGCTTGAATCGCGTCGAAGCCTTGCTCGCGCAAGATATTCACATAGTCCTTGCCTTTTTGCTTGGCATCGGCGGGCTCTAGCGAACGAGCCGCGCGAGCATAGCCGAAGGGGTTCACGAACCAGCGTGCATCGGGCGCAAGCTTACCCGCTTCCTTTTGGCAACGCTCCATGGTTTGTTGATAGCCGACCACCTCGGCCAAACCCCCCGTGGAGTCTTGGAAGCGGCCAAACATCTCATTGGCTTGCACCGCGTTATCGGTGGCGCAGAGGATGTTGTCCTTCACGAAGTAGACGGTCTGGCGCGCGATGTCACCTTTCTTTTGGGGAGGGATGTCGAACGTTACGAACGTGGTGCCATCGTGATCGGTGGTGCTTTTGGTCGCGCCGATTTTGGCGAGTTCCTTGTCCACCTTCGCGAGCAGTGTATCGAGCTGACGTTGGTGGCCGGTCGTGTCGACAGTCAGGGCCACGGCGGCGCGGCCGTCCTTGATTTCAATCATGCCGATACCGATTTCACCACCAGCGATGTCTTGCAGGTCGCTGTAAGTGATGCCGAGCTTATCTTTGACACCCGAAGTTTTGCGTTCGAGTTGTGCTTTCATATCCTCAACAAAGGGGCGCATCGCTTCGTCTTGGACGAGTTGGCCGAGTTGGGTTTGATGCCAATGCTCGACCAAGAGATTCACGTCGCCGACTGAGGCAAACCCTTGAGTTTCGGCGGGCATGAGTTGGTCACTCGGGACGGCCCCAGCTTGCGCAGCCAGCAAAGTGGCCAGAAACGAGAAAGTTGCCAAAGAACACAAGGTGCGCGGAGCGAAACTCCGGAGTTTTTCAATTTGCACGATGAACCTGCCTGGTACGGGTCGTGGAAGTGGGCCGAACGAGCGTGGTCGGGAAAGCGCGGTGGAATGTAGTGATTTATCGTCCGTCATACAACATTTATCTTTACATGCTAGCGATCCTCAGCAGAGCTTACCTAATACGGGCAACGAGACCCAGTAGAATAAACCGAGGGGGTGTTAAGATAGGCAGTATTTGCGGATATCTGCCTTATTTACTGTCGCTAGGCCGCGAGCGGCCATTACGCAATAATTTCGCGGCGGCGTTTGAGATAGTCCCACAGCACGTAGCGGTCGAGGTCGCGGCCGGCGGTGAAGAAGACGCGGCCTTTCGTGGATTCGGCAAGGCGGTAGGCGAAGCGGACATCTTCCTCCGTTTGCGACCAACTAGGGAGCAGGAACAGATTGATCGTGATCCCCTCGCGCATGCAAAGTTGCCCTTCGCGCATGGTGGCCGACTCGGTTTGTGGATCTGGGGGATACAACAAATACAGCATCTCGCCTTCAAAGTGTGCCGTTGGCAACCCGTCGGTAATGAGAATGACCTGCCGATTGGGCGTATCTTGCGTGGAGAGCAAACGCCGCGCGGTGGAGAGGGCGTGCTGAATGTTCGTGAAGTGGGGTGGGATTTGATGTTCACTGATGTCATCGCGGCTCATGTCGGCTCGCAATCGTACCACGGGATCGAACACGGTGACCGGCTTGGGCATCAGTTCCACGATGCGGCCGCGTTCGACGGTTTTGGCGAAGCTGAACATCTCGATGAACTGCACATAATCGCCAGGGTATTCGCTGCGGATGAGGCCTTCGAGCGCGAGCGCCATGCGTTTGACGTTGATGTACTGGCCGTCGTAGCGCATCGAGCCGCTCATGTCCATCAACACGCAGGTGGCGCACTTGGGATTGTTGCGGGTCTTGTGGATTTGCATGTCGTCGGAGTTGAAGCGAATCGGTGATCCTGGTTGGCGTTCTGATCCCTGACGAATGAGGGCATTCACGAACGTGCCGGGAATATCGAGATTGGTGATCGAATCGCCGAATTCGTAATCCTTGGTGGCTTGCAGTTCGACGGCCCCTTCGCCGAGCACGGGGTTGGGATGCCGACCGGTGCGCGAGGAATCGAGCTCGCTGAACAAGCGTTCGAGCAGCTTGGCTTGAAAGATGCGATACGCCTTGGGGGTGACGCGAAATTGGCCTTGGTGTTGTTCCAGGCCTTGCCGTTCAGCCGCTTCGCGTAAGAAATCTTGAATTTGTTGTTGGAGCGCACTGAGTTGGTCGATGTCGCCCGGCTCGGCAAACTCGGCGAGGGCTTCCATGTCGATGAGGCCGATTTGAGCCGTCTCGCGAGCTTCTTCGAGTTGCTTGATCAGCTCGTCGATCCGCTCCAGCTCTTCCTTGACTTCTAAGGCTTGGGGAACAGTTAGTGCTTCACGCCCAGTGAACTCATAGCGAGCCGCGAGTTCCTCAACTTCGTATTTATTGCCGAGGGATTCAATGAGTCCGACCAACCCACGCGCGAACGGAGAATTATCATCTCCCGCTGCGTACCAGAGTCGTTGCAGGTCGCGGAGTTGTTCGTTCTTAATGGCTGCGCGATACTGATCACGATGCTTGCGCGGAGGGTCGATGCTTTGGGCATTTTCGACGAAAGCGCTGTGCGCGCGGCGTCGGACTTTGCGCGTCTCAAAGCGTTCGAGAATTTTGCGTTTACGCTCGCGCAGAATGGCGAGCAGGGCGTCGATGCTGGGGCCGAGATTCGAGAACTGGCTGGGATCGAGGCGAATCGCGCGGGCAAGCTCTTCCTCGGTCAGTTCGCGGTGCTGGCCGTACATGAGCAGATGCTCGAAGGCCGACGAGACCATGTCGGGCGGCGGCTGCGTGGGGCTGGGAAATCGCTGGGGATCATACTTCTGGTAAGTGTGGATGATCCCGCCGAGCGTATCGCGATTGGCCATATTCTCCCCCGAAGATGTTCGTCTTGAACCATCTCATCATACGCACGAGGGGAGGGCAGGGCGAGCCGTAAGCGTCAGCGCCCGGAGATTTCACGCAGAGGCGCAGAGTTCGCGGAGGAGAATTAGCCACGGATTGAACACGGAAGGACACGGATGAAAACAGGTTTGTTCATATCCGTGTTTAATCCGTGGCAAAGAAATCAAACCGCAACACCTCTTGTGCTGCGCACACCGACACTTGTCTGGATTGAGTCGACTAGTATTTAGCCCGTTTTGCGGACGAAGTGTCGGTGCTACCCGCTGCGCACATTAGCCGTCAGCGTTAGCGCCCGGAGGATTCACCACGGAGACACGGAGGGCACAGAGAGATTTGAGCCACGGATGGGCACGTGGTAGAAAGTTTTATGAATATTCAGTCTTCATCTTCAAACCATACGCAACCTGATAAATGCTCTCCAAGAGCAAGTATTCCTCCATCAAATGTAGCATCAGTTGCTGGAGTCCATTCCTGGTATGGTATATGCCATTCTCCATTGCTATAGAAACGACAGATCTGTCCTTTGAATAATTCAATAAACGCGTTGGATAGTAACTCTGCTTCGGCGAGAGGTATTAATTCACTTTTATATGCCATGTCTTGGTGAAGCAATGTGCAGAGGATTTTGCACGCTACTTCTAAGTCAAACTCAATATAAATGTTTGGGTGTGATTTGAGCCCGAACTCGCAGGCCAGTGACTCGGGCGACTCGAACGATCTAGACTTTGTACCAGAGTGAACATCGTAGCCGTATCGAGTTGCAAACATCTTTTCCCAGAGATCCATCTAAACTCCTGAATGTCCATTCTAAGTAAACTTGACGAAAATATTTGTATGTGATTTCTGTTCGACCTCTGAATCGTACCGAAATCTTCTCGCCGCCAACTAGGCTTTGTCCCAAAACTGGTATTTGAGTTAAATCGTACTTGAGCGATGCTGTGTGGAAACACTCGTTTCTTGCCAAGGAGGGCTTCGTGATGGCTCGCTTGTTGTTAACGGATGAAGACTGGAAATTGGTTGCCGATGTGTTTCCTGAGCCGGCGACGACGGGTCGACCGCGGCGGAACCCACGGCA
>JAWXAV010000027.1:0-71220 GCA_034439695.1 Bythopirellula sp. | reverse complement strand
TGGCCGCTTCGACTTGGGACGAATTGTCACCACGCCTAGTGCGCGGGAGGCATTGACAGAGGACGACACGCTGAAAGCCCTGGTCCGCCATATGGCGGAAGACTGGGGGGATCTCGATGACGAAGACCGGAGACGAAACGACGACGCACTCAAATGCGGCGACCGTCTGTTCTCCCGATTCACATCGGAATCCGGCGAGGCGTTCTACGTCATCACCGAAGCGGATCGCTCGGTGACGACGTTCCTGTTGCCTGACGAGTACTAGGCCAAGGGCCGGTTTTCAACCACGAATGACAAAGGTTTTCTAGGTGATGGAGTGGGCTGCCACCCCGTTCCATCGCCCTTGTTCTCTATCAACCCATGCATAAACGCAGCACAAGCTGTCAGGAGGAATATGGCACTACTTGAATGCATCCAGCAACCCGACCGATGCAATTGCGGTGGAACCCTCAAGGAGGAAGATCGCGGGAAGTTCAGTGTGACAATCGCTTGCGCGACATGTCACACCTGCTCGCTCGTGATTGGACATCGAAGGTTTCAGGAGTGGATACCGCTTCGCGACTTTCACCTCAAGCGAGGTGAGGGTTCCACGAAGCGCCCGCTCGACGACCTGCGAATGGCGACGAAGCTTGCGTACTGCCTCAATCTCGACGACTGGCCGTCACCGGCCACCGTCTTGGATTTCGGCATCGTGAGCCACAGCCATTTCGGCGCGCTTCAGCACGCCGTCCGCAGCGGCATCGGACCCTACGAACTCGACCGAGTTATGGGCGACGGACCAGCCCTCACACGACTGATCCGGGCCATTCCCGGCCAGCCTTATGACGAGGCCGTGTTCCACACGCTGTACGACGACCTCAGTTGTAGCGAAGAGGAGGAAGTCGAAGAACTCTGAGGCTTCCGACTTCTCATCAATGTTTAGGTTTTGAGGAGGCTCTGCTGAAGGTTACAGCGGGGAACAGGTGCCGACCTGTTTCCCGCGCAAGGTTTCGTATCGATCCCCGTGAGGCGTCTCGCGTTGGCTTCTCGCGGAGGACTTCGGTCTTCCGCGAGGGGATCGAACCGGGGCGGTCAGTCCCCTCCAGGAATTACTGACCGCCCCTTTCACAAACCAACACAGGAAACATGCCATGAATCACGGACACGGTGCAAACCTTGTACTGCTTAAGAAAGATCAGAAGCCCTATGCCACGATGGGAGCAGGGCAACTGGTCTCCACGCTCTGGAAACAGGGGGAAGAACGAGGCGGCTGGCGCTATCGCTTCAACCTGTTTCGCATGTCGCCACGGACAGGACACGTCACGCAACAACTCCGGCCACAGGACGTGCCGGATCTGGTGAAGCTTGTGCGCCTGTTGGCGTTTTCACTCGCGGAGGACGGCTGCTTGGATGCTGACCTCCGTAGCGACCTCTTCTGCCTGAGCGGCTGCCTCGACGATGTGTTGGGAACTCCCGACGGATTTCGAGCAGGCGTGCTGACGGCGTATGAGGCGAATGCTCTGGCGAGCGTGGTTGCCTATCTCTGGGAGACGGAGGCTCGGCATTTCGAGGAGCATCCTGAGTGCTTCCCGCTGATGACTGATGTGCTCTTGCTCCGACGCTGGCTGGAAATGAACCGTCCTGGCAACGGTTCAGTAGTCCGCGTGATCTGACCCATCAAACCGGCTGGCAGTCCCAGGAAGGGGCTGCCAGCTCTTTCTATCGAGAGACCATTCCGTGAAATCGAAACCTGTTCACGAAGTTCGTCGCGGCCTGATCCGCGCCTGCATTTGGCGGAAGAACACACGCTCCGGTCTGCGGCACACGGTGGTCGTAACTCGGCTGTTTCGTAACGGCGAGACCTGGAAGGAATCGGCCCGCTTCGGGCGCGATGACTTGCCGCTCCTGCGGCTCGTGCTCGATGACGCCCATACCTGGATCTATCAACACTCTCATTGAAATCACGCGAAGTATGAACCTGGACCGTTCCCATTCCGATGTTCCCTTGGCGTCCGCCGACGCTGCGGCTCTGCCGTCGCTGGTGCGTGACCTGGGAACGCTCGTGAACCTGGGAGCGAAATTTTCAACGATCTATGCCGATCCGCCTTGGCCCTACTCCAATACCGCCGCGCGAGGCGCTGCGGAAAATCATTATCCCACGATGCCACTGGCGACGATCCGTGCCGAGCCGGTGCAGCACTTGGCCGCGGAAAACGCCCATCTGCATCTCTGGACGACCAATGCGTTTTTGCACGAAGCGTTCGATGTCATCCGCGATTGGGGATTCCGTTACAAATCGTGCCTGATCTGGATCAAGCCGCAGATGGGCATGGGCAACTATTGGCGGGTCTCTCACGAGTATCTGCTGCTCGGCGTTCGCGGCAACTTACGATTTGCCGACCACACCTGCCGCAGTTGGCTTTCCACGCGGCGGACCATTCACAGTCGCAAGCCTTTCGTGTTCCGGGAACTCATCGAGCGCGTGAGCCCCGGCCCGTATCTGGAGCTTTATGGTCGGGAAGAGCAGCCGAATTGCGGCTGGACAGTCTATGGAAATCAGGTGGAACGACGTTTGTTTTAAGGACGCACGGTATCAAAATGGATAGGCCCCCGCAGCATGTCGAACCGCAGAGCGACGAACCGGAAGCGGTTCGCGTGCCTGCGGGTGCGCCGCGCTGGGTCACTCCCGAGCTGATCGCACACACGCTCCGCGTTTGGCAGCCATACTACGAAATCCAGTTGATCCCCGAGGATGCTTTGGAGATCATGATGGGAGTTGGTCGGCTGGTCGAAGTTCTTTCTCGCGGAGACGATGATGAAGCAATACGTCGCCCTGGCCCGAGTCAGTAGTCGCGAACAGGAGCGGGAAGGCTTCTCGCTGGACATTCAGGAGGATGCCCTCAACCGTTTTGCCGAATCGCATCAGGGCAAAATCCTTCGGCTCTTCAAGATCGCCGAGACGGCCAGCAAGACGGATGAGCGGAAGACCTTCCGTGAATTGCTTGTCTACGCCAAAAAACACTCTGCGGAGCTTGATGGGCTGCTCGTCTATAAAGTGGACCGGGCGGCTCGTAATCTCTTCGATTTCGTGGAAGTCGAGCGGCTTGAATCGGAATACGACGTGCCGTTCATTTGCGTTTCGCAACCGACGGAGAACAACCCCGCCGGACGCATGGTGCGGCGAACGCTTGCCAACATGGCGAGCTTCTATACTGAGCAACAATCGGTCGATGTTCGCGAGGGGCTGGCTCGCAGGGTTCGCGAAGGCTGGTTCATCGGCCTGGCTCCCTACGGCTACAAGAACGTTCGGAAAGACGGTCGTGGTGTCGTTGTGATCGACCCGCAGCCAGCAACCAACGTTCGCCGGATCTTCCACCTGTATGCCTATGAGAACGTGACGCTCGACGGCTTGGTGGGACAAGTCAATGTCGAAGGCATGGCCTTCCGCTCTTCATCGCCCAAGTTTCCCCGAAGCTCGATTCATAACATTTTGCGGGACCGAGCCTACATCGGAGAAATCAGCCACAAAGGCGAGTGGTATCCCGGAAAACACGAGCCGCTGATCGACCGGGCGACTTGGGACCGGGTGCAAACGCTTCTCGGTGGTCAGCATTACATGAACCACGCCACAACCTACGGCAACGAGTTCATGCGATGCGGCCATTGCGGGCATCCGGTGACAGGCGAGGTGAAAACGAAACTGACCAAGAGCGGTCCTCGGTCGTACGTCTACTACCGCTGTGCGAAGTACACGAAGCCGGGCCATCCCCGCGTGCGTATTCCAGAAGCGGATTTTGACCGCCAGATACTGGCGTTGTTCGACAAGATGCGAGTCGAGAACGACGACGTTAGAGACTGGTTCCGGGCGGTCCTCCGCTCACAGACCAAGGACGCTCAGGCCGAATCGCTCGCTCAACGTCACGAACTTCAACGACAAGAGACGCTGCTCGTCCAGCAACAGGACCGCTTGCTCAACATGCGTCTGGCGGACGACATCGAGCAAGAAGCGTTTGCCCGTAAGAGCACGGAGTTTCGCGATCGATTATCGAGAATCAAGCTTCAGCTTGACGCTCTCGACCGTTCGCACGACGAGACAGCGGAACTCGCGAGCAAAGTGTTTGAACTTTCGCAAACCCTTCGTCAGAAATGGGTTACCGCCGACTACGCGGAAAAACGTCGTATCCTCGAAATCGTGTGTTTGAACTGCACACTCGACGACGTAACTCTTGTTCCCACAATAAGAAAGCCCTTCGACGTACTCGCCGAAGGGCTCGTTTCTGAAAATAGTCGAGGTAACGAGATTTGAACTTGAGGCCTCTGCCTAGCGAACGTAACTTTTTTACCAAACTGAGCTATAGAGGATTAATAGTGGGCGACACAAGACTCGAACTTGTGACCTCTACGGTGTGAACGTAGCGCTCTAACCAACTGAGCTAGCCGCCCGGGCGAGGAACTTGCCGGAAGGGGACATTTTAATGGCCGCCGTGGCGATTGGCTAGGTGCTCTGGCGCTCGGTTGTGGTGGCGTCGGCAGCGGTTGCTTGGTGGGCCGTTTCGAGGGAAGTTGCTTCCATCGACGGGGCCAAGGTTCGATCGGGATGATCCGCGTCCGTGGAGTTCACTTCGGCGAGATGGCCGTCGATGGTGCCGGCGTTATGGCTGTAGACGGGATCGTGATAGGGAATTCGACGTGGTTCGTCATAAAGGGCGCTGTTGAATTCGTTTTGAATTCCTGACATGCCCTTCTTAAATTCCGCGAGGCTCTTGCCCCACGAACGAGCAACCTTGGGGAGTTCGCCGCCGTAGAGCAGCAAGGCGACGAACATCAGAAGCAGCATCTCGGTCGGGCCGACGCCGAAGTTGCCAATTAACAGATAGGGGCCGATCACTGTTTCGCACTCCTCCTAGCATCGCGCGGCACAAGCCATCAACACGGCCTGCCGCAGGCATGATTAGTCCCGTCGGTCTTCGATTTTCCGATTGGGATCAGTAGCACCGTCGCCATTCACACCTTTTTTGAATTCGGTGATGCCTTCGCCCAACGAGCGCATGACGGAAGGAAGTCGGTTGCCGAACAATAGCAAGACGACTAGCCCCAAAATAATCATTGCGGTGGGAGTTATTAACGCGAACATTGTTTTGCTTGCCACTATAAAAGAGGAACGTGCCACGCCACTGGTTTTAGCCACTGGCACCTCACCTAACTAAATTCTACAGGGGGGGAGTGGCAAGTCAAACCAAACCGCTCCGCCCTCGCAAGTTTACCTCGCAAAAACAGGCCCTTTTCGGACTGATATTTCCAGTTAATACCAAATCCTAAAAGACCCTCCCCACTGCATTACAATAGAAAGCGGCCTCCCCGGAGTACCGGGGAGGAGGATTAAGGTATTGCTTATCGCTGGAGCGACTGCCAGCCCTCGCGGTCGGCTATTTCGCTTGGTCCCTGCGCCGGGTTGTAGCGGTAATACACTTCCAGGCAAAGGGCCGAGAGCGACGTGGTGTACACCTTGCCGCCGTAGCCCCCCCAGACCGTGTCGGCGTTCCAACTGCCATCGCTTTCCTGGGTGGCGATTAAGGCCGTGGTGAGGGCGTGGTTCCAAGATTCCCAACTCGCGGTGTCTTCCGGCGAATCGTGTTGATTCTGCTGCAAGGCGAGCGTCGCGTAATACCAATAGTACAAATTGCGGTTCGAGGGGGCGGGCATTTCTTGTTCAAGGGATTCAATCGCCTCGCGAATTGCGGTGGGATTGAGCGAGCCACCGCGGTCGGCTTGTAAGAGTTGATGACAGTACCATGCCTCGGCAGTCATCGTACGGGTGGGCGGGCCATCGGGACGATACGACGCCAAGCCACCATGATTGCCCCGTTTCACGCGGCGCAAAAAGCGCTCGGCACGCGCCCAGGTGATGTCGGGAATCGGAATTCCTGCCAGCTTTGCGCTTTTGAGCGCCATCAATTGCCAACCGAGTTGGCTGGTGTCTCCGGTGTCGCCACGACGATACCGCCAACCCCCGTCGGTCGGGTGTTGCATCGAGAGTGAATAACCCACCGCCGCCCGGCACATCGGGTCGAGCCGCTCGTCGCGGGTCATGGCGTAGGCCTCGCACGCGGCAAGGGTGGCCATCGAGTGGCAGTACATTCGCGCAAACAATTCGGCCTCGCCAAACAGAGAACCGTCGGAACGCTGACGTTGCCGAAGGAATTCCAGCGCGGCAGCGACTTCGTTGCGATAGACGCCATGCAAATGCGAATGGCCTGAACCGAGGAAGGCCAGAATGGCGAGCCCGGTCACACCGGTGTCGGCTTCCGCGCCGGCCCCCTGGCGATTGTGGCCGAGCACGACAAGCTCCTTACCCGCCCCAAACTTCGAGGCGTCCCAACCCCCGTTTTCGGATTGATTCGCAGCAAGCCAGGCAAGCGCCGCCTTCACAGCCGCTTCGGTTTGCGAACTTCCGCCACGTTCGGTGGCGAGTTCCGTGAGGTCTTCCGCAAAGCGGTCGGCATACAAATTCGGAATGGCCTCGGAACTGGTGGACACTTCTCTGGAGTTCGGCGCGAGTTGGGGGGAAGCTGTGTTTTCTGTCTTTCCGTCATTTCCGCGCAGGCGGGAACCCAGTGATTCATCAATCGCACTGACTTGCGGTTGATCTTCTTGAGGCTCGGATTCAACAACTTCAGATTCTGCAGGCTTGGTTTCTCGGACCTGAGCTTCTTCAAGCTTTGGTTCCTCAACAATTGGAGCCGGCATGAGTGCTGGGGCTTCCAACGGTGGGGCAGGGGGCAATGGCTCTGCCGAGGCCAAGCTCTCCGTGATTTCTTGCATCACCAACGTATCAGGAGTCGGTTGCTCGTTTTCTTCTTCCAACTCGCTGGGCAACGGTTCCGCGGCAGGGGCCACGAGTGGTGGAGCGGTCATCGCTTCCCATACCGGTTGAATTTCGTCAGATTCGCTCTCGGAAGCTTCAATGAATGGCTCGGCTGGCAAAACGGCTACGCGAATCGGTTCGCCGTCGCCAGCTTGAGGCGCTCCGGTCACGATCCGCACGGTCATCGAGAACACGACGATCAGCACATGAACCCACAGCGACAGCACGGCACACATTCGCCAAGTGCGGTTCGTCGACCAGCGAGTGCGGACCAGCACGATCAGCGCGATTGTCGAGAGGGCCAGCAAGGACCACATCGCGATCCACATTGGGGTGGTCAGTCCCCAAAAGGCCAGCAGCATGTGCGAAGAATTTTGCATGGCCGGGTGCTGCTCACTAACGGGTCACATTTGCAGCGCCTTGCGCGAGTTTGACGGTGATTCCCAGTTCCGAAATGTTCGCGTCCTTGCAAGCAGATAGCGCGGCGGCGACGTGCTGAAAAGCACAGGCCGCATCGCCGCGGATCACGACGCTGAGTTGCGGAAACTCGCTACGGGCGGCGGTAAGCTTGCTGGTCAGTTCGTCCAGCGAAACCGCATCGCCGTCGAGTTGTACCTCGCCATTTTTTTCGACGCTCACGGTACGCTGCTTGGGTGCCGAGGTGAGCGGCGCGGCGGCGGCCACTTCGGGGAGCTGGAGCTCGATGTCCGCTTCGACTTCCGCAAACTTGCTCGCCGCCATGAAGAAAATGATCAACAGGAACACCACGTCGATCATCGGCGTGAGGTTCAACGCGGGCAACTCATCGGTTTGCGTTTTGAGTGGCATGACTGGTCACGGATAATGTAAATTTACAGCGCAAAGTTCGGTGTTTTTAGCCACGGATGAAACACAGATTGAACACGGATTTTCAAGAGAGTAAGAATAATATTATCTCATCGCAATCACGAAGCTTGCTAATACCAAACGCATCACTCCCAATTATCCGTGTTTAATCCGTGAAATTCCGTGGCTCTCTTACGTACTTTCCTCATCAATCTGGAACAGCCTTGCTAAGCCACTTTCTTGGGCTTTGGCGTGGGCTTCGGACGGTTGCGACGTTCTTCGATGCCCTCGGCCGAGATCATGTGGACAACATTCTGACCGAGGCGGTCGATTTCCATCACGAGGCCATCCACACGGCCCACCAGCCACAAGTAGAGTATCAAGGCGGGAATCGCGACCGTTAAACCTGCCGCGGTGGAAATGAGCGCACTGCCAATACCGCCGGCCAATAATTCCGCCCGGCCCATCGCGGCACTCTTGGAAATCACTTCAAACGATTCCATCATGCCGAGCACGGTGCCTAGTAAGCCGAACAGCGGGCAAACGGTCGACACGCCGTTAATCACGCGCAAGTAACGCCGCATTTCGTTGGCGACACGTTCGCCTTCATCGAGCACTGCTTGTTCGATCTCCACGGCTGGTTTGCCCCATTTCCACACCGCTGCCTCAAACACGCGGGCAATGAGGCTGCCGTTTTGCTCGCAGCGATCCAGGGCTTCGCTCTTATCGATGGCCCCTTCGCCGATTTGCAGCAGAAACCGCTCGACAAACACCCGCGGCACGACCCGGCCGCGACGCAAACTTAAAGTTCGCTCAAAGACAACTGCCAATAGCACGAACGAACAAAGCAGAATGGGAAGCACCAGCGGCCCGCCGGCGGCAACCATATCCCACAGTGAGCGAGAATGGTCGGCAACTTCCTCCGCCCCCGTAGCTGTTTCTTCCGCATAGCAATAGGAACTGCCGGAGAGCAAAACAGCGACTATCGCAACGATGATTCGCTGCCAAGTCAGATTCAGTGCCTGGAAAAATGTTTGCATCCTTGCGGTTCCACAATTCAGTGCTATCTTCGCAATGTCGCCTGCTGTTGAGCGACCCGTTCCTGCGCCCACTTCAAACGACCGGCCAATTGCTTTTCAGACGTTGATCCCTGCCAGCGCTCCAAAGCCCGCGAGTATTGCAAACGCGCTGCTTCCCAGTTTTCCGTCAATTCAGCACACTTTCCAGCCTGCAAAGCCGCGCGTGCCTGCCATTCGGGCAAGTTGTGGCGCTCAATCACTTTTTGATAGGCAACCGTGGCGTGCTCGTAATCCTGCTGGTGAAAGTAGGTCTCGCCAATCATCCATTGGGCCATCGCGGCGGTTTCCGTGCCGGTGGCCCAATCGTTTGTCAACACCTGTCCGTAAGCCGTGCGCGCTGCCGACATCTCACCTCGACCAGCCAACGCGCGCCCACGCAGATAATCGCACTCGTAAGCTAGCTCAAACTCGGGATGACGCTCGTCGAGTTCGCCAACCAATTTCAATACTTGCCGCCAATCTTCGCGCCGCGCGGCCAGTTGCGCCCGCCGTAGCGTGACCATCGGCACCCACGGTTCATTAACACCGACCGTCTGCGCGATCAGGGCATCAAAACGCTCACTGGCCTCGGCGTGCTCACCCAAACGGAGTGTCGCTTCAGCCCGCCAGAACGCCAGTCGCGCCGCCGCAGCGCCGTTGCCGGCCCGCGTCTCATTTTGTTCCAGCAACTCGTCGATGGCTTGCCACTTGTCTGCATCCGCCAACAACTGGCATTGCAAACAGAGTGTCTGCTCCCACAACAGCATTTGCTGAGCGGTGAGATCTTGTTTCTCAGTGGTCAGACGCGCTAGCAACCACTCGACATGCTGCTGGGCTTCGTCACACTTCTTTTCATCGGCTGCTGCTAGTGCCAACCAATAGGCGGCTTCTGCGGCCTGGGGGCTTTGGGGAAAGTTTGCCACCAAGACTTGGCAATGTTTTTTCGCCGCCGCCTGTTTTCCGTTCGTCGCCTCGATCCAGGCGATCTTCGCGATTGCTTCGGGAGTGCGGTCGAACTTGGGGAAATCGGTAAGCAATCGCGAGTAGAAGTTTATGGCTTCGGTGTGTTGCTTGAGCCACTCATGCAAGCGCGCGGTACGCCACAAACCTTCGGCTTGCAGCATGTCGCTATTCTTTTCCGCAAGAAACGCACGATACGCCGCTAGCGCCGCGTTGAAGTGCCCGTCCCGTTCTAGCCCCACGGCCTCTTCAAACAACCCGAAGCCGGGCGTGTTTTCGACGGCAACGAAGTCTTCCGCTGCAACCAGAGCAGGAACTAACGCAAGATATTCGCTCGCAGGAAATTTGCTTTGCAAAAGTTCGCAGGCACGCTGCAAATCCGTTTGCGATTTAGCGGCGCGGGCCGTGCGCGCCAACCCCCAAGCCGCGTCATCTGCCCACTCGCTCGCGGATTCGGAATCGATGAGTTGCTGAAACGCTTGTTTCGCATCTCGTGGTTTGTCGGCTTCAAGCAAACTCTCGCCAAGGTAGAACAAGGCAGCAGGACGATGGGCCGACTGTTCGGCTGCGGCTTGCTTCAATTCCTTCTCAGCAATGCCCCAGTCTTTCGCGCTGTAAGCTGTCACGCCGAGCAGATAGTGATATTCGGTGGCACTCTCCGGTTCTTTCGCTAACGGAGCGATTTCAGCGGCGATCTCTTCACAGCGTGATAACTTCCACAGCGACCAACCTGTCCCCAACCGAGCACGATGCTGATTCGCAAGATTCGCCGGCAAACTATAGACACGACGGAAAGTCGCGAGCGCTTGGTCAAAATCTTGCAGTTCATACTTGGTACGGCCCAACAGCAGCAAGGCCTCGGCAGCCGTATCGGCAGTTTCGCTTTGGCAAAGTCGACCCAAGGCGATCGGCACTTCCGCTAATCTTGCTGACGCCAAGAGGGTTCGCGCCAACCCCAAGCGGGTTCGATCAATTTCGGGACCGAGTCGGAAGTTTTCGATCACATAATCAAATGAGGCAATCGCTTGCTCATGTTGCGATGATTGCAGGGCGATCTCGCCCAAATAGTTGTAGGCCGCTGGAACCAGTTCATGTTCGGGATACTGCTCGACGAACTCGCGGAACTGGCTGGCCGCTTGGGGGAGCTCCCCAGCCAGGAAGTGCGCTTCACTGCTGCGGAATTGGGCGCGGGGGTGGAATGCCTTGCCGGCGTCTGACTCAAGCACGTGTTGATAGTGAGCTTGTGCCTGGGCGTAGTCTTTCAACTGCATGCCACATTCGGCCGCGTAGAAGTGGGCTGAGGCCTCGTCCGTGGCGTCCAAACTCTCTTCAATGGCTGCGAGAAACAAGTCGAGCGCCGCTTGCCAATCCGCTTGTTGATAGCGCTCCTGCCCTTGCTGAAAATTAGTTTGCAGAGCGGCGGCTGGAACCGTCGGCATTCCTGCGGCGGCTACAAGAAGAATCAGCAGTTGAGAGATGATCTTGGGCATCATGGCGTTCAGCAATGTTGCCCCCACAAAAAAGTGGGCTTGCCAGCCCCCATCCCTGGAGTCATGGCAAGCCCCACCCGTGTTTGACTGCTTTTGGTCAGTACCCTGATTCAACTTTTAGAACAAGGGGGCCTCGATGGCATTCTCGACATTCCCCACCATGTGCAAGTGGTTGTGGTCGACATAAATCACTTCGCGAGCATCTTCATCCCGCAAGGTGTGCGGCACGGGCCAACCAATGCGACGGACATCTTCGTAGTAGATCGTACACTTGTAATGAGCGTGATGCTGTTGAGCCGGTCCGATCATCGGATACACGCGCGGTGGATCGATGTAGTCGGCTATCTTCTCCTTGACGATCCGCACGTTATTGCGGTTGTGCTCATGCAACAGGGGAATACCACCTTGCACGGGCTGAGCTTGTTCCAGAGCTCGCATCACTTCGTCATCGCTCGGGGCATCCAAGGCCACGATGTCGGCACCCGAAGTCAATGGACCCAAAATGGGCACTCGCTTATAGCGTTCCTGTTGCCAGAATTCGTCCTCTTTCTTCTTTTGGAAGTAGGGACTAATCGGCGTCGGAACCGAAAAGGGTGCGAGGCTCGGGCCCAAAGTGGTGAAACCCCAGAAGCAACCCGTGGTCGACAGCGAACTGATCGCGACAAGGGAAGCTAAAGTCAGCGTGGTGAATTTATGCGAGCGTGGCATCGAATCTACCTTTATCCATCCAGTGATTCGTCAGGAAGCGTTGCTCGGCGGACTACCGACGAGTTGAGGCTTCACTTTGATACGGGCGACTCGACAGGTAGCCGAGTCGCTGCCATTGTTATCGAGTGAATCTGGGAGGAACTTGCGGTCTTTTCCGGTTGTAGCGAAAAAATTGAAAAGTCCGACGCCTGGGTGCTAGCAAGTTACTACGATAGCGGACTGGTCACTCTGGGTTTGCCGTAGCGAGTACGCTGACGACCAGTCCATGAAAAAACCCTCGCCGAGCAATATGCTCGGCGAGGGTTGGGAACCGTTAGCTGTTTGCTGGCAAGCCACGACTATTTGCAGTGCTTGCAATCTTTGAAGTCGAGATTCCACCAGCCGTCATCCCATTCCAAAGTCACTTTCCGCCAACCGAGCGGCACTTGGGGATAAGGATAGAACGGGCCGATGTATGGCCAAGCCGAGGCGGAATACTGCTTGGGATAAGTCAGAGCAGCGTAGTTCGGCGAAGCAGCATAGCTGGGCCAAGCATAGCCAGGCATCTGCGGATTGTCGTAGCTCACTCCACCACCAGAAGCGCCTGGGGTATGGCTCATCCCCATTGGGGCCGTGCCAGCCATGCCGCCACCATCGGCGTAACCGCCATCAGGGCAGTATTGAGCTTGTTGTCTGTAAGCGGCTGCTTGCACATTACCAGGCCCAATCGTCGAAGCGAAAGGCACGGGCATGTTGCTCCGTTGACGTGTCGCGGCTTTAGCGAGTGTGGCAGGCTTGCGTTCTGCTTGTGGCTCGGGTTGATAATCAGCCGGCTCAATGATTTCGCGCTCAGAGCTGGCGACTTCCAGCTTGCAGATCACATGATCGACGCCCGGCGTGTTGCTGGCAATCTGTTCGGCAATCTGCAACTGCTTCTCGCTGGTGACGGTGCCCATGAGCCAGGCCACGCCGTCTTCGTACTTAACACCGACGCGGTAGCCCTTGAGCTTACCGCTGTCTTTCAGATTCTTGGCGATTTGCTGAGCCGCTTTTTCGTTGCTGGTGGCCGCAGTCGCTTCGTGCGCTGCAGGCCCCAGCGTTGCGCTCAGCATCGCCAGGCCTAAGATGAAACTCCGCATGGTCCCCCTCCTAATGAATTCGCTGCTGAATCCGCTCACCCTCGGGTCGAGCGAGCGGTCGATTCGCCGCTGTTCGGCAACACCTCCGTGATGCTGCCGAAACCTTCCGTCGACGCTGGCGGTTGGAGATCACCGCACAGTTGAGACGAGTTGGTTGGTCTGCAAAGAGTTTCGGCACGCGAGAGTTCGGAAAGGGAGTTTTTTTCCGATTTTGACGACAAAAACACGCTGCCAGCACAAGACAGGCAATTCAAGCAGACTCTACCGCCGCTAGCAGCTTAGCGCTCGGTCGGCGTGGTTTGCGGAGTCCGCGGCCCAAAATCCACGACGGCGGTCACGATCATTACGCCGAGCGTTGCCGCGGAAAGTGGCCAGGTGGTCAGACATAAGAATTGTCCGACGACGGTGATCAGAGCCAGCAACGGCAAGCAAGCGTAGAAACTGTTGTAAGCCCATCGTTGCCGATAGCCTGATGTTTCCTTGCGAACCATCCAGGCGGCCACGAGTCCGATCAAGTGAATGGCAACCCACGTTGCCTGCAAAATAATAGATCCGTCCATTGTCGTTCGCCGACGATTCCGTGTGCGGCGCCCCTGATGCGAGTTCGTTGCTGATTCAGAGTCCGTGGGGTAGGCTTCCAGCCTGACAACTTTAATGACAGGCTGGAAGCCTACCCCACGATGGTGCCAAGCTTGCTAGCACACAATCCCATTCATCAGTAACATTCAAACGCGATTCGCGTGCCAAACACGACACGTCGAATTCACGTCTTCTCTACACACTCGCGAACAATAAAGATCGGCACGCGCTTGTTGTTAACACAACACGATTGAAAAAAATACAACGACGTCTCAAATTGAGTTCAAGTTGGGGCGTGCTATCAACGAACGCCAGCAGAGCGATTCTTTGAAAAGTAGTGCGTGTGGTTTTCGATCGCAAACAAGGTTTGGTCAAAACAAAAATATCCTGCAAGGATTTAATCATTTAGCCCAGGGTTAGAAAACAGGAGCCTTGGCGAGTGTTTTCTTACCCTGGGTCAGGTAACCAAACGATTTCTCGTCCGCGGGGTAAGCCTCGAGTTCCGGCGGAGCACTGACGCGGACGAAATTCTCCGTACCCTTTTCGGCCTCGTTAACATTTGTGCGGTACATCCCCGCTTGTTGCTCGGCCGAGGAATGTTCGTGATGCTTACCCGGGGTAGCAACAAAATTCGTGGAACTCATTTTGCCGCAACCCCGGGCTGAATGATTAAATCCCTGCGGGATATCTGAGGTGTGCGATCAGAAAACTTGCTCGTCAAGCAGCAGTTTCATGCCATCGGGGCAACAACTGCCCGCTCCACGTCGTTACGCAAAAAGTCGAGCAGTCCATGCACTTGTTCGCGACTTACCGTGGGAAATTCTGCCAAAAACTGCTCTATCGTGTAACCAGCTTCAAGGTGATCGAAAAGCGTGCGGACGGCGACGCGAGAGCCTGTAAAGCAAAGCGTACCGTGCATGATGTTCAGATTGCGGCTAACAATAGTTGTCATGCATTCATTATACCGATCCACTACCGCACGACCTAGAGCCGAATTTTGGTCAGTTGGGCAACGACCCTGCCGGTCGCGCGGCGGACTGCAAGCGATTCGGATCGAGCTTCTTGAGCTCTGCCTCGATCTCGGCGGCTTGGATGTTACTTGAGATCACTTTGCCGTCGGGGCCGACCAACAGAATGAGTGGCACGGTCACCACGCCCATTTCGCTCGCCAGTCGGCCGTCGAAGCCCCCTTCATCGTAGACTTGCTTCCAGGGCAAACGATTCGAGGCGAGATAATCGGCGACGGCAGCGCGGGTGTAATCCAGATTGATGCTGATAATATCCAAGCTCTTACCGCCGTATTTGGAGACCAATTCCTTCAACACAGCGTGATCGGCCACGCACACGTCAGACGTGGTCGTCCAATATTGGATGACAACGACTTTGCCGCGCAAGTTTTTGAGATCGATTGCTCCACCGTCGAGATCCTTGGCTTGCAGGGCGATTTCTCGGCCTTCGCTCGTGAGGCGGTTGATCGCACCCTTGGCATGGCCCGCCGCAATATGTTTGGGGTAGTCCGCGAGAATGCGGCTGTACCATTTCTTCGCTTCCTCCAATTGGCCAGCGTTTTCGGTACACATCGCCATCTGCCGCAGCGCTTCGGGCGCGTGTTCTGACTTGGGATGAGCGGCGACAAAGGCATCGAGCGATTTGATCCATTCTTCTTGCGCCTTGGCAAAGTCGACGCCCGATGCACGCAAGGTTTCACCGTAATACTTGGCAGACATGCGATGAAATTCAAAGTACGCCAACAAGTCCTCGGACTCTTTGCCGGCTAGTTCTGTTTCGAGACTTTCCAGATAGGCGATTCCGTCGGGGAAGCTCCCTTCCTGGGCCGCGGCGCTCACGCTATCGGCCAATTGCTTAAACCATTGTTCTCGTTCACTGACTTCGCTAAATGATTTTGCGACTTTCAAGAGAATTTCGGCGCGCTGTTCGTTGAGTGCCGGCTTGGCTTCTGGCGTTGCCGCGCTCAGTTGCTTGTCGAGTTCTTGGATATCGGCCATCCATTCTTCCATCTCCTCGGTCGGAGCAGCTTCGGCTTCGACGGTGCCCCGCTCGCCCATGCCGCTGCCACCGGGATCAAAAAAGAAAGCCCCCGCGACTTCTTGCCCAGTACCCAACGTCGGCCCGTCAATCAGTTTCCAAGCCCCTTTCACGCTAATCAGCGTTCCAAGTTGCAGTTGCTTATCTTCCTCGCCAACTTTCACCATGGCCCACACATTTTCATAGACTTGGATGTCTTTCGTAACGCCTTGCGAACCTGCGGGAACCATGCCTGGCTTGGTGCCGCCGAAATCGCTGAACTTAAACGCTGCACTCACCGCCGGCTCGGCGGCAACTCCGGTAAATTTCTCAGCAGCACCGCTCAAGCGCTTGACCAATTGCTCGGAACGCACTTGATCGAGTCCCAACCCTTTGATGTCTTCCGCTGTCACCAACAAACGCTGAAACCGCTTGGCGTCCTTCGTGGATAAGGCCGCGACGACTTCCTCGGCGACTTCCTCGGGCGAGATCAATCGCCAAGCATCAATGGTGTTGTCTTCATTTTCATCGAGTGCCCAGCGAATACCGTCGCTGTGAAACCAGCGATACTGGTCGGCCTTGCCGTTATTGTTGGAATCAATGTCGCGATAGACTTCCAACCCGTCGCGATAATAGCTCCACACGTCGACGACATTGTCGGCATTGGAGTCCGCGAATTGCCGCAGGGTTTCGTTCTCCGGTCCGCGGACGACCCAGGCGGTGACATTGTTCACTTTTTCCGCTTTGATCGAAGATTTGGCGATCTCTTCGGCCGTGGGCGTGTCATAGTCAATACCCTGCTGCACCGGCGTGAGCTTGAGCGCATCGGCGACCGAAGGAGCCGCCTGAACGGCTGGCGACATGGCCAATACAGTGACACTAGCAACAACGAACAAGCTGAGCGAACGAAATGACATCACGAAAATCCTTGTCTGGGGGAACCTTAGCGGTGATCCAAGGGATCGCACGGATATTATCCTCAACCATCAAAAAGCGTGGGCTGTTATAGCGTTTTTAGCGGTTACCGGGCCAGAGCGATGCACTCTTCCCAGAGACCCAGAATCCCCTCATTTCCCCTTTGACAGGCGACGATAGCAACCTAAAATGTGTGATTCGGCAACGGCCGGGGAGGCAAGCGGCAGCCTTGTTTTCTTGGTCCGGAGCCCTGCGGGCGCATAGCTCAGTTGGTTAGAGCGCAGCCCTGATAAGGCTGAGGTCCCAAGTTCGAGTCTTGGTGCGCCCACTCCCCGAAAAGGGGAAAGCAGAAAGTGGAAAGGCGACGCCATTGTCTTTTTTCCACTTTCGCCTTTCCAATTTCCCCTTTCTCCTGGGGCCGTAGCTCAATGGGAGAGCACTGGCTTTGCAAGCCAGGGGTTAGGGGTTCGACCCCCCTCGGCTCCACTTTTTTTCTTTCTGCGCCGCTTTATGCAAAGCGGCTATGATCTCACGACCGCTGGAGGAATTGTAGTATTCGGATTGCAGAATGGGGAATTTTTATTCCACAAGCTGCAATCGACGATAGTCCTTCGAATCGTAGACGACCAACCTCTGCGGCGGATGCAAGCTCTGGCAATTTGTGGTGCTGCCGGAACTCGTGCAACTCGTTCCGACCTACGATTTAACTGCAAGTTGAGCGCTGAACGCGGACAATTTACCCTACTCTACCAAATAGAGTGTGCTCATGTCCATTATCTTTTAGGCCGGTGCGATTTTTTCCGCGCTTGTAGCTCGGAGCGGGGCATGCGAGTTCTAGCATTTATTCCACGCAGTGTCGGAACTCGTGATAAAGAGAATTTCACCTCGCCCCTTCGCCCAGAAAACACTGCTGGGCAAGCCAGCAGTGGCACCCTAGCTTTGCCACCCGCAGCGTAGAAGCTGGAGGTCAGGAATTGGGCAGGAAGATACCCTTTCTCTCTAGCCACTTTTTACTCCGACTTACTTCAAGCCATCGAAGTTAGACCAGGGCAACGCCCAGGCTATCGTAGTGATGCCATTTCGTGGCTAAGCTGATAATGACGGAAAATAGTTCGGCGAGATTTTTGAAATAGGCCAAGCCGCTCTTTAATCCTTGGAGTGCGACATGCGTACAGAAGCCGAGATTCAGCGTACCGCCAAAGAATTGGCGGCGATGCTGGGCCAATTCAATGGCAAGGGAGATAACTTTCGCTACGGCCTGTTGATCGGCAAGGTGATGGCCCTGGCCTGGTCGCTGGGTGAGCCGGCGGAAATGTCACGCCACTACAATCTGGAAGAGTGGATCAACGAGCAGCGGAGCAAGCGCGGGGCCGCCCCGGTTGCCATGACGGTGGCCAAAATCATGACCGTGCGGGAGCTATTGGCCCTGATCAAGTCCGATCACGAACTGCGGCAGGACATGAAGCTCGTGTTGGGAGCGTCTTGGGATCACCAGCCCGATCGGCAAGTGCGGATCGAATTTCCGGCCAATCGCCAGGGGCAATATCGGGATGCAACGTTCCACTGGAACGACGTGTTTGAATAGGGACGATGCCAATTCAATCGCCCGGGGTTTGGACTCGCCCCTAAGATAATCCATATTTCACTCCCCAAACCACACGCGCCAGCCACATTTCGCTGACTGTCCAAGCACGCAGCCACTCGGCCAACCTATCCGAGACACCAAGGCCGAGCGACGGTTCGCTTGTCACGGAATTTCCTGGAATTGGGCAGATTTTATTACTCTCTTGGCGTGTTGTAGCGATCTTTCGGGTTCTCCGCGGAAGGCAGAATCGTTGCTAAAATTCGCTTTGCCGAGCATACTGGAATGATATTGCCAAAGAGAACGAGGCACCTTCTCCCATGACGGCGATGCTCCCGGAACAAGTATTTCGCGACCGAACTTATGAGATTCTCCCAGCACAAGCACCCCCCTTCAAATTTCGGTAAACGACTCTCCCACCCCGAACGACTTGAACCACGGCTCGCGCTGGCCGCGCAGGCCGTGGGAAGTGCGTTTCTGGTCAATGATGTGACTGAGCGCGAGCAATCGACGGAGACTTCTTCGCAAGCGGTGGCGGTGAGCAGCGCAAACAGGATCGTGGTGTTTGAGGGCAAGGGTGCTGTTGATGATCACGGCATCTTCGCCGAAGTTTTCAACGCCAGCGGCACGACAACGCTAGCCAGTTTTCAAATCAACACAACGCGCGAGGGCGACCAACATTCGGCAGCAGTGGCCGTCGATGCTAGCGGCAATTTCGTCGTGACGTGGGCTGGCCGAGGAGTGGGCGACAAAGCAGGCGTCTTCTTTCGGCGCTACTCGGCCAATGGCACGGCACTCGGCGGCGAAACCTTGGTGAATACCACCACCGGCGGCGAACAAATCGCGCCGGCCATTGCCATGGCCACGGATGGTTCGTTCGCAATTGCGTGGAGCGGCGTCGGCACGGGCGATGCCTCGGGAGTATTCCTGCGGCGTTACAGCGCGGCCGGGGTGGCGGCCGGCAATGAAGTGCGGCTCAATACCACCGTCAATCACGAACAAATCGCGCCGAGTATCGCGTTTGATGCGACGGGCAACATGGTGGCGGCCTGGGCAAGTCGGAATCAAGACGGCAGCGATTGGGCCATCGTCGGCCAGCGGTTGAATGCCACGGGAGTCGCCCAGGGCACTGAATTCGTGATCAACACCACGACGACGGGAAGTCAAACTTTGCCCGACGTGGCCATCGATCCGACGGGCGGGTTTCTGGTTGCCTGGCAAAGTTTTGGTCAGGACGGGGCAGGGTGGGGGATTGTCGGTCGTCGCTTCACTGCGGCGGGGGCCGCCGATGGAGCCGAGTTTATCATTAACAATATCACGGCCGGCCAGCAGCAAGATGTGAGCGTGGCCTTCACGACGGATGGCCAACTTTTCTCGAGCTGGACCAGTGGCACCACCAATGGCCATGGTTGGGAAGTACAGGCTCGCTCCTACACCGCCGCTGGTGTGGCCGACGGAGTCAGCTTTACGGTCAATCTCGGCACGACCGGAGTGGGATCAGGACGACAACATGCTCCGTTCGTCGCGGTCAACGGTAATGATGGGCTAATCGTGTGGTCGGGTAACGGGGCCACCGATCACGAAGGGGTTTATGCTCAGCGCTACGACCTTGATGCGGACACAACTCCGCAGCAGGCTCCGAATTTGGCCGCGATTGCCGATGGACAAGCCACCGCTGGCACGCAATTTCAGATCACCGTGACGGCCACGGACCCCAATCCCTCGAACACGTTGACCTTTACCTTGGACGTCGACGATTCGCCGACCGGGGCGACGATCACTCAAACCAACAACAATACGGCCATCATCCGTTGGACGCCAACCACGGCCAATCAGGGGACAACGGTCAACTTCCGCGTGCTCGTGACGGACAACGGCGTGCCCGTGCTCACCGATGCCGAGGATTTTCAAGTGACGGTCGCGGCCGCCACGCTGACCCTCGATTTGAATGGCACCGACGAACTGGGCAACAACACCTCGGCCTCGTTCGTGCCGAACGGCGGAGCCGTCAGCATCGTCGACGACGATTTGGCAATCCTCGTGCCGAATGGCGGCACGATCACTTCCGCGCGCGCGCAATTTTCCGCCACACCCAACGGCACGATGGAATTTTTGACGATTGACACGCTCAATACATCGCTGGTTCCCATTTATTCGAGTTCCTCGCGGACGTTAACTTTAACGGGCACGGATACGGCGGAAAATTATGCCCGCGTGTTGCGGACATTGCGTTACAACAACACGGCATTCGGCCCATCGGGCGGACGGACCGTTTCGATCAGCGTGAATAGTGGGGCTACGGTAAGCAATGTGGCGACGTCGTCGATCGAGATAGCGGCGGCGAACCTGGTGGCCTTCGCTCAAGCACTGAGCGCCGCTGGGGCGAAATTCTTCGGAGCCGGCTGGTCAGCCGAAACGACGTCCCAACGAGAAGTGTTTGAAGATGGGGGCCAATTCTTGCCGTTCGTGGAAGTCACTAACCCCAATCGCACTCCCAATCAAACGGCCACCGACAACAATATCACGACCTATCCGACATGGGTTTTCTCCGATGGCTCGCGGTTGGTTGGAGTGCAAACTTTGCAGGCTCTCTCTGACCATACGGGGATCGACATCTCGCTATCGACGCAACCGTTTCTTGCTCCGCTGCCCAGCACAACGCTGCTGATCGGTTCGCCATTGCATGTGCCGCTGGATGGCTATGACCCCAACGGCGGGCCGTTGACGTACACCGTCACCACAAACAACGCGGGCGTTACGGCCCAAGTGCAGACCGGCAACCGCTCGGCCCGCATCAATGTCGCGGGCTTTGGCGAAATGGTCTTTGAGCTGTTTGAAGATCGCGCCTCGCGGGCAACGAGTCGGATGATTGAATTGGCCGAAGACGATTTCTATGAAGACATCATCTTCCACCGGGTGATTAACAACTTTGTGATCCAGGGTGGTGATCCCACGGGCACTGGCTCGGGCGGATCGCCGCTGCCCAACTTCGATGACCAATTCCATCCCGACTTGCAGCATAATCGCTCCGGTTTGCTGTCGATGGCCAAGACCAGTGATGACACCAACGACTCGCAGTTCTTTATCACTGAAAGAGCCACGCGTAATTTGGATTTCAATCACACGATCTTTGGCCTGATGGTGGAAGGGGAATCGGTACGTGATGCGATCAGCAACACGGCCGTGAACGCGAGCGATAGGCCGACAACCAACGTGGTAATGGAAGGGATCGACATTTTCGAGGATCAAGAAAACGCCGTTGTGCTGCTGAAAGCAGCTCCCGGCACCACGGGACCGGTAACGGTCACTGTCACTGTGGCCGACCAAAACGGCAACACGTTCGAGCGCACGTTCCAAGTGACCGTGGCGGCGGACAACACCGACGTGAACGCCAATAGCCCACCCTTCCTGGGCAACATCGTACCGGTGAGCGTCAATCGCAACACGGTGGCCCAAGTGCAACTCACGGCAACCGACGTCGAGAGTGATCAGGTGTTCTTCACGGCTCAGAGAGTGGGCAGCGTCAACTACAACTTCACCGTGAGTGCGACGGGGTTGTTGCAAGTCACGCCACCCCAAGATTTCGTCGGCACGATTCAAATTCTGGTGGGAGTCGGCAAGGCAGCGAACGCGCCCGACGACACGCAATTGATTTCAATTCAATTCGTCTAACAGCAAATGGTGGAATCGCAGGATTTCACATATCTTTTGGGACTTCCGCGCCTTCGGCGGAGCTGGACCAACCGATTTTGGGCATTTTACCCAACCAGAAAATTCTTCGTAATCGGTTGTTCCAACCACCCTCTATCTGGGTTACAATCTGGCACAACTCCAGCCGGATCGTGGCTGACTGCATCGTGTCATTCCCCGTTGATACTATTGTTCCAAGGATAGGTACATCTCATGCACAACTTGTCTCTCTTTGATCGCTGCCGCCAAGTTTACTCCGGCAAGAAAAGCTTTTCCTCTACGAACCGCAGACTGCGGCGACCTGTGCTGGAGATGCTCGAAGCCCGCAACATGTTGACGGCATCGGGATTTCCGGGCAACGACTGCCCCCCCCGACCTCGATCTCTCGGCCGTGGCCAATCAAGCCGTCACGGCGGGCCAACTGCTGACGGTTAATCTGTTGACGGCGGGCGGCACGATTGAAGATCTCAATACCGCGGGCAATCCCACGGGCGACACGATTCGTTACTACCTTGATCCCGACGTCGGCACGGATACCCCCTTGGGTGCCTCGCTGACCGTGGGGGGAGTTTTCACTTGGACTCCCACCTTGGCTCAGATCGGTACGCATAAGATTGTGGTCATTGCCGTCGATAGCGGCTCGCCCGCGCTCGCGGATGCGGAAACATTTACAGTCGTTGTATCCGCCGACATGCCTGCCGCCGTGGTGGACCTCAACGGGGCGGAGGCCGGCACGGGATTCAATGCGACATTCGTCGAAGACGGTGGAGCGGCGGTCATCGTCGATACCGACCTCACGGTCACCGACGGCGACGACACCAATCTCGAGTCCGCCACGATCACGCTCACCAATCGGCCTGATGGCACGGATGAGTCGTTGTCCATCACGACGACGGGCACACCGATTGTGGCCAACTACACTGCTGGCACGGGTATCTTGACCCTCACAGGCACGGCGACGGTCGCCCAATATCAGCAAGTCTTGCGTACGCTCTCCTACAATAATCTCTCACAGGCACCAGACACCACCGCCCGCACGGTGCAAGTCGTTGTGAACGACGGCACCTCGAACAGCACCCCAGCGGTAGCAACCGTCACGATTCAAGCCGTCAACGATACGCCGAGCGTGGACCTGAATGGCGCGGATGCCGGCACAGGTTTTGTTGTTGCCAGCTACACCGAAGGCGACGCGCCCGTGGCGGTTGTCGGCGCGACCGCCGTGATAGGCGATGTCGATAGCGCGAATCTCAGCTCGGCCACCATCACGATCACCAACCTCCTGGATGGCAATGCGGAACTGCTGGAAGTCGTGACCACCGGCACATTGATCACGGCGGTTTACACCCCAGCCACCGGGGTTCTCGCCCTCACGGGGAGCGATAGCCTCACCAACTATCAGCAAGTCCTGCGTACTCTCAAATACTCCAATTCCTCGCAGAATCCGACAGCGACCGCACGGTCGATCTCCGTGGTCGTCAATGATGGCACGAGCAACAGCACGGCGCGGACTTCGACGATTTCGACACTTGTTGGAGTGAATGACCCACCCGCTTTGGCGGCGATTGCGGCCCAAAATGCCACGGTGGGGGTTCCGTTTCAAGTGATTGTCACCGCCACGGACCCCCAGAATGACAACCTCACATACCAACTCGACCGCGATGATCCGATGGAGTCAATTCCCGCTTCGGCCATCATCACTAAGAATAACAATAATGAGGCGGTCATCACCTGGACTCCGAGCGTAGCCGATGGTCCTGGCCCCTTCACGTTCGTTGTGCTGGTGACTGATGACGATGCCACGGCTCTCACCGACCGTGAACAGTTTGTCGTGACGATTATCACGGCCCCTCCCTCGGTCGATCTTAACGGTGACGGTTCAGGACTTGATTTTGCGTCGAGCTTCACGGAAGGTGACGCGGCCGTCTTGATTGTCGATACCGATCTCGCGGTGAGCGATTCGGATAGCACCACGCTCTCCTCGGCCACGGCGACAATCACCAATCTGCAGAATGGCACCGACGAATCGCTCTCGGTCGTCACCACCGGAACAGCCATTACCGCGGATTATGTCGCGGCGACGGGTGTGTTGACTTTGAGTGGTTCCGACTCGCTCTCTAGTTATCAGCAAGTTCTGCGTACGCTGCGGTACAACAATACCTCGCAAGACCCCGGCGAAGTCGCTCGTTCGATCTCGGTGGTCGTGAACGACGGGACGAATAACAGTTCCACGGCGACTGCAACCGTCTCGGTGACGGGTGTGAATGATGCCATCAATCTTGTCTTGCCAGCACCGTATGAGAATGAAGCGACTCCGATTGAAGTGACTCTCGGTAACGCCATCTCCTTTACTGCCACGGCAACCGACCCGGATCATGCCCCCAGCGAGATCACTTTCTACCTGGACCTCGATGGCAGTGGAATTCTGCCCACTGCGGCGCAACCGACGATCACCACGCCCCCCACGGCCGTTCCCGGCGGGTTGTTCCAATGGACGCCTGACGCCCTCGGTACTTTCATCATCACGATTCTCGTCACTGATGGACAGGGATTGCCCGATCAAGAGACCTTCACCATCACGGTCGTCGCTCCTCCGAGTGGCTTGGCCGCCGCGTTTGTGGAAGAGGAATCCGCGTTGGATGCTGCCTTTGCTAGCCTCGACTGAGCGCCCGCAAAGTCACTTTAACTAGATTTCTTTGCGCAGCTTGCCGATGATACCAATGGGCGTGATATCCCTGGGAAAATCACTCTGCGCCCGCTGTTCAATGTTCTTCTCAGTAAGGTGAGGCCGGCAATGGATTGCAACTGGGCCTGTTCGATGATTGGCAAATGTCTTCTAGCAGTCGCCGTTTGGACGGTCTGCGATATCACGGAGCTGCGCGCGAAGCCCGCACAAGGTTTCGTCTACAACCCGGTCACGCAGCAAATGGAACCGAAACTGCGCACGCGGCGGCTCGCCACCTGGACTCCTGCCGACCGCCCACAACCACGCACTAACGCCGTTAAGCAAGCCGTTCGCGAGAAACCAGTGGCAACGCAGTTCACCGAGCCGGAATTCGACGACTTGGTTGAGCCAGCCTCGCACGAGAGCGACGAGTATTACAATACCTGCGACTCACAGGGTTGTTGCGACGACGTTTGCACGGGCTGCGGCGATCCCTGCTGTGGTGATTGCGTTGGCTATTCGCCGGGACAATTCCTCTACGTCGGCTTTGAAGCGACACTCGTCAAGCCACGGTTTGAAAGTAATGAAGCCTTCACCGTGATGAACAGCGACGGAGCACTCTTTGAATCGTTCAACGAAACCGAATTCGATTACGACATGGAATTCACGCCGCGCGTGTTCGTCGGCTGGCAGCGCTCGGATGGCATCGGGCTCCGCGTGACTTGGTGGCAATTCGATCACTCCGCCACGAACTTGAGTGCCAATCCCCCGGCCAACGGCTTCGGGGAAGTGGCCGCTCCGCCGTTTGGTGACGTCGAGATTTCCTCGAACAACCCACCGACACCTTCTCGGCCGCGAGTGACCTCGACGCTTATGCCATCGATCTGGAGGCCACGAAGCAAGCCTGCGTTGCCAGTTGGAATTTTGGCGTGGGTGGCGGCATTCGCTATGCTTCCACCGAACAGCGCTACTTTGCCCAACTCCGCTACTCGGGGAACGATCTGCGCGATCAGATTGATTTCCGTCATTCGCTCGAAGGCATCGGCCCCACGATATCCCTCGAAGCCCAGCGGCCTTGGTCACGCACGTTGAGCACCTTCTGCAAGGCACGTGGCTCGGTACTCTTCGGCGACGGCGAAAGCCACCTGAACGCGGGGGAAGATTTGGATCTCACCAATTCCTTTACCACCACGCGGGTGACCAGCCGCGACGATTTGCTGAGTATCGCGGAAATCCAAGTTGGTGTGCGCTGGCAGGCCCGTAGCTATCGTGGCCGCATCTTAACTCCCTTCCTAACCACGGCCTTCGAGGG
Source organism: Bythopirellula sp. (assembly GCA_034439695.1). Taxonomy (GTDB): domain Bacteria; phylum Planctomycetota; class Planctomycetia; order Pirellulales; family Lacipirellulaceae; genus Bythopirellula. The sequence goes on along the minus strand of JAWXAV010000027.1, from coordinate 45,452 downwards.
CCAAATTTGGAACGGCGCCGGCAACGCGTCGAGCGAAGAAGGCAACCTCGGCTTTTTTGGGTTTAATTCGGGGTTCGGCGTGAACTGGTAGGGGAGAGTCATTTTTTGGACCGCCAAACTCGCCGATAAAAGCTAGAAGAATAATGATTAACGCTTATCTTCGCTCATTTTTTCTGGGCGGATGCGATCCACACGATGTTGTGATTTCTGGTGGGCTGGAAACACAAGATACTGTTTCTGCATTGGACTTAGGTGTGTTCGGCGGGGAGAGAAAATGTCTATAAGTAGTGGTTGGTCTGGCCGGACCCACGAGATGGTGTGGTTTGGCGGAAAAAAACTCGCGATTTTTATCGTCGTTGGGCCACTGCATACAACATGTAGTGTGCCGTCCAACCAAATCATCAAAGAACCGGCACCTAAACATAGTTAGGCGCATCGCTGATTGTATCACAAATGGGTGGCCCATTTTAGTCGCTTGTTTTGGCCACCCTGGTGTCTCAATTCGTAGGCCGGAACGAGTGGAGCGAGTTGCGGCATCCCGATGGGTAAACGTCCGCCTTGCCGGAACTCGCATTACTCGTTCCGGCCTACGATCTGATACGAAGGCATTAATGGCAGGTAGCGGATTCGTGCTGCCACGTTTTCACGCTCTTGGCAAGCAAAGACTCTCTGCACCCTTGAATTGGTCCAATGATCTCGTCTCACCAAATTCAATTGGCCGGCAGTAAAAGCAAATTGATCTCTTCACGAGGTTTCATCAACTCAATTGCATCAAGAGCTCTGGCGAGCCAGTAGCACTCGGCGTTATCTCGATTGGGACCGAGCGTAGAAGTTTGGTCGTTCAGTCTTCTTCGACTTCCTTGCGCAAATGTTGCTTAGTTGCTTGATCAAGTTTTCGCCAATCTATTCCGTCGAGACCTGCTGCCAGGGCCCAGAGCAAGTTGAAACTTGCCTTGGGCTGTTTCTGCTTAACGATCCTGAACGCCACGACTGCGCCAAGGCGTTCGAGGTCAGCAATCGTACGAATGCCAGCCTCACGTAACCATTGACAGCTCTTGGGTCCAAGGTTGGGCAGTGATTCAATAGGGGCGGTCATGCGCTCCTACCTTCTAACTCCGACTCGCCATAATGGACAGTCAACAGAAAAATAATAGAAAAAGGGTCAGAACGATTCTTATAACTGACCATAATACACTAATCAATATTTTTTCTGACGTTTCTCGATTTCATCAGCCTTTTTCTGCAAGGCCATGAGAAGTGTCGCAATCTCCTCGTCAGTCAGGCGCTGACGTGTTTTCGTTAGCATACTTTTGAATTGCTCAATGCCGGCTGGACTCGATGGAAAGCCGATATTACCTTCGTCATTATCGCCCGTAATCAGACTATCCCCCTCGGCATTAAGTATCGTCATCCAGGGTGCGCCACGCGGCGTTCCACTTGTGAGTTTTTCATACACCTCCTTGAACTCGGGCATCCGGTAATCGAGTTTGAGCACAACGTAATCCTTGCTGATTAACGCTTTGTGCTCGTCGAAGTATTCCGCTAACAAATAACAAGGGCCGCAACCCGGGCCACCCGTCTGAATGAAAATCCGCTTATTGTCCCGTAGCGCTTCGGCAAGCGCACCGTCGAGCGATTCACGAGCGCTCATGAGCGGCGGATGTAGATGACTTTCTAGAAATTCAGCGAAAAACGGCGGAGCAAACTGATCATTACTTCGCTTCAACTTCGTGAAAGATGTCTGTGCAACAACTTCACCCGTCGAATCAAGCACGGCAATTGTTCCGTCTTCTTCGGCTGGAATGGTAATGCCATGCTGCTTGAGAAAGTCTCCGGCTTCGCTGGGCGCAATCGAAAGCGGGATATATTGGTAAATTTTCAAGTTCAATTCTTCACGATTGACGCTTCTACCGTCGTATGAATAATCATACAGAAACTTGTAAAACTGTTTTGCCGCTTCATTGTTCCGTTCCATGGCGATCACGAGCAGTCGAACCGAACCAAGGTTCGCCATATTCAAACCTCGTTTGAGACGTTCCTCAGGCGGCTTATCGAGATAACGCGCGGCTATGAATTCTTTCAAATTCGGACGAGTCTTAGGAATCTCCAATTGCCCGAGATTGATATGCTCCGCGGCAGTTGGCTCAACATTCCCAATACTACGGCCCAGGTGATAGACGTCGGCGTCGGGAGACCGCGCAGTTATTCGGTATTTGAAACCGGGGATCAATCCTTCTATCTGAAACCGTCCTTCGTCATTGGTATACGACTTTCGACTCAAGCTTGTATTTGACCAGCGCTGGTCAGGAGCAAACTGCACCTCTGCCGAGATGCTATGGCGCACTGCGGGTACTTCATTCTGCGCGTCGAAGACAGTGCCTCGGATTGTCGCTGTCGGTGCCAGGCTCAACACAATATCGCTCTGACCTGGTTCGACAACCTGAATTGTTCCGCGCAGTTGAGCACTATCAAAGACGACAAGGTAACCACGTTCGTCTATCGCCTGTCCTGTGAAATATCCGTCTTTGTCCGTCCTCGTATGAATTCGCCAAGAATTTCTGAAATCGGCAATTTCAATGGCATGGCCAGAAACTCCAATGCCAGCCACTCCCTGCTCAGGATCGGAAGCGAGCACTACGCGACCGATAAACTTTTCTCCAGAGGGCTTGCTGACTTGTTGATTGGGGTCAGAGGGCGCTTCTTCGGCCGAGGCCCAAGAGGGTAGCGCAAGTGCAAGAATGATCGGCGAACGTCTGGCAACAGTTCGCCGCATGTGCAAAGTTGGAAACATGTTCTTGACCTCCCTTGCCATGGAACTCACCACCCCTGAGTCTAATGCACGACTTCGGAATCCTCCAACTCCAACCCCGCCCAGTCGGTGTCTTTGGGGATCGGTAGCACGTAGGGCCGGATTCTTTCGAGGGTGCGGAGGCCGATGCCTTCCACGCGGTCGAGATCTTCGATGTCGCGGAAGGGGCCGTGCTCTTGGCGGTCGGCGATGATGCGGAGGGCCAGCGTTTCGCCCAGGCCGGGGAGTTGGATCATCTCGGGCCAATCGGCGCGGTTGACATCGACCAGGTATTTCGCCGTGAGGGGTTCGGCGCGGTCGATCTCGATGAGTTGTCCACGATGTCCGCCCAGATAGAGCCAATAGCTCGCCAGCATCAGCAGGCAACTCGACACGAGCACGAGCAAACTTTGGTGCTGGCTCTGCTTGATCCACGACTGTTGGGCCGGGCTCGTCGAGACTTTTTCAGATGGAGTTGGCTGCTGGGGCATGAAACGGCGTCTTTAGAATGAAACCACGATTCTCGGATTGCTGTTCGCCGGGCGAATTAGTCAAATATAGCAAATTGCTTTCTGTCATCAAAAATTTGGCCTACAGGAAGAACTGCAAAGTAGTAGGCACACTCCGTGTGCCGTAATCGCCTTGGTGAAATCACCGCGTTTTCTCGCGGCCGCCACGGCACACGGAGTGTGCCTGCTACATTCAGGCGGACTTTGCAATCTTCCTACCCACTAAGAATCACTCGAGCCGCTGCCGTGCAGGATTTCCATCAATTTGTTTGGGATGACAATCTGAAACGCGATTGCCGTACGCTTGTGAAGTTGGCACTGGCCGAGGATTTGGGCGGTGAGCAAGATTGGACGACCATCGCGCTGGTCCCCGCCGACCGGATGGGAGCGGCCAACATCGTGGCGCGCGAGCCGGGGATCGCCGCGGGGCTGTTGGCCATTCCGGTGGTGCTTGCCGAGGCGCAGTCGCGGCTGCATGTCACGACGTTTCTCGATGATGGCCAACACTTCGCTGCCGGAACCAAACTCGCCGAGATCACCGGCAATGTCCGCGATTTGCTCACGGTCGAACGGACGCTGTTGAATTTACTGGGCCGACTGCTGGGGATCGCCACGCTCACCGGCCGTTATGTGAGCGAAGTCGCCGGCACGGGAGCGCGGATTTACGACACGCGCAAAACCATGCCCGGCTGGCGGCGGCTGGAAAAATACGCCGTCCGTTGTGGAGGCGGCTCGAACCATCGCACGGGCTTATTCGACGCGGTACTCATCAAGGACAATCACCTGGCGCAGCGCTCCGGGGCGGCGGTGGGTTCCCCCGCCGACGCGGCCAGCGCGGTGCAAGCAGCGCGACAATTCCTGCAATCGCCGCAAGGTGCCGCCAAGCAGCAGATGCTGCCCGTGGAGGTGGAAGTCGATTCGCTCGATCAGCTTGCCGCCGTGTTGCCGGCCGGGCCCGACATTGTGTTGCTCGACAATATGCCGCCGGCCCTACTGCGCGAAGCAGTAAAACTGCGTGACCAGGTGGCCCCTCATGTTGAGCTGGAAGCCTCGGGCGGAGTGCGACTGGAGACCTTACGGGAAATCGCAGCCACCGGCGTGGAAAGAATCAGCGTGGGCGCTTTAACCCATTCAGCCCGCGTGCTGGACATTGGTTTGGATTGGCAGGGGTGAGAATCCGCGATCTTTTCCAGGGTTATTGGTGGCTAGCGCGCTCTCCAACGACGGTATGTTGCGGAATCTCAACATGCCGCTCTGGAGGGGTGTTTCTAAATTGCCACAAACGCCCGCAAACGACACTTGCGATACCACTGATTGAAAGCTGGACGGCCAGAGCGGGCTGAACGCTTGCTAAGTTGAACTATGATTGCGTTGAGACGGCACCATCGGGGGAGGGGTGCTGCTTCGCCGACGCGGCGGGTTCACGCTAGGAGCGAGAGGGGACCCCGCCGCGTCATTTTTTTGCGTCGTTGGTTTCGATTCGTCCACGCCACCGACGGGTGCGACGCCCTAGATACCTAAATAACTCCGCAATTTCCCCTAAATTTATTTGACAGGCAGGCCTCGCCTCGTTAAGATAAAGGAAGTCCGAGCAGAAGTTGCTCGTTTCCAGGCATTTTTCTCACCAGTATTGGGTTGTGGACCTCATGAACATTCGATCGGCGTCGAGTCGAGTTGACTCCGTCGATGTCCGAAAAGGCGATTACGCCTGGGTTCACCACACCATCTTTTTTGCCAACCGCTGATTGTTTTTTATTCAGCATTTGCCTTGGCAGATTCCATGATGACGTGCATTCAGGGTGCGACGGATTTATCTTTCCGCGCTTCTGCTCGCCTTGATCTCAGCCATTGTGTTTAGCTGGTTGCGCTGCAATCTGCAAGAAACGCTTGAGATCTGGACATGCGGTCAATTCGGCACGCTCACAGTGCGCGAACTCTTCAGCTTTTTTGATCCGCAAACCGCGGTCAGAAGCGAGCCCTCACGCCTGCGTTGCGCCCATCGAATGCCGTCAATCGTCGCGACATACAAATCACGACGTTGGACGCACTTTCTTGATGTTCACTCTCTGATCTGGCAGTTCATACGGGCCATTTCACACCACGTAGAGAGGTACTTTCAAACCGCTAGGAATTTTGCTTCGGCAATGCATCGCACGCGCAAGCGCATCGAGCCGGGAAGGCCAACGGAAGGCAAAAGACGGGCGGTCGGATGGGAAGAACAACTTATGAAAAACTCACTAAGACACCGATTAGTTTCCACCCTGTTAAGAGGCATGCCGCCCCTGCTGGCAGTCACGCTGCTATGTTGTTTGCCCAGCGCCTCGTTCGCCATTATTTTTGGCAGCTTCAACGTGATCGTTGGTGAAAGTCCGCGTTATCTCGATGCGATTCTTGATAATCAGCGTGGTCTGATCACTGATTCTCAGCTGTACGTGATCAAGTACGAGGAGTCGTGCAAGAACCCTTCCATCCGACTCCACGACCGCAATCGCCCCGCCATGCTGGTACACAATACGTCGACGGACCCTGCCTCGATCAGCTCGTTTTTGATTGATATCCAGCAAGCCGGCTACGAGTTTGGCACCGGCGATATTGGCACCGATGGCTTCAATGGAAGTTTTGTCTTGCCGAACATGCGTTCCGATCCCGGCATCGATATCACGGCCAACTTGGTTGCAGGTGATATCACAAAACTGCAAATCAACTTCACGGGCTTGGGTCAAGGTGAAGCGGCGATTTTCCGGCTTGATCTCGATCCGATCCCCATGATTAATCACGTCTACCCCGACTATCGTGGCATCCTCTTGGGCGCGGACATCGGTCAAGGAGCGACGACCCCCGCGTTGGTTTCAGCCACCTTCAGCTTGGCAGGCCAACCCGATATGACGAGCATTCCGAGCGCATTCCAGGGCACCTTCGACGATCCGATTGCATCAGGAATTCTCGAGCCCTATTACGGCCAAACTCGTACCGAAATGTTCGACAAGGACGGCTCGGTCCCTGAACCCGCGACCCTGTCGCTGCTGGCATTGGCGGGACTGGGACTTTTGGGCCGTCGCCGCAGACGGAGCTAAGTTCGCCGAGAACATTTCGATCAGGTTAAATTTGCAAGAGTCGGTGGCCAGCAGGCCACCGACTCTCTTTTTTTGCCAGCTAGCGCGGCGTCAATGCTTGATCTGATTATGAGCCGCTGGGCGCTAGCCCACGGTTGGAGCGACAAAAACCGAGGGCTAACGCCCTGCGGCTGATCTGCCCGACCGCTCTAGCTTTGGCAAACCCTCGCCACTGCGAATTTGTAACGATCCCGCAAAGCTGCCTGCAAATACCGATTCTGCGGATTATTCGGAAAAAAACAAAAGTAACGGCTGTACTGCCACCGATTCTTCTCTGTGTACGAAAAATCGAGCAGGCGGACGGTGCTGGCAAGTGACCCAGCGCTCGACTCTCGCTAACAAAGCTCAGAGCACGCAGTTACCGCTCCAGGCTCGATTTGACTTTTTTTGTAGGGGGGATTCAGGATGAAACTACGTACCATGTGCTGCGCTGCGCTCGCGGCGTACATGGCCTTGCTGACCGTTTCGTCAGCCCAGGCCGCCAAGAAACGCGAATACCAGGTAGCGGGCGACGCCGCCGAAGGTGCCAACACTTCTCTCGCCACGGACTTCGACGTCGAGCAGGCCGGCTACACTTCTTATTCGAGAGGTGCCAACGGCTTCGGCATCGCCGCGCCGCTGGCGGACCGACAGTACCAGTTCTTCGCATATGGCGAATACATTTATGCCAGGGCCAGCTTCAGCGAAGCCTTGGCTTACGTTGTCGCCGATCCGAATGATCCCCAGGGGGGCATTGAGGTCGTCGAGTACGACTTCGACTACGAATCGTCCTACCGTTTCGGCGGCGGCATCAACTTCTGTGATTGTGGGGGAGCCATCGTCTTCAACTTTGCCCGCTACAATAGCTCCGCCGATTTCGATGTGACCGATTCTTCTACCATTCCAGGCACCACGATTTTTGGCCCTTATGAAATCGATGCCCCCGGCGATGGCGGGAGGCTCGAAGGGACTGCTGACGTCGATCTGAAGTCATACGACATCGGCTTTGCCAAGACATTCTGCTTGGGAGGCCCTTGTTGTCCTTGCGACAGTTGTTGTGACACTTGTTGCGACCCCTGTTGTGGTGACACGTGTTGCGATACATGCACCGACACCTGCTGCGATCCGTGCGGTGGCGCGGGATGCGGGTCGGGCTGTCGGCCTTGTTGTCCCGACTGGGAACTCACTTGGAGTGCCGCTGCGCGGTTCGCCGACCTCGATTGGAATCGCACTACAGCTGCCTTCGAAGCCAATGGGCTAGCCGTGGACAACGAATTCACGCGGCTCACCTTCGACGGTGCCGGTATTCGCACGGGCCTGCTAGGTCGTCGCTATATCGGCTGCGGCGGTTGGTGCAGCCTCTACGCCAAGGGCGACATCTCGGTCTTGGTGGGTGATATGGATATCCGCACTGACACAACCGACGATCCTGATAGCACTGCACCACTCACGCTGCGTTCGCACAGCAACTCAGGTCGCCGCGTGGTTCCCGTCACGGAAGTTGAAGCGGGCGTGGCCATGAATCTCACGAGCAACATCATTGTCAGCTCGGGTTATTTCATCGCGGCTTGGCATGATCTGGGGATGCGTGACGAGTACAATTTTGGTGATCTATTTCAGTTGTCGCACTATGACGACGCCAACATCCTTGGTTTCGACGGCTTCTTCGTCCGCGCGGAAGTTCGCTTCTAAGCGACGGAATCGGTCCCTACAAAAACGCCAACAGCCAGTCGCAAAATTGCGACTGGCTGTTTTATTTTTAGTTCTTCACTTCACGCCCAGGGATGGCACTCCCTGGGTCAATTTCTTGAGGGATTACCGCGTCGGTGTCAATCGCTCACGACGGGAACGGCGCTGGGCCCGCAGGCGAGCGCGACGCTTGGTTTCGCTGGGCTTCTCGTAGAACTCACGCACGCGAATTTCCTTCTTGATGCCACTCCGCTCGACCAGCTTACGAAATCTGCGAACCGCCTCTTGCGCGGTTTCTCTTTCCCGAAGAGTCAATTTTACCAAGGGTTACTCCTATGCGACTTTGATCAAACAATGACTATTGGTAGCCCCCTGAAGAGGCCTAACGTGTTGTGTGCAAACACGTAAGATAGCATCGCCAGTGCCAAGCGCCTAGCCCAGCGCCATCTTCCCAATTTAGCCGCAGAGCTTGCTCCGCGATCTCCCCGCGAAAACTCGCCGCAAGCGGCGGGGCTAAATAACCCGCAAATCCGGTACTGCCCCACCTTTGGCAAAAATCCCAAGCCGCCACGGGCCAAGTCGGCTCGATCCGCTTCGCCCAAGACGCCGATTCTTTGGTTGGCTTGATAACTGCCACCCCTCCCGGCCTCCCGTGAACGGTTACTTTATGAGTGAATTGGCGGATAGCGACTCTCTGCAGAAGCTCGACCAGCGGCACGAAGAGTTGCTCGTCAAACTCGACGACCTCTGCCGCGAGCTCGAAACGGCCCTCAAAAATCTCGCGCCGCAGAGCGGTGAGTCGCCACTCAAAGAAGCCGCCTGACGCGCCGCGACTTGTCGCGCTCTTGCCGTGGACCGCGTTGCGGTCCGGCTGGGGTACTTACTTCCGTCGATCGAGGCTGCCCGATTTGCTGATTGCGCGCAACAGACGTAAGCCCAGGAACCCGCTGAGCATGAATCCCAATGTCCCGGGGACCGATACATTCCACAGCGGCCAGACGTGATTAGTCACGAGCATGGTCGAACCCAAGAACAGCGCACTCGTCATCATCCCCAGTACCAACCGGTTGACCGATGGCTCCAACCCGCGGTGATCGAGATGCACGTCGAAACGGCCGGCTTGCACTTGCTGCATGATGTCGCGCAAACGACGGGGAAAGACTTCGATCAGCTCTTGGATTTCAAACGCGAACCGCTTCGCTTTGCGTAACTGCCGCGAAGGGGATAGCCTCCGTGCCATGATCTTGCGCTGATACGGTTGGAGCACTTCCATCAAACAGAAGTTCGGCTCCAACTTCTTGGCCGTTCCTTCAAGCATGATCAGCACTTTTAACAGCAGCGACATCGCCGAGGGAAGCACGATCTTGTATTGCAACATGATGTCGATCATCTCGGCCAGCGCCGCCCCCAATTCAAAGCGATCGACCGCTTGATGACCGTAATGCGACACAAAATCGGCGAGGTCTAAACCGAGGCTCGTTTCATCAAGCCCCGGCGGTGTGGCCCCCACCCGAACCACGACGGCACAGAGCCGCTGAGCATCTTGCTCGACAATCGCTAAAAGTAAATCCTCGATGTCGTCGCGGGTTTTTTCGTCCATCCGCACGACCATGCCGAAATCCAAGAGACCGATTCTGCCGTCGGGCATCAGCAGCAGGTTCCCCGGATGCGGGTCGGCATGGTAAACGCCGTGGCGGAAGATCATTTCCAGATAGACATCCGCGCCATTTTGCGCGACCTTTCCCAGATCGACCCCCAACGCCGCAATGGCGGCAGGATCCGAGAGCGGCACGCCTTCGAGCCATTCCATCACCAACACCCGCTCGGTGCTCAAGTCAGGATGCGAATAAGGAATCTGGACTTGGTTACTGTCGCGGAAGGCCCGTGCGAAATATTCGAGATGCCGTCGTTCGCAGGTAAAATCGAGCTCGCGCTTCAAGAGCCGTTGAAACTCCGCCACGATCAACGTCGGTCGGTAGGCTTGCATTTCCGGCAAGCGCTCGGCAAGTTGTGCGAGGCCGGTGAGAATTTCAAGATCGACGCGCATGCGTTGTTTAATCGAAGGATGCTGCACCTTCACCGCCACATCGGCCCCCGAGTGCAACTTCGCGCGATGGACTTGCCCAATCGAGGCCGATGCCTCGGGTTCGTCAGAAAACTCTTCAAAGCACTCGGCAATCGGTCGGCCCAACTCGGCTTCAAACACAGCGGAGACTTGCTGCAAAGAATCCGCGGGGCCATTGGCTTGCAGCTTCTGTAACTCACCGGCCAGCTCCGGTCCCACCACGTCGGGCCGGGTGCTAAGGATTTGCCCCAGCTTGATAAACGTCGGGCCAAGTTCTTCAAGCGCGAGGCGAATCCGCGTTTCGCGTTTCTCCTCCGCGAGCACCTGACCGTTGCGATTCTTGAGCAGCGATTTCCCCGGCAAGAAATCAAACCGACTGAGCCAACCGGCGAGACCGTACTTGCTGAGGATCGAAAGGATTTCTCCCCAACGATTCACATTGCGATAAAGCTGAGGAATGGTGCTGATACGCATGAAAATTCACTCTCAAATTAAACGCAAAGTACGCAAAGGCACAGAGAGCCGCAGAGGGTAAATGCAAAACGCAAATTGGGAAATGACAAATGCAAAACGAAAGGAACTTACTTTTTCATTTTGTATTTTCTCTTTTCTGCCGCATATTTCTTCTTTGCGGTCCTCTGCGCCTTTGCGTTCTCCGCGTTTCATTTCTGCAAAACTGTATTGTAACACCACAGAGTGTGTCGTGCAGTGTGTTACGATTGCACAATATCCACGCTAACTCTAGCCGCTAATTGAGTTTGCGTTCGCGGTTCTGCTTGACTTTTCCCGCGTTTCACGGTGCAATAGAGATATCTCGTCACGCATTTTCCAGGGGCCTGGGACTATTACCGAACAGAGTCAATCATGACGATTTTCCCACAGAACAGAGCGAGCCGCGCCCTCACGCTGGTCGAAATGCTCGTTGGCATGGCGATCACGCTGGTGATGATGGCGGCGGTGGTGAACTTGTTCGCCAACATCAGCGAAGGGGTCCGCAACCGCCGCGCGACGATGGAAGTCAGCGCCAACCTGCGGATCGCCCGTTCGCAACTTTTCAACGATCTAGCCGGCGCGACGTGTCTTAAGTATCCGAAGAACACCCACGGCGTGATGCCGAAGCCGGACTCGAACAATCCGCCAGATGGTTATTTTGAAATTGTGGAGGGGAGATGGTCGGATGACAATCCCGGTGGCGGCTTTGATCCCGCCACATCACTAGTTCCTTCCAGCAATCGTGCCTTCAATGCGAATGGCGATCCGGTGACTCCAGGTGAATACACCGATGGCCGCGGCCGTGGCGACTACGACGATATCCTAGCGATGACCGTGGAAAGCGAGAGCACGCCATTCCGTGGCAAGGGCAGGGGACTTAGGCCGGGGGGTGATCCTAGTGTTGCGGCAAATTGGCAAGATATGGCCATCTCGTCACCTGTTGCGGAAGTTGTTTGGTTTGCTACTCAAAACCCAACGGATCGCTCCGAAGGCGAACCAGGGATGCGTAAGGTTTATCGTCGTACGCTGCTTGTCACTCCTTGGTATGGCACGGAGACCAAGGATATTGGCGGTACGCCTCAAACAGGTAGTGATCCGCTTTTGGATCTTGTAACGAGAGGTTTCACAACATTTGATCGACAAGTCGAGGAAATGCGCAGGATTCAAGAAGAATACGACATCTCTCTTCGCTTGGACAACGGCCGATTAGTGCCAAACTCACTTGCCGACCTAGCCCGCCGTGAACACCGCTTTGCTCATGCTCCCAACAATATTACGGCAACTCCAGCCAACTTATTTCCCCATTATTTCCCCTACAACGTTGCCGTACCGAATACGTTTCAACCTACTTCTGAAGTTTCCTCCTCGCTGCGCAGGTTGGATAATGAGCGTGAAGGCGAAGATTTGATTCTGAATGATGTGTTGGCCTTCGATGTTCAAGTCTACGACCCGGGTGCGCCACTTTTTCTCGTCAACTACAGCGGTCCACCTGCAAACCCTACTGGAGGGAGTATTGTCCAGCCAAGTGACTTAGACGTATATAACTCTGCAGCACAAGCAGCTACAGCACGCGCCGCGGCTCCAACTCCTAGTCTTCCATTCGATCCTCCTATTCAGGGTTTCGGCACCTATGTTGACCTCGGGTGGGACGACGGCGGAGGGACAGTTCATTCTTTAAGTGATCCATCTGACACCAATCCTCCTGATTACCAACACTCTATCATCCTTAGACTTATGCCAAATGCCCCCGCACCACTTTTCCAACGCGAGCGAATTCTTGGCTGGCATCCTAGACTCCCATTCAATCTGGCATTTCGAGGCAATCCATCCACATACGATACCTGGACCACGTATTACGAAACCGACGGCGTCGATCAAGACTTAGGCACTGACAACAATGCAGGCACCGACCAAGGCGCTAACGGCCTCGACGATGACGTGACCGGCACGGGAGCTTTCAACGGCCCCGATGATCCGCTGGAGCGGGAGACCTCGCCGCCGTATCCCTCGCCGCTCTATGGCGTGCAGGTGAAACTTCGTGTCTATGAACCCGAGAGCCGGCAGATACGCGAAACAACTGTGACGCGGAATTTGGCGAAGTGAGGTAGACGCTAGGCGCTAGTTACTAGGCGCTAGATCAATTCCTAACTAGCGCCCAGCGCCTGATAACTAGCGCCTACCCATGCCCGACATTCATTCCATCCGTCTCCGCGAGCCTTGGACCTGCGAGCCGCGCGGTGCGGGTGTTTGTTGGATTCGCTCCTTCAACTGGCCCGCTGGCCTCACGCCTCGTGAAAAAGTGTGGGTCGTCATCGAGCCGCTTCCCGACGACGCCCAAGTCTCGCTCAACGGCCAAGCCCTCACGGGAAATCTGGAAATCACCAAACTGATCGGCCTCACCAATCGGTTGGAGATCGAACTCCCGAACGGCAGGGCAGGGGACTTCCCGTGCCAAGTCCGGCTCGACATCGATGAGGGGTAAGAATAGGCCACGGATGAACGCTGATTGAACTGATTTTCGCGGATAAGAAAACAATAATCAAAAATCCGTGTCTATCCGCCAAATCCGCGTTCGTCCGTGTTCTATTTCTTCGTAAATATCTTGCGCCGAAATTCCGCCTTGGGGCCAAAGTTCAACAACAATCCCACGCGTACTCCCGTCGCTTTCAAGTAATTGATAATTTGGGCCTCATGTTTCAGCGCTATCGAATCAGCCGCCTTGATTTCCAAAATGACTTCGTCGTTTACCAGCAAATCGGCATAATAGTCACCAACCATTTCCTCCTCGAATATCACTTGAATTGGTGATTGCTGCTTCACATCAAACCCGTTCTTGGTAAGCGCCACACGTAGCGCATTCTCGTAAACCTTCTCCAAGAATCCATAACCCAGCGTGTTGTAAACGTGATAGTATTGCTTGATAATTGCATCCGTCACGTCACCATACAATAGTTCTTCTTGCATCAAATCATCTCCCAATATATCTGTGTCAATCCGCCAAATCCGTGCTCATCAGCGTTCTATTCCGTCCCTTCCTCAAACCAAGCTTAAAAGAATAGAACGCGGACAAACACGGATTTAACGGATAGACGCAGATTTTTATTAATCTTCTTATCCGTGAAAATCAGTCTAATCCGCGTTCATCTGTGTTCTATTCTCCCAAGACAGGATTCCATCATAACATGCCTAAACTCTGCTCTCTCTGCTTGCTCCTGTTAATCACTTCTGCTTCGCCCGCCATCGGTGAGGTCATCGCTCCCAAGCAAGCGGCGGAGGGTTGGATTGCGCTGTTTGATGGTGAGACGCTTTTTGGTTGGCAGCCCACGAGCGATGCCAACTGGCGTGTCGAGAACGGCGAGATTCGCGTTGACGCCGGCAAAGAAGGTTGGCTCATGACGACCAGCGAGTTTGCCGACTATGAACTGCACGTCGAATTCAAAGCGCCGGCCACCACGAACAGCGGCGTCTTCTTGCGAACGGCGCTCGATCCCAAGGATCCCACGAAGGATTGTTACGAAGTGAACATCGCACCGGCTGACAATCCGTTTCCAACCGGTTCAATTGTTGGACGCCTAAAAGGCGAGCCCGCTTCAGCGGGCGGTGAGAATTGGCATACGCTCGAAGTTGTGGCCCAAGGTTCTGACATCACTGTCAGTGTTGATGCGCGAAAAGTCGCGTCGCTACGCGATCCCCATCCGATCTCCCGTGGCCATATCGGCTTGCAATTTCGCGAAGGGTCCGTCGCCTTTCGCAACATCCGTTTGAAACCCCTGGGACTGAAACCCATCTTCAATGGCAAAGACCTCACCGGTTGGAACACCGATCGCACTAACAAGAGTGAATTCGTCGTCACACTGGCTGGTGAGATTGCCGTCAAGAACGGTCCGGGGCAACTCGAAACCGACGACACCTTCGGCGACTTTGTCATGCAGCTCGATTGCCAGGTCAACGGCGACGGGCTGAACTCGGGCATCTTCTTTCGCTGTATCCCTAACGATGTGTTGATGGGCTATGAGAGCCAAATTCACAATGGCATGGTGGATGGCGATCCCACCAAGCCCGTCGATTGCGGTACGGGGGGCATCTTTCGCCGCCAGAATGCGCGGCAGATTGTCGCCAAGGACCACGAGTGGTTCACCAAAACAATCATCGCCGACGGGCCGCACATGGCCGTCTGGGTCAACGGCCTGCAAGTGAGCGACTGGACCGATGAGCGACCCGCCGACGAAAACCCCCGTCGCGGCTTACGCACCGATCCCGGCACAATCGCGATCCAAGGCCACGATCCCACGACCGACTTGCTCTTCAAAAATCTGCGGATTGTTGAGTTGCCTGAATAAGAAATGTCCAATGACCAATGAACGAATGACCAATGAAGAGACGCATTCCGACCATTCCCTACTTGGTCATTAGGACATTGGACATTGGTCATTTCTTTCCTCCGGCTTGTCACTCGTGCGGGCGTGAACCACAATGGGTGGTTTGCTGTCTCCTGTACGCCACCAGCGGTGGCGGCTTTGTGACTTTTATAGGATCGTGATCATGCCCAGTTGTGTGTTGGCTTACTCGGGAGGTTTGGATACCTCGGTCATTCTTGGTTGGCTGCAAGACGAAGGCTACGATGTCCATGCGGTGTACGTCGACCTCGGCCAGCCGTGCGAAGATCGTGAAGCCATTCTCAAAAAGGCCCGTGATAATGGGGCCAAGTCGTCGCGACTGATCGACGCTCGGGAGGAGCTTTGCCGCGATTTCGCGTTCCCCGTTCTGCAATGGCAAGCCAAATACGAAAACATTTATCTTTTGGGCACCTCGATCGCACGGCCGTTGATCTCGAAAGTCTGTTTGCAAGTCGCGCGGGAAGTCGGTGCCGAGTCTTACGCCCACGGTGCCACGGGTAAAGGCAATGACCAATGCCGGTTCCAACTGGCTGCCGAGGCGCTCGAACCGAACGTCCAGATCATCGCGCCCTGGCGCATCAAAAAATTCCGCGACCTGTTCCCTGGCCGCACCGAGATGATCGCCTACTGCGAAGCGAAAAATATCCCCGTGAAGGCGTCGATCTCGAAGCCCTACAGCAGCGACGAAAATTGCCTGCACATCAGCTACGAAGCCGGACAACTCGAAGACCCCGCTGTGAACGGCGCGGCGATGATCGACTTTGGCATGACTGTTTCACCATTTGACGCGCCCGACAAAGTCGAAGAAGTCAAAATCAGCTACGAAAGCGGCATCCCCGTGGCGGTCAATGGCAAAAGGTTGGGGCCACTCGCGATCGTGGAAACGATGAACACGATCGCCGGCCGCAACGGCGTGGGCCGCATCGACATTGTCGAGAATCGCTTCGTCGGCATGAAAAGCCGCGGCGTGTACGAAGCCCCCGGCATGACCGCGCTTTATGCTGCTCACTGTGTCCTGGAACAACTCACGCTCGACCGCGAGACCATCCATTTCCGGGATCGCATTTCACCCGAAGTCGCCGAGATGGTTTATTACGGCTTCTGGTACGTGCCGAAAATGGACGCGCTGATGGCCTTTATTCGTGAAGTGCAGAAACCGGTGACCGGCGAAGTGACGCTAGGTTTCTACAAGGGGAACGTGATGATCCAAGGCCGCACCAGCCCCAACAGCCTCTACGACGAAGCGATCGCCAGCATGGAAGGTGGCGGCAGCTACGACCAAACCGACGCGGAAGGGTTCTTAAGAATTCAAGGTTTGCCGAGTCGGGTGTTGGGAAAGGTGAGGCCGAGGAAGTATTAGAGGCGCTAGGAGCTAGACGTTAGGCGCTAGTTAAGAAAGAAAACTCATGGCTGGTTATCAGGATTTGAAAGTTTGGCAAGTCGGGATTCAGATCACTCGCTCTGTTTACCAAATCACTGCCACTTTTCCAGATAGTGAGAAGTTTGGATTGACTTCCCAGCTTCGTAGATGCGCGGTATCTATCCCTTCCAATATTGCCGAAGGGCATTCACGTGAGTCAAAGCGTGAATTGGCTCGCTTTGTGTCGATTGCCCGAGGGTCACTCGCTGAATTAGAAACACAGCTATTGATCGCGAAAGAACTCGGCTTTGGTAACAAAGCTCAAATTGATCAATTGATCGAAACTCTGAAAGAAGAAGGACGCATGCTTTCAGGCTTACGCCGCTCACTAATACCAAAATCTGAAAACTAGCGCCTAGTAACCAGCGCCTAGCGCCCATGTACTTATTCGAGAATCCCGTCCTGCAGAACGAGCTTGTCGCCAACTTGCGCATGACGCGCACGTTTGTGTTGTTGTTCGCTTACGTGGCGCTGTTGGGACTTTTGGTCTACGCGGCCTGGCCGGCGGATGAGCGGATTGATATGTCGAATAGCGACAAGGCGCGGCCGCTCGTGAATCTGTTGTTTCTCGGGCAGTACATGCTGATGTCGCTGATGGCCCCCAGCTTTGCCGCGGGGGCGATCACCGGCGAGAAGGAACGCGACAGCTTTGAAATGTTGCTCGCCAGCCCCATGCGGCCCTCGGCCATCGTGCTGGGAAAACTTGCCGCTTCGTTGTGCCCGCTGGCCGAGTTGATGATCGGCTCGCTGCCGGTGGTGATGCTCTGCCTGCCGCTGGGTGGTGTACAATTTTTTGAAGTCCTGGCCGCGTATCTCGCCATGATTTCGTCGGTCGCGCTTTTCACGATGATTAGCCTGTGGTGCAGCAGCTATTTTGGGCGGACCTCTGCAGCGCTCGTCGTTTCTTATCTGCTGATCTTGCCGCTAGCCATGGGTGGGGTCTTCATCTGGCAAGCACTCGAGCAACTCGGCGAGGCGCGGCTGTTCGTGCTGTTCACGGTTGTGCCCGTGGCCTGTTTGTCGCTGACGGCACTCTTGTTTGCCGATGTTTCGCGGCGGTTGTTGCAGGCCCCTGACCTGGGGAGCGCTGGCCGCGAGGCAATTGACCTGGAAACCGAGGCCGAATCGGCGGTCGGACTTTATATCAAGCGGGACGAGTTTCCTGATCGTCTCTTCGCCCCACCCAAGCGGACAACATTCCTCCCCGAAGATGCCAATCCGATCTACGAAAAAGAAATCCGCAGCGAGATTTTCAGCCAAGGCACGCTCATGCTCCGGCTGGTGATCCAAATCAGCATGGGGCTTGCCCTGCCACTGATGGCGGTTCTCTTGTATCTCAAACCCCATCTCGCGCCGTGGTACATCGCCTACGTGTTGTTGTTCAACATGCTGGTCGGCCCGGTGTTCACCGCCGGGAGCGTCACCAGCGAGCGCGAACGACAAACGCTCGATCTGTTGCTCACCACGCTGATTACACCCTGGCAGATGATGTGGGGGAAACTCTTTTCCGGCTTGCGCGTTTCGAGCGTACTCACCGGCTTTTTGATGTGGCCCGTCCTGCTTGCCTGTATCATGCCGCTCGATTACTGGAGCAATTTGCCGACGATGGGGGGTTACTTTCTCGTTGTCATGCTGACCTGCGTGACCACGGCGATGACCGCGCTGTTTTGTTCGACGCTGTTCACCAAAACCTCGACCAGCTTGCTCGCCACGTATTTGATCATTATCACGCTGTTCCTTGTGCCGCTCGCGGCCGAGCGGTTTGTCGATTTCTTTGTGAAAACCGCCGATGCGCGAGAAGTCGTGCAGCTTGCCGGCATCACGAGCCCTTTCACGGCGGTATTCAACTTGCCGCTCGAAGTTTCCAGCTTGCCGCAACCCCGCGTTGTGTCGCTTCCCGTTTTTTGGGGGCACCTGTTCTTCGTGGTGGTCTACAACGGGGTGTTGCTGCTGGCGGTCATGTGGCTGTTCCATGTCCGCTGGCGCGTGTCGGATAATTGAACCACGACGACACAACGACACAACGGAGGACATATAAAGCCTTCATGCTTAAATTTGGCATTTCGTCGTGCCGTTGTGTCGTCGTGGTTATCTCATCTTCGCAGCTTGACGAGCAATTCGCTCATCTGCGATAACAAGATGTGTCGCCCCACCCATGCCCGCGAGGATTTTCTCCATGTCGCGCGATCCGCAGAGCCGCCGCACGCCCACGCAGGATGAGTTGGATTTGCTGCATTACAAGTCGCACTTTGCCCGGCCCGTGCGGATGAAGCTGCCCGAATTCGAGCGAAACGAACGCCTGCGGCACGTGATTTTCAGCGGGCAATTTTCGGTCGACATGCTCGAAGACCTTGCCGGCACGGCCGACAAGATTCGCGTTCTTTCCAAGATGCGCGGCGGACAAGATTTTCTCATCCGCCTGCTCAACCATAAGCGGGCGATGCTTTATTTCACGCAGCCCTCGACGCGTACGTTTCTCTCGTTCATGGCCGCCTGCCAAATCCTGGGCATCACCTGCAACGAAGTTCGCGACCCGACCACCTCGTCGGAGACCAAAGGCGAAACCCGCTTCGACTCTATCCGCATGTTCTCCAGCTACTTCGACCTCATCATCATGCGCAGTCCACTTGCGCGCCTGGCCGAATCGTGCGCCTACTTGATGAATGATCTCGAAACCTCGGGCAATCGTAGCGTCCCCATCGTCAATGCGGGTTCCGGCTCGGACGAGCATCCCACGCAAGCGCTCTTGGATATTTACACCTTGCAGCGGAGTTTCCAATTTTCTCACCCGCAAGATTCGCCGGCAGCCAGCCGGTTTGACGAGTTGCGCCGCGATTACGCCGAACTCACTAAAGGCTTGGCCCACAAAACCTATGGTTTTTGCGGCGACATCGGCCGGGGACGCACGGTGCGGTCGCTCGCCAGTTTGCTCGCCAATTACGAGGGGGTGACACTCGTGTTTATCGCCCCCAACGATTCGACGCTTTCGCTCCGCGATGACTTGCGCGGGCGGCTCGCTGATCGGGGTGTGAAGTTTGTCGAAGTCGATTCGTTCGAGGAGAAAATCGGCGGCGTGCCGGTGATTGAAGCGATTGACGCCCTTTACATGACCCGCATTCAAAAAGAGCACAACAATCCCGCGGAAGAAGCGAATTTCGCCAAGCTCGATCTGGGGAAATACAAACTTAATCGCGAGCTGGTGAGTCGCATGAAAAGCTACGCGCCGATTCTGCACCCCTTTCCCCGCGATCAGCACTTTGGCGAGATCCCACCGGAAATCGACAACGATCCTCGCGCCGTTTATTTCCGCCAAGCCCGCAACGGCATGTGGATTCGCGCCGCGCTGTTGGCATCGATCTTCGGCGTCGACCACCAAATCTCGCGGTTCTTTCACGATGAGTATAGCGAGTGGCACGACTACAATGAGGCGGCCATCTAGCCGTGACGCAACGCGTCACACGGTAATTTGAATGTCCCTCATCATCGACGGCTACAACTTGCTCTATGTCACCGGTATTGTCGGCGACGAAACCGGGCCTGGGGGGACATTTCAACGCTCTCGCGAAGCCTTGCTGAATTTTCTCGCCTCGTCGATTCCCGCAACGGAGCTAGCTCAGACAACCATCGTGTTCGATGCCGCCGAAGCGCCGCCGGGTCTGCCGCGCACCCTCACGCATCGAGGAATGACGGTGCGCTATGCCTCGGACTACACGGACGCCGACACCCTGATCGAACAGTTGATCCAGGAACATCATGTGCCGCGGTCGCTGCTGGTGGTTTCCAGCGATCACCGGATTCAACGTGCCGCTAAACGCCGGCGCGCGGCCTCGATGGATAGCGAACGCTGGTACTCCGAGCTTTGGCAGAGCCGACTTCAAACCCAAGCAGCGGGAGGCACGCCGCTCGATAAACCGGTCACGCAACTCACTGCGGCGGAAATCGAGTATTGGGTGAATAAATTCACGACCGGTGAGAATCCTTCCAACTCACAAGATCGCAAGCCCTAGCCGGAGGACAACGTCCTCAGGGTTTATCCGTGTTCATCCGTGGATTGCATTGCAATCCGGCTGAGGGGCTGAGGCGGCGAAAACTTACTTGGCAAGTGGATTGTGAAAGTCGTGCCCTGCGTTGCTACCGAAGCAACAACAATCTCGCCGCCGTGTTCGGTCACGATCCGCCAGCATTTGGACAGGCCGAAACCCAAACCCCGCCCCGCTTCTCGGCCCGAGAAAAAGGGATCGAAAATGTGCTCGCGAATTTCCGCTGAGATCCCCGGCCCCGTGTCGGCAATTTCAATCACCGCGCGCTCTACACCTACCAGATTCTCACGGCTGACTACAATCGTCACAGTCCCAGCGCAACCAACCGCCTCGAGCGCGTTGACGCAGACGGCCTTCAGCGCCACCGTGAGTTGCTCGGCGTCTCCCACAATTTGAACGGCATTCTCCGGCAATCGCAAAATAAATTCGATCTGTCGGTCCGCACTTTCGTCCGCCAAGCTTTTCACCACCAAGCGAATGAGTTCATTGAGATCAACCGATTCAAGCACCAACTCGGGCGGGCGCGCGAACAACATGAGGTCCGAAATCATCTCATGCGCGCGGAGGGCTTGCTGGTGAATCGCTTCGAGCGCGCGTCGGCGTTCGGGATGGGCTTCATCGCGCAGCAACGTCTGCGCGCGAGCCGCGATGTTGGCCAGCGGGTTGTTGATCTCGTGGCTGGCCCCGTAAGCCAATTCTTTCAGCGCGTCGAGCTTCTGCCGTTCCAGCTCATTCACTCATGAGTCTCCACGGCCAGAAGCGCTACGTCGAAAGAATCTCGACATCGAGTAATTGGCAGATGCGATTGATCAACTCTTCCACGTCGAAGGGTTTCTTCATGAAATCGTTGGCCCCCGCGTCGCGGAGTTCTTGGATTCGCGCTTGTTCGACCATGCCCGAGATGCAAATGATCTTCACGTCGTCCATCGTTTTCTCGCTGCGGACGAGCGTGCAAACTTCCTTGCCGTTGATATCCGGCAGCATCACATCGAGCACGACCATATCGGGGCGGAACTCTTTAATCAGCATGCCCGCGCCAAAACCGTTGTTCACGCTGCGAATGTCGAAGCGGCCATCGCGCTCCAAGGCGTCAACGATCAGCTCGACCAAATCTTCGTCATCGTCAACGACCAGCACCTTGCGGCGTCCGCTATCAAGCGCGTCGGTCGGAATGCCGTTGTCCCGCATGAAGGCATAAAGCTGTTCACGCGGAATGCGGCGAAAGCGGCTTCCCGGAACGCGGAAACCTTTGAGTTGTCCAGAATCGAAGCAGCGAATGATTGTTTGCTGGCTGACCTTGCAAATCTTCGCGGCTTCGCCGGTTGTAAAGACGGTCTTCATAGTTCGAACCACCTCTCTCCTTAGTCGATGGTCAATGGACCTTTAGGCTGTTTGTGGAAGTCAGCGACCCCATGGGTCTCGTGCCAACCATCCCTTGTTTGACTTTCTTTCTCTGGCGGGCGTGACTTTGGGCTGGCTTGCTAGCCCCAAGGGCTTGGTTGCGAAAGACTAAGTTGCCAAAGTTTGGGGCCTGACCAGCAGGAGTACGTAATTTCCAAATCCTTCGTTGCCGACTCAAATAAGCAAGACTCTTTAGACGGCAATGTTCTCCATATCTGCCGATATCCCCTGAATTGCCAATTGCCCGAATTATAGCCGCCATGCCCAGTGCGTCAACAGAGATCGATTTGACTTAAGATTATCAAATCAAAAGACTTAGGATTTTTCACCAACCATCAAGCCAAAATTTAATGGATACGACAAGGCCCCCTCAAATAGCCTCACCCCACCCCTTGCGGCTTAGCGCCGCCCTGTTTTCCCCTCAAAATGCACCATCAACAGGGCAATGTCCGCGGGAGTGATCCCGCTAATGCGGCTCGCCTGTGCGAGGTTCACCGGCTGGATCCGCTGGAACTTCTCACGGGCTTCGGCGCGAAGCTGCGTGAGCCGGGCATAATCGAAACCCTGGGGGATTCGCTTCTCGGCCAAGCGTTGCTGCCGATCCACCTCCACCGTCTGCCGTGCCACATAGCCGGCATACTTCAAATCGTTGAGCACCTGCTCGGCTGACTGGCGACCCAGGCTGCCCAAACTCGGCACCAACTCCACGACATTCTGCCACTCGATCTCGGGCCTCCGCGCAATTTGGGCAATCGGCGTTCCTTGATGGCGAGTTGTGTTGAGCAGCTCAAGCGCCGCTTCAATCTCGGCAACCTTCTGCTCAAAGCGACCAAAACGCTCGTTGCCAATTAAGCCATGCTTGTGCCCCAGCGCTGTTAATCGGCGGTCAGCATTATCCTGCCGCAACAGCAACCGATACTCAGCTCGGCTCGTGAACATTCGATACGGCTCATCGACGCCGCAGGTAACCAAGTCATCGATCAAGACCCCGATGTAGGCCTGATCGCGGTCGAGTACCAAGGCCTTGGCACCGCGAAGAGCAAGCACGGCATTGGCCCCGGCAATCAAACCTTGCGCGCCCGCTTCTTCGTAACCGGTGGTGCCGTTGATTTGCCCCGCGAAGAACAACCCATCCACGAGTTTCGATTCCAAATTGATCTTGAGTTGCTCGGGGGGAGCAAAATCGTATTCCACGGCGTAGCCGTAGCGCATGATCTCGGCGTTCTCTAGGCCAGGGATTAACTTGAACATCTGGTCCTGCACGTCACGCGGCAAACTGGTCGACACGCCGTTCACGTACACTTCGAGCGTGTTGCGGCCCTCGGGTTCAAGGAACAATTGATGCTGCGACTTATCGGCGAAGCGCACGACCTTGTCTTCGATCGACGGACAATATCGCGGGCCCGTGCCTTGAATCTGACCGCTGTACATCGGCGCCCGGTGCAAGTTCGCGCGAATGAGATCATGCACCGCTTGATTGGTGTAGGTGATGTAGCAGGGGAGTTGCTCGATCTCAATCTTGTCGGTGAGAAAGGAAAACGGTTGCGGATCGTCATCACCGGGTTGCAGTTCGATTTTGCTCGTGTCAATCGTGCGGCCATTAAGCCGCGGCGGCGTGCCGGTCTTGAAGCGTTCGAGCCGAACGCCCAAACGGGCTAGCGCTCCGCTGATTCCACCCGTGGTTCCTTCCCCGGCGCGGCCGCCGGGGGTTTTGGTTTCGCCCGTATGCATGAGCGCCTGCAGGAAGGTGCCGGTGGTGAGCACGACGGTTTTTGCGCGATAAATCGCGTCGCTACGCACTTGGACCCCGATGATTCGTGGAAGTTCCGCGCCCGGCTCGGTGAGTAAATCTTCAACCACTTCCTGCCTCAACGAAAGATTCTGCTCCAACTCGACTAGTCGCTTCACCTCCGCTTGATACAGTTTTTTATCCGCCTGGGCCCGCGGACTGTGCATCGCCGGGCCTTTGCGCTTGTTGAGCATCCGGAACTGAATCCCCGTGGCATCAATCGCCCGCCCCATCGCGCCGCCCAGGGCATCGATCTCACGAACGATCTGCCCTTTGCCAACGCCCCCAATGGCCGGGTTACAACTCATCTGCCCCACGGTGTCGCAATTGGTGGTGAGCAGCACCGTCTTCGCCCCCATCCGCGCAGCGGCAAGTGCGGCCTCGGTGCCTGCGTGGCCCGCGCCGACGACAATTACGTCGTAATCGTAGGTGGATGACATGAATTCAGCCTACCCCACATATGTTTGACACTCAAGCCAAGCAGAGCCTAAGATCAAGTATTCACCCAAAACCGGCTGCCAGAACCATGAGTACCATTGTAGAAGCAACATTTGATGGCAATGTCTTTCACCCGACAAGTGAAGTACCTCTTTTGCCGAATACGATTGTTCGGCTCACCGTCGAAACGATGCCGCCCAATATGTGCGGTTCAACTTCGTTTCTGAAAACTGCACGCGAACTGAATTTGGAAGGACCGGCAGATTGGTCTAGCAACCTAGATCAATATCTCTACGACAAGGAGTCGGACCTTGGCCAATGAGTGGTTTCTCGACTCAAGTTATGCAATTGCCCTTGCCGCAAGTTCTGACCAGTTGCACGACCGTGCAATTAGGCTTGCTGACGAACTCGAGAAACAGCCGCGGCAACTGATTACGACACGGGCTGTTTTGTTTGAAATTGGTAACGCCCTTTCGAAGCAACGCTATCGAGAAGCTGCCAGCAATTTGCTGGCATCCATAGAATCCGATCCCACAATCAAGATCATCGAAATCACTCGAGATATCTACCGCACGGCACTCGCACTCTTCATAAGTCGCCCTGACAAAGACTGGAGCCTGACCGACTGCATGTCATTCGAAATCATGCGCGACCTCCGATTAACCGAAGCCCTCACGGCAGACATTCACTTCGAGCAAGCCGGCTTCCGGGTTTTATTAAGAGAAACTTGAATTTTCGCCGCCTTTTTTCAACATGAACTTCTTCCACCCTCTCCGCGTAAACCCAATTGGGGAGCTGGCCCCGAAGGAGTACAATCCACGCTAGCGATTCGGCTTTACTACCACGCCTGCCCCGCCGGTCGCACATCCGAAGGAAGAGGAATTCTGATGAAACACACTGAAACCAATTGCTTTGCCGCACTATTGATCGAAAGCTTGTTTATCCTGGCTCTGCTGGCCATCACCGCCAAGGCCGAGCCAATTCTTGGCGGGATTGGCACTCGAACCCTCGGCGGGCGGTTCATCTGGTCCGACGAAGTGATCTACGACGGCTTTCGCATTCAAAAGCATTCCACCATCGGCCATTATCGGCTGATTGATCCCGAGGATCGCCGCCGCACCTTTGGCACGTTCGAGAATTGTCTGGCCGAACTAGAGAACATCAAGAAGACGGAAAAGCTGCCGCCGCTTCCGCAGGAAGTGGTGATCGTGGTCCACGGCCTGGGGGCAAGTCGTCAATTCATGGATAGTCTCGCCGACTACCTCCAGGAACAAGGCAAGTTCCATGTGATCAATTTTGGCTATCCTTCGACGCAAGGCGACGTCGGCACGCATGCCAAGTCACTCGCCAGCGTGATCCAGCATCTCGATGGCGTTAAGACTGTGAACTTCGTCGCGCACAGCATGGGGAACCTGGTGATCCGCCATGCGCTCGCCGACTTGGCTTCGCTACCCGCTGCGGAGCAGCCCAAGATCAAATACAAACGCTTTGTGATGATTGCCCCGCCGAATCATGGGGCCGAGCTCGCCGACAATTTTTCCGAGAGCGCGATCGCCCAAACGTTCGCCGGCGAGCCGCTGCAACAACTGGCCCCCACCAAAGGTTGGGAGACGTTGGAGCAGCGACTCGCGACGCCCAGTTTTGAATTCGGCATCATTGCCGGTGGCCAGGGGGACGGCGAAGGTTATCTCGCCGCCATCCCGGGTGATGACGATGGCCTGCTCTCGGTGGAAATGACACGCCTCGCTGGAGCAAATGATTTCGTTCTGGTGAAGGGCATTCATCAACTGCTGCCCAAGAACGAACAAGTCCAAGACGCTACGCTTCGTTTCCTCGAGAAAGGCTACTTCCTACCCTCGGGAACCAAACACCCCATTTTAAAGGCGGAGGTGGCTCGTTCGGTTCCCTAAGGTCGTTCACGACTTCACGGATTTCCGCGGCGTGGCGGAGCGGGCTTCCTGCCCGCTCTTTTTGGCCACCTTGTTTGCTTTCTTTGCCAGGGCCTTGGGTTCCGCCAAGGTTGGCTCGCCCTCTTTCTCCGCAGCCGCTTCTTCCTGGGCCGCTTCGACCAGCTCCTTGCCGAGATTGATGATGCTCGCCGTGGTTGGCACACCCGACGTGATCCCGCCAAACGCGATGCAGCAGTAGGCCGAGAGGAAGCGAGGGTTCTTCAAATGCTGCTTCAAGTAATGCGACCGACCGTTCTCGGGATACGTATTCAATTGGCAGAGCTTGTGACGGTACTGCCCCAGGCGACCGGCATTCATGCCGACATAGCCCAACGCGGGGCAACCACGCCACGAAGTCTTCGGCCATTTCTTGAGGGTCTTATCGTGGCAGTTAAAGGTCGAAAGGATCTTTTCCGCCGCCACGAAGGCTTGGCCATAACGATGTCCCGGATACAGCATGTCGAAGTCAAACGCCGCGGAAATCATCGCGCCACGCAGGTTCGGACGCTCCACGGGAGCACCATTGGCAAACGTGATGCCTCGCAAGCAGCCGCCACCGAGCCAGTGGAGCGCCGCGGCGGCCGTGGTGGCACCGTAGCTATGGCCCGACAGGGTCACGCGCTGGGTGAGGCTCATTTGATCGACCAACTTGGCCAAGTAATAGCCTTGGTACTCGGCATAAACATACTTAATGAGAAGATTCTTTTGAATCATTTCGCGAAAACGCAAGCCCTCGGTCTTGTACACACGCTGGGCAGGCCACGACCAGCCTACGAGCCGCTTCTTGCCGGGGCAACAAGACATTTTCTCGTAAACGTCCCAAAAGCCTTTCATGGCCCCTTTGTGCTTGAGCGTATTGCCGTGAATGTAAAACAAGGTCGGCATGGTCGCTTCCCCCGCGAGGAACGACTCGCGAGTTTCTTTCACGAAGCAACCACGGCAGCGGTCATAGCGTTGGTAAGTAATCATCTCGAAGCCACGGTCGAGATTGCTGCACTTGGGAGCGCAACGTGTGTAGATGATCCACAATTCCGGAGGCGAGCAGCAGCACGAGCCGCTGTCGCCTTTGCCACAGCCGGCTTGAGCGGGCTGAATCGAGGTCAGGCCGGCAATCGCCACGAGGGCGAGCACGGCCAGTCGCGAGGGGCGACCAAATTTTGTCTGGGGGGAGAGGAAACCGTTCATCGTTTTGTGCCTTCTTTAACTGGGATTTGGGAAGACCTATTGCCGCGCTTCTTGCGTGCCTCAGTACCTGCTGGGCAAACAGCGCAAACTCTGCGGCTCTGGAAAACAATAGCTCCTGTGGGGAAAACACCACGTCGCCGGGGCCAAGAAGTTGCAGAAAAACAACACGCCGCGTCGGCACATACAGCCCAGCCGCTACAGCCAGAACAGAAAGGCAATTTCCAGACATAACAAGCTCGGGGATGGCACTCCCCGGGACCAAAAAACGCACCCCCATACAACCCCTACAACCGGCTGACTTCGAGGTGTCGATTGCTTATAATGAAGCCAAAGTCAGTCAACACGCTATCCGGCAGCCCCCTCTTCAAGTAACACAGCCATGCACAAAGAAGCCCTCCACGCCAAGCTCGAACAACTACGCACCGAACTCGCGGGCTTGCCCGCGCTCGATGAAAAGACCCACGCCCAATTGCGTTCGCTGGTCGCCGACATCGAGCGAGCCATTGAATCCGACGCGGAAGCCGAAGGAGAACCGCTGAGTACGCAAGCCGAAGATCTGGTTCTCAAATTCGAGGCCGACCATCCGCAGCTCACTAGCGCTCTGAATCAAGTGGCCGTCGCGCTCTCAAATCTCGGAATCTAGCTGCCGCTGGCGGCTTAGCGGCCCTGTTGCTTCTCAACTGCTCTCGTGGGATACTTATTCCCATGGCGTGTAACACTGGCTGAACGGCTACGCTTAGAGAACTAAGGAGAACCCCGATGACAAGATTTTTGATATTATTGGCTGGCTGTGCCGCGAGTTTGGCGTTGGTGGATTCCGCCAAGGCTCAGGTTGTTCATGTCACTTACTTTGCACCTGCCATGCCTGTGACGACCTTTTACGCGCCGCCATGCCCCGTCGTGCAAACAGCATTCTTCGCTCCCGCTCCCGTGGTCACCTATCAACCCGTTACCGTCGCTCGTACCCGCTACCGTCCGTTTTTGGGTGGCACGGTCACACGTTTCCGGCCTGCTTTAGCACCCGTCGTTGTTAATCCCGCTCCCGTGTTTTTTGGATTTTAGTAGGGGACTAGGAGCTGGGGGTTAGGGACTGGGAACGTGCGAATCGTTTAACTGAATCCCCAACCCCTAGAACCCAGCCCCCACGCCATGGCTGAGCTTAAAACCTTCGTCTTCACCGACATCTGCCGCAGCGTCGATCTCAAAAACGAGATGTCGGGACGAAGTGTCACCGAACGCGACATGGCGTTCATTCAGCAAATTCTCATCCCCCACCGCGAGCGGATCGAAGCCAACTTGGCCGACAATTCGGGCCGGGTCGTTTCCACGGCAGGGGATGGGCACTTCCTGGTGTTCAACAACACGATTCTCGCCGCCACTTGGGCGGCTGAAGTGCAGCAAAGCCACGAGAACGACCCCATCGAAACGCCGGGGGGCGGCAAGGTCGAAGTGCGGATCAGCATGCACGTCGGCGTACCGCAAAGTGATCCCGCCGCGCCGGACAACTTCGTCGGCAAGAGTGTCGACTACGCTTCCCGACTGAACGACCACGCCACCGGCGGACAGATTCTTGTCTCACGCAGCGTGATGGCGATTCTCGATGACGTAGGCCTCGAAGGGATTCGCTTTCATCTCCACGGTCGTCGCAATCTCAAGGGCATCGGCCATGTCGAAGTTCACGAAATGCTCTACGACGAGCAAGGCCCGCGTACGTTGCGTCAGCAACCTTCGAGCCATTCCGACCGCCAATGGACCGTCGTTCCCACGATGATGGGGCAGGGGGGTGGCCACGATTCAGCCGTCGCCGCCTCACCGATGCTCAAGCGCGTGGGCAACTACGAACTCGAAGCCATGTTGGGCAGCGGCGGCATGGGCGATGTTTACAAAGGCCGCCACACTCAGTTTGGCCGCGTGCGCGCCATCAAGGTCATCAAGCCGCAATTCGTTGCCGCGGGCAACGAAGAAGTCATTCGCCGCTTTTATCAAGAAATCAAAGCCATCGGCACGCTCGAACATCGCAATGTCGTGGTCGCGATTGATTCGTCGGCCCCATCGGATCGGCTCCATTATCTGGTGATGGAATACATCGACGGCGTCTCGGTTCAAGACTTAGTCGAGCAACAGAATCAACTGAGGGTCGCCGACGCCTGCGAGATTGTCCGTCAAGCCGCCCGCGGTTTGCAATACATCCATCGCAACGGCATGGTCCACCGCGACATCAAGCCCTCGAACCTGATGGTCTCGCTTATGGATAGCGACGGCGTGGCCGGCAAACCTTCGTCAGATCCTCACGAGGCGGTCGAAGGGGTGGTGAAGATTCTCGATTTGGGCCTCGCCCTGTTGGCTGGTGATTCGCATGATCGGCTCACGCGGTTTGACCACAAAGCCATGGGCACGGGGATGTATATGTCGCCCGAACAATGGAAAACCACGAGCGTCGATATTCGCGCGGATATCTATAGCATCGGTTGCACGCTTTATCACCTGCTGGCCGGCAATCCGCCGTTCCACGATTCGGAGCTCCGCCCCGAAAAAGCGCACGAGAAATCTCGCGTGCCGCCGATCCGCACCAATAATGTTCCCCGCAAATTGTGGGACATCATCGAAAAGATGCTCGCCAAAAAACCGGAAGAGCGCTATACGACTCCCGCGGAAGTCGCCGCCGAATTGTCACCCTTCTGCGAGGGCCACGATCTCGCGGCTCTGGTGCATGGGTATCTCGATCCAGGAACTCCTCCGAGTTCGCTGCAATACACTCGCGTTGATTCCGGGGCGCGGATTGACACCCGCCACTCCAAGAGAACCCACGTCTCGTGGCTCTCACGGGCCAGCTATTGGTATCCCTCGCGGCGCTGGGTTTTGCAACGTGGGTTGCCAGTGCTCGCGGTCGCCGCCGCGATTGGTGCGGTGCTGTGGTCGATGGAACAATCGCATCAACGTACAATCGCCGTCGCCATGGAACAGGCTCGCAATAATTTGCCCAGCTCCGCGGAACAGGCCGCCAATATTGTGAGTGCGGAGATCGAAAAGAGATTTACGATCTTACAACAGGCCGCCAGCGAGGAAGGCTTGATTTTTGACATCGAGGGCTTCGACCCCGAGCAAGCCCGCACGCAACTCGAAGCGCATCCCCTGGCCGTTTGGATCAAAGCCCATCGTCAAGAGAACGTCGATGCGGCCCCTTCTGATAGTTGGTTCATCGTGGATGCGCAAGGAACTCAAATTGCGCGTCATCCGTTGGTGGAAGGAGAAGCCAATCAACCGGTTGACAGCTTTCTTAAGAACTATGCCCATCGAGACTATTTTCATGGGCTGGAGAAAGAATTGCCTGAGGTTGGAGAATTGCCCGAGGGGGCTACGAGTGCAGAGAGTCTAATTATTCCGATCCAAGAACCGCATATCTCGACGGTCTATCAGAGTGACACAACGGGCAAATTGCGGGTTGCGTTCTCGGTCCCAATCTGGGGTACGGCCAGCGAGGACGGCGTGCGCAAGGTGATCGGCGTATTGGCCATGTCGGTTGACCTGGGTGCGTTTGAGGTGCTCAACACCAACGTCAAACTGGGAAAAGACATTGTACTCGTCGACCTGCGGGATGATTTTCTCGAAACCGATCCTGCCACGGAGGAACCGATCGCTCGTCGCGGCCTGTTTTTGAATCACCCACTGTTGTCCGTCTGGAAGGACAAAGCAACGTTCGCCCGCGTTGATCCCGAAGTTTTAACGTCGATGGAAGCGGACACGGATCGCTTTGTGGCCGGCTATCACGATCCGTTGTCGATTGATCCCACGACAACCTATTGGGGTGCCTTTGAACCCGTTGAATACAAAGTTCAAGATGTACCTACCGAGACGCCAAAAATTATGAAGGCCCGTTGGATGGTGCTGGCCCAACAGCCGGCGATCAAGTAATTGTGGCTACCTAGCCGGATCGCAACGCATCCGGGAATCCCTGGGAATCTCCCGGCCCGCATTGCGGCCCGGCTAGGTTGGGTTTTGAACGGTTTTCTTCCGTGCCATGAACCAGTCCACGATGGCCGCCAGGATGTGTTGCAGCAGCGTGGCCAGCACGATCAGCAGAATCACCCGAGGTTCGCTTTCGAGCACTTCGCCAGCGAGCACGAGCGCGAGTCCCGTGTGCTTCATGCTAAACGCAAACATGAGGGCAATCGTCGATTCCTTGTCGAGCGACATCGTTT
The DNA here is from genome assembly GCA_034439695.1 of Bythopirellula sp. GTDB lineage: Bacteria > Planctomycetota > Planctomycetia > Pirellulales > Lacipirellulaceae > Bythopirellula. The sequence continues at coordinate 13,999 of JAWXAV010000027.1, read as the reverse complement.
TAGACATCACCCAGGCGGTGGCAACTCCCAACAGTTGTAACGCGATGGCTAACAACGAAGTGATAAGAATGATCCGTGGCGCGGCTCGCTCAAACACCTGCGGCATGGCCAGCGAGGCATTCGTGTAGTTGAGTGCCAGCAGCGCAATCGCGCTCACGAGCCGAATCGTTCCGCGATGTCGCGCGATTGCCGTGGCACCAGCCATGCGATTGATGAGCATTCCGGCCAATGACGGCAGAATCACCCACACAATAAAAAACGTGCCCGAGAAACGTTTGACCAGTTGCTCGCACTGAGCGGTCGCTTCTTCCGAGAGTGCGAATCCCATGAGCTTGAGCATTTGTGGCGTGGCCACGGGGCTGATCACGATGGTGAGCACAATCAGGCCCAATCCGAGCGCAACATTGCCCCGCGAGTTCTGCGTCCAAGCGACCGAGGAATTCGCCACCGGCATGGCGGCCACGAGGGCCAGTCCCACGATCATGCCACTCGTGGCATCGGCACCGAGTAATGTAGGAAGTGAACTACCCAGCAAACTCACTAACACGCACGGCACAAGCCACGTAGCAATCAAGGCCACCAGCAGTACGCCGGGACGTTCCAACAGATGCCAAACCTGTTCCCAGCGGACAACTGCTGCCGCGCAGAACAGCAGGAGCGCCAACAACAACATCGGGGCGGTGATTTCGCCGGCGTACGGATTGCCCCAAGAAAATTGGCGCAGCAATAAACCGGGGCCTGGCAAAACCGCCGCCAGCAGATAGCTAGCGAGCAACAGCCACAAAAAATGGTCGTGAATCCACGTCACAATCGCGGCAACACGATTGTCCTTGCGTGGTGGTTCGCCCTCGGTGGTTTCGGCCAACGCCATAGTTTGCCGCGCGTATCTCTGGAGATGTGGAAATCCGTGGTTTTAGGCTGTCAGCTATCGGCTGTCAGCTTTTAACCAAAAAACGTCATATGGCTGATAGCCGAAAGCCGATAGCTGACAGCCACTCAGGATAACACATGCAGCCACCCGTTTCACCCTCGATAGTGGCCTTGCCGAACCTCCCGCGATGCGCTAGTGTCTCGACCCTTTGTGAAGCACCTTGGACCAAATTCTCGCTGCGTGCCACTTCCGAGTAGCCCCAGCGATCACTGAAATACACTTCGATGTCGACACAGTCCGCCGAGCTGACCGAACTGCTCGCCACCGCACCACTCACCAGAACTCGCGATCAATCCCCAGGCTCGCGTGTCGAACCTCAGCCGATTTTCTACGGTTGGGTGATCTTGCCGCTGGCTTTTTTGATGATGCTCACCACCAGCCCCGGACAGACCTTCGGGGTGAGCTATTTTAACGAAGCATTCCTCGCCGAGTTCGGCATGAGCAAAACGGCGCTCTCGGCGGCCTATTTGTTCGCCACCCTGATGGCGGCGGTCGGACTCACATTCATCGGCGCGCTAGTCGACCGCTGGGGACTGCGCATCATGACCCTGGTAGGTTTCACCGCGATGGGACTCGCCTGTGTGTTCGCCTCGCAAGCCACCGGCCTGTTCACCTTGTTCGTGGCCTTCACTTTATTGCGATTGTTCGGTCCCGGCACGATGACCTTGCTCGCCAACAATAGCTTGGCCGCATGGTTCGACTGCCGACTCGGCACCGCCAGCAGCGCCGCGCAAATCGCGATGGCTGGCGCGTCGGCCATCATACCCACCGCGATCGTGTTGCTCATTGAAGCCGTGGGTTGGCGCGGGGCTTACGCAGTCTTTGCCGCGATCATTGCCGGCTGCTTTTTGCCGTTGATGGCCCTCTTCTTCCGTCAATCGCCGCGCGAGATGGGTCAAATTCCCGACGGCATGCGCTTTCATGCTTCGCAGCGTTACAAGCCGTTCAGCTACGGCAATGAATTCACCGTTGGCGAAGCGATGCAGCACCGCGCCTATTGGTTATTGCTTGGCGCGACCGCTGTTTGGTCGCTCATTGGCACGGCCTTGATTTTCCATCTGGTAGCGCTGTTTCAGGCCAGTGGCTTTAACGTGCAAGATTCGACGCGCGCCATCACCGTGATGGCTTTGGTGACCGCGCTGACCCAACTCGTCGGCGGTGTCCTGGCCGACCGGCTCGCCATGCGCTGCCTGCTGGTGACCGCCATGGCACTCATGGGGCTCTGCTGCTTCATCCTCACGGAGCCTGCGGATCTCTCGACGCTCATGCTCGGCTACGGCGTTTTCGGTTGCGGCCAAGGAATCATTTCGGTCGTTTCCGGCACGGCCTGGACGCGTTATTTCGGCCGGGCCCACTTGGGCAAGATTCGTGGGATGTCGCTCACCGTCGCCGTGGCGGCGAGTGCCATCGGCCCGGTCATCATGGGCGTCAGCGCCGACTATCTCGGCGGCTTTGGCCACTCCTTGTGGTTTTTCGCCGGCTTGTCGGTTGTGTGTGCGCTATCAACCTGCTGGGCGACTCCGCCGCGTGCTGCCAGCTCGCAGCAGGACAACCTCACACGCTCAATTGCCGCTTGAGATCGTCGATTTTTCCGCGACTCAAAGCACAGCCGTTATAAATTCCTCTTCGTTGTGGCGTCGTGTCGTCGTGGTTCATTCCTGATTCATGGTTTTGTTTTACCACAACGGCACCACGACACGACGAAAACATCAGATCGTAGGCCGGAACGAGGAACGAGTTCCGGCAAGGAAGTTCGTGAATACCCACCACGCGAATGCCGCTGCATTGCCGGAACTGCGCATCCGCCGCGGCGGATTCCGGCCTACGACCGTCGCAGCAGCAATAGTCCGACGCTCGCCACTACTACTAACAACAGGGAACTTGGCTCAGGGATCGCAGTGATCTCAGCCACGAGCGGACCAATGGCATATTGATCCTGCCATACGACGAGGTCCAATTCATCAATCGTGCCGTCGAAATTGGCATCGCCAAGATTGTTGTCTAATTGGCCGGACAGCCCGAAGCCGCGTTGCCAAATCAAAAAATCACGGCCATCGACGTCAGTATCCTGGTCAAAATCGGCATTCGGCGCAACGGTGGCCTCAAAGAGACTGGCGATGCGAAAACCAATACCGCCGGCCGTCGGAAAGGCACTGTGCCGAGTCCCCCTGCCCGAGTCGGAATTGGCACCGTTAAACACGCCCCCACGATACCCACGAATTTGTGGGGGATTGTTGTTGATGAGATTGAAATTGGTCTCTTCCCATTCAAACATATTGCCCGCCTGGGCCATCGTTCCGAAGTAACCAAGCCCTCCTGCAAGCGTAATGTCCGCGGGGATTGGCTGACTAAAGACGGCAGTGCCAGGTGTGGTACCGCTGGCCACGGCCGTGGGAGCGATGTTCTCGTTAATAGGGTTTGCTATCACAGGATAGCGGTGATACGTACCGATCGCTGGATCGAAATAAGCCGCTTTGTACCACTCGTTGGCACTAGGCAAGAAGTACTTGGCCAAGCTGTTGCGGTAGAGATTGTTGGGGTCGTAGCCAGTATCGCCAACCGTCCACAATTCAATATTGGCGTTCGAATCGTAACCGACGCCCCCTGGTTGCAGCGCGAATTTATAGGCCGCAACGCTGCCACTCGTGATGTTGAGCCAATTGATGAACCGGGCGGCCTCGTTCCAACTCACACTGCCAGCCGGCTTATCAGGGCCGCGCACGAACCACGAGATACCAAGACCACCCAAAATGTTGGCCTTGTCAATCATCTGCTCGGAGATTTCGTACTTGCCAAGTCGGTATGTGTACGGAACCGAACCAGCCCCTGTCGGAGTACCCGTGGTGTCGGCGGGGTTGCCCGGATTGCCGATGTCGACGAACTCAATGTCAAACACGTTGGCCCCGCTGCCGAAGGTGTCGGCTACAGCGCGGCCGAAACAAGAGAGGGAAATAAGAGTTGCCAGTAGGGTCGCAAAAAGTTTGGTTGCCTTCATATGCTGCCCTTTCCAAATTTAAGCTGGCGGAGAAATTCCCCGGTCTGAATTCGAGGTCACTATAACATGCCGAGCACACACATGCTGCGCGAACTTTTTGGGAAGTTTTTTGCCGATTAACAGGCGAGCCGGCTGTTAGTTACGCACAGCATCAAACACCCAATTGCCGCTTTATATCTTCGATCTCCGTGCGAAGCTGGCTGATTTCGCTCGTCAGTTCCTCACGCAGTTCGGCCAACTGGCGCTGGAAATCGGGGCCGGGTTCACGGTGTGTCACTTGGCTCGAGCTTGTTCGCGCGGCATGGACGGGTGCAGGCGCGGAATCCTCATCATCAGTCAATGGCTCGTCACCCACCACGACGTTGCCGTGCTCGGCCCGCACTTTGGCGAGTTCTTGATCCTGATAAAGTGCATGTGTCAGAACACAACCCCTTCCCGGTGGCGTGAGCAAAACAATCAACTTCTTCTTCCGCAAACTTTCCACCAGCGGTCGCAGTTCCGAAATGCCGGGAATTGGTTCCATCCGCGCGGCACGGGCGCGTAACTCACCAATCGACTGCGCACCCCGCAACAACAATTCAGCCATGACCGCGAGTTCTTTTTTGTCGACGCCCAACCAGTCGTATGCCAAGTGGCGATACTTGTCGACGCGGCCATCCCCTTGAATAAGCGCGGACGCACCCATCTTGCGCAAGCGTTCAAGGGCATCTTCCACATCCGATTCTTCGAGCTGCATCAGAGGAAAGCGATTGCTTTTTTGATTGCAACCGTTGGTGAGCGAATTGAGCGACAATGGATAATTGTCCGGCGTGGTCTTGGCCTTTTCGACCATCACCCCAAGCACGCGGCGCTCGGTGCGATCAAGGACACGCCAACGGGGGCCCGCCTCTGGGTTTATCGCCTCAGGGGTTGTCGCTTCGTCGCTCATGATGAATCCCTCTGCTCCGTGCCGTGGCAAGTGAAACCGTGAGTATAAGAGCCTTTCAGACGAGCGGCGAGGGGGGCGAACTTTTAGAACTGAACGGCCTTCCCCATCGAGTTGCCCTGCCGCATTCCGCCCTCTCGCGGTATATTCAGGGATTCCATGTCCCTGACCTCCGACCACCATTTTCTCGCTATGAAAACCGACGAGCTCCGCGAAAAGTATTTGGCGTTTTTTGAAACCAAGGGTCACACTCGCGTGGCCAGCGACGTGTTGGTCCCCACCTGGGATCCGTCCGTGCTGTTCACCCCCGCGGGCATGAACCAATTCAAGGATCACTTCCTCGGCAAGGTCAAACTCGAGTACACCCGCGCCACGAGTTGCCAAAAATGCTTGCGGACTGGCGACATCGACAACGTGGGCCGCACGGCCTATCACCACACGTTTTTCGAGATGCTGGGCAACTTCAGCTTCGGCGATTATTTCAAGCGCGAAGCGATCAACTGGGCGTGGGAATTTCTGACCGACAAAAAATGGCTTGCGATTCCGCCGGAGCGGTTGAGCGTGACCGTTTATCTCGACGACGACGAAGCGGCCGAGATTTGGCAGAACGACATTCGTCTTCCCACGTCGCGGATCGAACGCCTTGACGAAGGCGAGAACTTCTGGCCAGCCAGCGCACCGAGTGCCGGGCCTGATGGAGTGTGCGGACCGTGCAGCGAAATCTATTTCCATCCCGACCAAGGCAAGTCGGTCGAGATTTGGAATCTCGTGTTCACGCAGTTCAATCGGGTGGGCGATCCCCCCAACAACCTCCGCCCGCTTCCCTCAAAGAACATCGACACGGGGATGGGCCTCGAACGCACGGTTGCCACCTTGCAGGGCGTGCCGACCAACTACCACATCGACACCCTCTTTCCGATTGTCCAAGCCGCGGCGGAAGTTTGCGGCGTGAAGTACAGCCTTGACAGCGAGGAAGGCCGCCGCTGCCGACGGATTACCGATCACATTCGGGCTTGCACCTTCGCAGTGCATGAGAACGTCTACCCCGGCGCGAACAAGGAAAAATACGTGGTGAAACGCCTGCTCCGCCGGGCGGTGCTCGATGGGCATCAAATGGGGATGCGTGAGCCGTTCCTTTGCAAGCTTGTGCCGTTCGTGGTCGAGGCCATGAAGAGTGCCTACCCCGAACTCACCGAAACCACACAGCGCGTTGCTCAGGTGATCGAACAAGAAGAAGCCAATTTCTTCGGCACAATCGACGCCGGGCTTAATCGCATCGAGCGTGTTTTCGATGACATGCGTCACCAGAATCGCGTGAAAGTGGAAGGGGAAATTGCCGCCGAGTTGTATCAAACTTTTGGCGTGCCGCCGGAGTTGTTTGAAGCTCTCGCCGCCGAGCACAACTTGGCGTTCGACTGGGATGGGTACAAACATGCGATGGAACTGCACGGCGAGGCCTCCGGCAAGGTGCAACACACCGTCATGGGTGCCAAGGGACCGATTGATTCGCTCAAGCACGCGCTGCACAGCACCAAATTTCTCGGCTACGAATCGTTGGAAGCCGAGGCGGTGGTCAAAGGAATCATTGTCGGCGCGGCACCGGAAGACCACTTGTGCGACATGCTCGACGACCAAAGCCATACCGCCGTGCGCGTGGTGCTGGATCAAACACCGTTCTACGGCGAGAGCGGTGGCCAAGTGGGCGATATCGGCAAGCTCGTGGGTGACGGCTTTGAATTTAAGGTCACCGACACGCAAAAAGATGGCCAACTCATCGTGCATATTGGCCAGCTCACCAAGGGCGTGATCCATGAAGGCTCCAAGGTAAAAGCCATTGTCGATGTCGAACGCCGCCAAGGCATTCGCCGCGCTCACTCCGCCACGCACATTTTGCATCACGCGCTGCAAAAGCATCTTGGTTCCCACGCCCAACAGCAGGGGAGCAAGGTCGACTGCGATTGGCTGCGGTTCGATTTCACAAATCTTAGCCCCGTCACGACCGAGCAACTCACAGCAATCAACCACGATGTGGCCAAGCATGTTGCCGCCGCGGAGCCGGTGAAGTGGGAAACCCTGCCGCTCGCCGACGCCCGCCGCCAAGGGGCGATGATGCTCTTTGGCGAAAAGTATCCGGACCCGGTGCGGATGGTGTCGATGGGCAGCTTTAGCAAGGAACTTTGCGGCGGCACACACCTCAACAACACACGTGAAGTCCAGGCCTTTGAAGTGCTCAGCGAAGAAGGGGTCTCAGCCGGCACGCGGCGGATCGTGGCGCTCACCGGCAAACGAGCCGCCGAGCATGAGGAGCAAACTCTGAGTGCCGTTCACCAAGCAGCGGAAGCGATTGGTTGTGCACAGTTAGCGCTGGCCGTGAATGTCGCCGACTTGCTGGAAAAACAGCGTGAGCTAAAAAAGCTGCTTGCTTCTGGTGGCACGGTTTCCGGCAATGATGCCGGTGGCATGTCAACGAATATTAGCGTGGAAGCCCCCAAACCGGCGATGGCCAAAACGATTCTCGCCGAAGTGGCCAAAATGTTGTCGGTCACACCGTTGAGTGTCCCGGAGCGCGTGGCGGCCATTCAACAAGAGGTTTTCAATTTACGCGAACGACTTTCCCAACGAGCCGCCGCCGGTCCCATTAGCGCTGACAGTCTGCTCGAAAAGGCGACCAAAGTGGGCGATGTGACCGTGGTCGTAGCTGAAACTCCCACGGTGGAATCGAATCTCATGCGGCAATTGATTGACCAGATCCGTCAGAAGATCGGCCTCAGCGCAGTGCTCCTGGCAAGCAGCGAAGGGGATGACAAAGTGACGCTTGTGGCCGGTGTGTCAAAAGACCTCCAAGCCCGCGGCGGTCATGCCGGCAATTGGATCAAACCGGTGGCCCAAGCGCTGGGCGGCGGCGGTGGAGGCCGACCCGATTTGGCTCAAGCCGGTGGCAAGGAGCCCAAGCGGCTCCCTGAAGCGCTCGAAGTCGCACGTAAGACGATTGCGGAAATGATCGCGGGATAATCCTGCTTTCAACAGCTAAATTTCGTCAGCAGCCAGGGGAGGTTGTCCTGCCCCGCGAACTCGCAGCAAGTACACCGTCGCTTCTTGAACTAAAAAGACGGCTCGATAAGTGTTTCCCTGCCGAGTTCGGAATAAGGCCTGCCGCAACTCTCGGCCAAGTGAATTGGCTTCAGGTGCAGAACCACAGGCAAGGGGCTGTTCTGCTAGTCGAACAAGCATCTTTTCATAAGCTGCGATCCAGGCTTCCGCACCTTGGGGTGAGCGGTTTGCAATCCAAGTGGTAATATGAAATACGTCATCAAGAGCGCGTGGTAAGACTTGGACCGTGAAACTCATGATTACGAATTCAGTCCCAGCTTATCACGTACGGCCACGAGAGAATCTGCTGCGGAGCAACCACGCTCACCATTATCAAAATCTCTCAACGAGGCAGCAATAGCGGCAATGTCATCCTGTTGAACGGCGAGGTTCGACATAGCTTGTCGAAGCAAATCGTCCTCCGAAGGAAAAACGCCTGTCGCCATCAACTCGTTCATCTGACGCTGGATATCGTGAGGAAAAGTGTATCCCATTTTGAGGAAATCCTAGCTGGCTTTTTTGTTGAATATGATTATAGCACACCGCGCTCAACCAAACAAATTTACCAACAGTTCCCAGACTATCTCTTTCCTGAACGCACCAAAATCGAATGTTCCCCTTCATTCCTCGGCAACTCAGGCTCGGGTGCGGGAAGAGATTCTTCGAGTGGCTCGCTCTCGGCGGATATTTGCGTCTCGCCTGTCGGATCGATCAGTTGCGGACCATCCGTCGCTGGCACGTCCACGCGGTTCACCAATTCGTTGAGAATCGAGCGGGCTTGGTTGAAGCTCGATAACTCCGCGATCTGAGTAAATTCGCCATCTCGAGCTACCTTCTCAAATCGCAACAACACCGTTTGAAGTGCCGCGAGGTCGATGGTTTGCTCGTCAACGACACTTGTGGGCATATTAAAAAAGTTCTGCCAACTCGCTGCCGATGTGAAGCGACTAAGCTCGTTACTCAACTCGCCACCTGTGTTGGAGAGTGCCGTTTGCAAAGCGGGGACTTCCATTTCAGCCAGGTCGGCTGGCGTCAATGCACGCATGGCGGGAGCAGCGATTGCCGAAGCTTGACGCAACGCTTGAACCGTCCGTCGTTGTGCCAACCCCTCTGGTTGTTGTAGCGGGGTAGTCGCGGGTGCCGGGGTTGGCTGGGCCTCGGCTGCTTGCTGCGCGACTAAATCGCGCCGTTGTTGCATTCGTCGCGCGAAAAAACCCCCGCGAATTGGTAACTCCGCGGGTGGAACCGCCTCCGCGCCCGGCGCGGGAGCCGGTGCATTCGGATCGACGGGGGTTGCCATCAGGGCCGCGCGTCGATTAAGAATTCTTCGCACGATCTGTGCCTCGACCGAGCTCATCTGCAACAAAGCAAACACAAGCAAGAGATTCAGACAGACGAATTGGCGGGACATGCGGGAATCCTTTCACTACCAATAGCAGAAACAAGCAGGCCTTAATTTGAGGCCTCTGATTATAGCCGATTTCCCACTCTGCGGGCACCGTCCAGTTTGGTGCCGTTGCGAAAACCGACAAAAAACCGCATTTTCCTGCATGCCGACACCCCCCATCCTTGAAAAAACCACGGAGACACGGAGGGCGCGGAGAAGAAAAACCACGAATCAAACGAATAACACGAATGAATTGATTCGTAAGATTCGTGAAATTTGTGGTGAATTTTTCCTCAGTGCTCTCCGTGTCTCCGTGGCAAAAAGCTTCCTACCTAAAAACCCCGGCCGCTGGTGAAGCCGCGATTGCGGAATTTTGGGCGGCCCGCTTCTGCTCGTTGTTGCTGGCGAATGGGTCCGCGGCGCTCCATCCCCCGCTCAGCCACATGGCGCAGCGCTTGCCCGGCGATTTCAGTCAACACGCGCAAAAGCACATAAGAAAAGTCGGTTTCGATGCCCCGACCGCGACCCTGCCCAGGGTCTTCGTGCCAAGGCGGCGCAAACTGCTGAGCACTGCGAATGGCCGACCATAAATCATCGCGGCTGAGCTGCCCCCGCACGAAGTTTTCGAGATACCCTTCAATCTCGAAATCCGGGTGGAACATGGAACGCCCCGAATCATAATCCGCGCGGCGGAAGCGTTGCCAAATATCTTGTATTCCCACTGCCCGTGCTTTCCAAATCTCTCGATCGGCGACCAGGTCCACGCTTTGCTTCTTTGTCTTTTCGAGTTCGTTTCCAAGCCAGGTTAATTCTGCGACGATTTGGTCATCTTCCGTCTCGGGTGTGGAGCGCGAAGCATGCTCAAGCCGCCAAGCTTCGAGGCCTGCCAGAAACGCTTTCATACGGTCAATGGCTTGCTCGTAATACGCATTGCGGGCATATTCAAGTTGCTTCGCCTCTTGGTGATGTTCGAAAGTCAGATCCCGCTGCTTGACGATATCAGCGAGTAACTTATCGCGCGCTACCCCGAGCTCCTGACCTTCACGCATCACAGCGGTGAGCCCCAAGGCGTCGCCATGTCGATCTTCACAAGCCTCCACCAATTCCATCAGTCCGTTGAATTGATCGCGTCGACGAGCCACTTCGTGCGCCATGAGTTCCGGCGTCACTCGCAAGAATTCGTAACCGCGGCGCGCCCGCTGAAAATCAATTAATTTGGCAACCCAGCCGTCAAGCCGCTTGGTGAGACCTTCCTTCTTGTAACCGGATGTGCCATACCCCCGCTTATGCAGATACTGGAAAAGCTGACTCTTTTCGTAGGAGGGCAATTTTTCGGCGGCATCCCGTTGAATGTCAGTCACGCGCTGTTCGTTGCGTTCGAGTTCCTTCTCGGCAACCAAAGCTTCCCTCGACAACCGCTGAAACTCGGCGTCACCCTCTAATCGCTTGGCCACCAACACTTCCAGTTCCTCGCGCGTGATGACTTTTTCGTTGAGCTCCTTGGTAACTCGCTCCAGTTCTTGGTCTAACCGTGCTTTCTCCTTGGCGTCAGCTTCCAAAGTCTTCTTCAGTTCACGCTCATGCCGCAACTTGCGGCTCAGAACATCCATCAGGTCACTGCGAACTTCGTGAAATGTCCCCGCCACGGACTGTTGGTCGATAGCGGGCAAATAATGTTCAGCCAGCTCCAAAAAAGCCTTACCACGTCGTTCCACCAATTCACTGGCCGAACTGTCCAACTGTGTCATCTTGGCCAGACACTCTTGCAAGTGAACGTTCACCCCCTGCACGCTCTCTTGCAGCGCCTGCCCCACCGAGTATCCCGAACGCGCGTTCATCCCAGCCCTTTATTAACCCCAGCCCTTTTATTAACCCCAGCCCCAATACATTCCGACCAACGCCCCGATGCCGATCACCCATTTGATAATCGTCACCCGCTGCACGTACAGGTGCGCCAGCAACACATGAACACTCCACTTGGGTTCCTCGAACGAATGCAGCTTGTCGTAGTAATCGTCAATCGCCGCATCGATCTGCTCGGCCGTGACCGACTCGCCAGCTACCTGGGCCGCCTCCAAAAGTCGCTCGCGAAGGCGAACCTTAATTTGGTCGAGATTCAATTGCTCTTCGACCACCTCCTGGCCTTTCCGCAATTCCGTGGCCACGTCCATGATCCGGATCAGCTCGGGCAGGCTGAGTTGCTCCGGCCTAGCCACGCGCGGGACTTCCGTACTTTCGGCGGCGGGCGCTTCCTGCTGGGCGTATTGAACTTTGGCCATCTTGCGAAACCGCATTCTTCTCGATTTATCGAGAAACAGAAAAACTTCTTCTCAAGCCGCGAGAAACAGACTCAGTTAGCCAAGAAACTTAAAAACGCTGTTGATTTGCCGCCCATCGTGATAAGCTAACAAAACCGCCGCACCAAGCGGCAAGACTACTCTATCATTGGCGAATACTAATCGACAACTCCCAAACCTCAATGAGATCAGCCATGGCTCAAGCAACACAATCCCAACCCGCCAAACCAGCCACCCAGAAAAAGATGCAAAAGTACTTGGATAAGGCGGTCGACGTGCTCGAGAAATTCGGCCTCACCAAGGATGAAGAGGTTCCCGCCGAGTTGATACGGCTGCTCGAAGAAGTGCGGCACATCGACGAAGCCAAGGCCCTGGCCATCGCCAAAACCATCAAGCACATGAGCACCTTCAACAAGCTCGTGCGCGAGAACGTCGAAAACATCAACGTCGGCAACCGCTTCCTGGAAATCAGTCAGATGTTCGATTCGATCCGTGAGGACTCAAAAAAACTCATCGGCCAACTCGACGACGGCAAACTCGGCGTGACCGAGAAAATGGCCAACCTCTGGATGCGCATTCAGCGCGGTACGCCCTACGCCCGGTTTGAGAAAATTGTGGATGTCTATCGCGATGTGTGTGCCGACACCAAGGACCAGCTCAATCGCGAGCAGGTCATCATGGACGGCTACATCGACTTCCGCTTCGCGCTCAAAGAAGCGGAAATCTTGGCCCGTGAATTGCTCGAAGCCCAGCTTCCACATTTGGAAAAAGCGAAGGCAGCGCTCGCCACTTCGCAAACAGCCGTCGACGAACACAAGGGAGATGAAAGCACGCTAGGTCGTCTGGAACTCGCCCGCGATGAAGCCCGCAATGAATTTCAAAAGCAAGATCGGTTTTATCAACTTCTTAAAGATATTTCCGAGAATCTTTCCATCGGCTACGACGTCGGCGAAACCTTGGTCACCAAGCTTAAACAAACTCACGATGTCAAAGACCAAGTCTACCGCCGGGCTGTCACCTTTTTTACGACCAACGAGCACGTCTTCACAATCCTCGGCACGGTCTACACCTCGCAGCAAGGGCTGCACGAAGCGACTGAATCGACCGAGGCCCTCAAGCGCGGTGTGAACAAAAGCTTGGAAGATATTGCCGAACTTGGCCAGGAGTTGGAACGCGCCGCGCTCAAGGCCGGTTATGGTTCGACGATCAGCGCCGATTCGCTCGAAAAACTGGTGAAGGCGATCTCCGATTACCAAGTCGATTCGCTGCAAATGATCGCCGAACTGCGCAAAGAAAGCGAAGAAAACGCCCGCGAAATCCGCCGCGTGGTTGAAGAAGGCAAGAAGCGCTATCAAGAGTCGATGGGCAAATTCGCGCGGGGCGAAGCAATTTAAGGCGAGCGGGGGACGTTAGTCCCCTGCCGCGGCCACTCACGCAAAGATTTCCGTCCCCAACAATTTCGGTTCTGGGAATACCTCCGCACACTTGGCACACGCCTCACGGTTGCGCGGCACTTCCATCCCACAGTGCGAGCAAGCTCCCATTGGCAATTGTCGAAAGTTCAGCCAGTAGGCCAAAAGCCCTGGTACGCCCAACAGAAACACAAAGGCGACCCACGTGAGGGGCTGACTTCTAAAATACTGCTTATGCCAACGCCAAGTACATGCCGCCGCGAGTGCGGAAATGACTAGGACAGCCACACACGCCGGCCATGTCTGCTGCCATTGGTGTCGTAGCGCGCTCAGGTATGTAGGCTCTTTGTGCTCATTGACGAGAGAGAAAGGACCGGCAACTAATTCCGCAAAACCACATGCTGCTGGCACTGGCGCGATCTCGGCCAACTGCCATGCTTTGTCCCGCAAGCTAGGTGCCACATAACCCAAAAGCTCAAGTTTTTCGAGCCGTAGCTCCTTCCCCGTTTCGTCGAGCCACACCAATTCCTGTCGGCTACCACGTTCCCAATATCCACGATTGATGGAAATCAATAATTGTCCGTTGCCTAGAGAAAGCACTCTTAGATCACTTTCACCACGAAGTCTTTCGGGAAGAGGATAAACAAACTTCTCTTTTGTCAGGGTATTCCAAACCGTGATGTGATCGGAGTGTCGTACGGCTAAGCGAGAAACCGTCTTACGGAGAGTTTCCCCAGATATTTCTTCCTCGATTCCGACTAGTTTGTTAGAGACCTGGCGTGGCAATGGCTCCTCGATCATCGCCATCGAGAGGGCGTCTGAAGTCTCATCGAAGGCCGTGATCGTTCGCGCACGCAAATCGACTGAGAATGTCCCCCGTGTAGTTGAAAAGCATGGCGGTTCCTCCGCCCAGAAGATACCTTCTGGGAAGAACCATTTTCCCTTTATTGGAGGAACCAACC
>JAWXAV010000026.1:0-2927 GCA_034439695.1 Bythopirellula sp. | reverse complement strand
TCGTGACGAGCTTTGCAGCGTCATAGACCGACGCACTCAGACGAGATTGGCGATTCACGCCTTGGCAGGCGGCCCTCTCCTGTGCGGGTGAGAGGGCCGTCGCTTGAGCGTGTCTCGCGGACATGTTGATACCAACGCATGGCGCGTGCCAATTGTTCGTAAGTGGTCTTTAATCCCGTGAAGTCGCTCCTTTCCCGGAATTTGAGTACTCACTCATGCCAGCGCTGGCGGTGCGGGCATGTAACAATTGCAACTCATTCGTCAGCCGCAGCGAGATTCCGCAACACGCTCGCCAGCATCGCTCGAAACACGAGCTCCACTTGCACGAATTCACGGTCCTCCGACTGACAAATCAGCAAATAATTGGCCGTGGGCGTTTCGATCCCACGCAGCCAGCAGGTGTTCGTCAAATCAAGATAGAAGAAATTCACGGTAAAACCCGTCACAAGTTGGCCTTCGATGATTTCGCTTTCAGGCTCGACTTCGATGTCTTGATATTCACTCCGCAGGGCCGCGAGGGCCTCGTCAAATAGAGGCTCCAAATCGGTCCCCGCCGGGTGCGTGGTCAACTGCCAGAACGCCGTGTGTGGACTCGAAACGACCACTTGCTGATTCGCATCAATATCTTCACCCTGTTCGAGCGACCAATTCTCGGGGTAATCAAATCGCAGGCCATGTTGATCGAAGGTTGCTGGCATGATTGGCAGTTCCAGGAAGGGGAAATTTGCTAGCAATCGAGCATAGCAAATTGATTTCTCATCGCCCATGCCCGGCCAAGCTGGGGCCTAGTGCCGTTGTCGGCTGCTCAGCCGCTTTGCTATCATCCGCCGCTATTTTCTTGTCATCTCATTCGGCCGTCGATGTTTTTCTTTTCTCGCCAACTTCCGTTGATCGTGACCGCGAGCTTGCTCGTCTTGCCGTGCTGGGGTTGCGCGCTCTGCAAAAAAAAACAAGTCGTGCCCGAGTCGCTCACCACTTGCCGTGAACTCTCGCGCGAGGGAATCACGGCGATGGAAACCGGCGAGCTTGATCGCGCACAAACGCTACTCTCGGAAGCCGTCACCGCCAGCCCCTCCGACATCGATGCGCGGCGTAACCTTGCCGAGGCTTTGTGGCAAAAGGGTGCCTACCGCGATGCCGCCGTGCAAATGGAAGCCGCCGTGCGCCTTGATCCTCGTCATGCCCCCACGGTGATCCGCGCGGGGGAGATGTTGCTCGCCGTTGGCGCGTACGAGCGCGCCATGCAACGCACCGAGCAAGCGATTCTGTTAGACTCGAACCTCGCGGGGGCGTGGTCGCTACGTGGTCGGTTGTATCGACAACGGGGCGAGCTCGATCGCGCGCTGGCCGACATGCAACACGCCTTGCGATTCGCGCCCCAAGACACGGCCGCCTTGTTGGAAGTCGCGCAAATCCAATTTGAACTCGGCAAGCCGCAACGGAGTTTATCGACGCTGCATTGCCTGCTCGATACTTATACTCCCGGCGAGGAACCGCAGCAAGTACTGTGGCTTGAAGGCTTGGCCTACAGCTCGCTGGGTCGTCACCAAGAGGCGGTCGAGAGTTTGCACGCCGCCACTTTGCGGGGCCAGCCTCGTCCCGATTTGCTGTTCCAACTCGCCCAAGCCGAGCAGTCCGCCGGCCAGCGCGACGCGGCCACCAACACGCTGCGAACAGCTCTTGCGCTCGACGATGACCACGAACCAAGCCGCGTGATGCTTGCCGAATTGCAGCAGGTCGACGACCTCAACGCCGGCGGCATCATCCGCCGCTAGCCGGTGCAATCGCTACGACCCCACCTAGGTGGAACACTCCGCCAACCTAGCCGGAATAAGCTATGTTTATGTTAGTTTGCACCCGCCTCAGCTTCGTCCCAATCTCGCCAGGAGCTTACCATGCCCAGCCTTAGCGCACCGCTTGCCCCTCCAGAGTTTACCTTCAACGAGTTTGTGGATCGCCGCGAACAGCGTGTCGACAGTTCGTCGCCAGGAAAAGAGCGCCGCCAATTCGCCAACAGTCACGATGAGCTTTCGCCGGAAGCCGCCGAGTTGGCCCGCGCAATCGACCAATACAAATTGCTCCACCGCCGCCGCTTTATCAACTTTGAAGAGATGCTCGGCATCGTCAAAACACTCGGCTATCGCAAATAAGCTCCGCCGCTGAAAGCGGGCTGAAGGAAGCTGAAAAACTTGAAGGGAACGTCGCACGCGGCGTTCCCTTTTTTGATGCCTGCCGGGACAATTTTTCGTTTGTGCACGCTTCTGATATCCCGTCAGGGATTAAAGCTTTTAGCCCGGGGTTGCGGCGAAGTGAGCTTGGCGAACTTCGTCACTACCCCGGGTGCCGTCCCGCAAGAATTCCTCGGCCGAGCAACACGCGTTATGTACCAAAGGCCTTTTATCGAGGCCGAAATGATAACGGTTATTTCGTCCGCGGTGAAGTTCCGATGGAGTTGTTCTAATGTATCTTATTGGATACGATTGCTTGGCGGATTATGAACAAAGGAAGAATGACCATGACCCCGAAACAGAGTAAACCGAAGCCAAGTAAGTCTTTTGATGAAACTCGCTATGAAGTTTTGCGCGATCCGCAAGCGGCCGCCATCTATCTGGACAAGTGTCTGGCCGACGGCAATATGGAGCTTTTTACCGAATCCCTACGGCATGTTGCCAAAGCGCGAGTAGGAGGGATGGCCCCCTTGTCGGATATGACCGATTTGGGGCGAGAAACCTTGTATCGAACACTCTCAAAGCAAGGAAACCCACGCTTGGATACGCTCAACAAAGTATTGACGGCTGTGGGGCTAAGATTATCAATCACCTCGGACGCTGTCCTGGTTCATCGTGAAATGGAATTTCTCTGTTGATTCGTTAGCGAGTTAGGGTTTGATTTGTGGACGGCTATCGCCGGGATTTCTATTTGCGTTT
>JAWXAV010000025.1:0-16295 GCA_034439695.1 Bythopirellula sp. | reverse complement strand
GGTTGGTTCCTCCAATAAAGGGAAAATGGTTCTTCCCAGAAGGTATCTTCTGGGCGGAGGAACCGCCATGCTTTTCAACTACACGGGGGACATTCTCCACCTCACTCGATGATGAAGTTATTCTTGGACTGATTCAGCTTGCGAAGCAAAACCGTTTTTCGGAGCGCAAAGTCAACTTCAGTCGCTACCAGCTGATTCAGATTCTTGGTTGGAGACACGAAGGACGCAGCTACGATCGCCTTGAAAAATCGCTGAAGCGATGGCTTGGCGTCACGCTCTACTACGACAAAGCGTGGTGGGACAAAGACGAGCAAAGCTGGGTCGACGAAAACTTTCACATACTTGAGCAGGTGACGCTCTACGATCAGGATCGCAGACTCAAACGACTGCGTAGCAATAATCCCGAATTGCCGCTTTCCTCGTTCACTTGGAACGAAGCCGTCTTTCGCAGTTTCAAGTCGGGATACCTGAAAGCCATCGACCTCAGCATCTTTCGACAACTTGAGTACGCTGCCGCCAAACGCATGTATCGCTTTCTCGATAAGCGGTTCTATCACAAGTCCAGGTGGGAGTTTTCACTGGCAGAGTTTGCCTGCGAACATATTGGGCTAAGCCGAAACTACGACACCGGCCAGCTTAAACGACGACTGCAACCGGCGATTGAGGAGCTTGAGTCGGTCGGCTTTTTAGAAAGCCTGCCGGTCGCACAACGTTACGTGAAGATATCACGCGGTGATTGGAGAATTGTTTTCATCAAGAAAGCAATGCCGCAGATTGAACAAACAAGCCAAAAACTCGCTTCGCTCATCAAACTACTTACAGACCGTGGCGTCACTCCTTCTGTCGCAACGGAACTCGTCAGAGACTATCCGCAGGAATTGATCGAAACGCAGATAGAGGTTTTGGATCGTCTGCAGCAGATGAAAGAGCGGGAATCGATCCGCAATCCGGCAGGGTATCTGGTAAAGTCAATTCGCGAAGGTTTTTCGCCCCCGCAGGATCTATTTCCAAAGAAATCACCCCCGAAGAAGGTAGGAGCGACGAAAGTCGAGGTTGCGCCGCCACAGGATCCACTTCAGGACCACGTCAACGCTTACCTTCAGACGCTCAGTAAGATCGAGCTTGAAGAGCTGGAGCGCGAGTCACTGGAGCATGTCGAGAGCACGATTATCGAAGGCTACAATCGATCGCGCAAATCGGGTGGCGCGGCCTTCTCGGTTTATCGCCGGATGATTCTTGAGCGCGGGGCAAAGCGACGCCTCTTCAGCCCCAAGGAACCAACCAAGTCAGCAGCCTGATCCCACCGTAATTCATTTGCCTGAGTCCTAGAACTGTGTTATAGAACGCCTTAGAAGGGCGTCAGGATAGGCCCTTCGACTGTCGATGATCGTAAACGCTTTGACAAGATCCATCCGTTTGGAAGTGATCGCCCGAGGAGCATGGCCGCCAGCCATGTCGAAAGGGGACGGAGTTTACCACCCGTCACGATCGCTTGCCGGTAGAGCCGGATACGCGGAAACGTGTTTGTCCGTGCTCGAAGGAGGCTTTCCAGAGTAATCCTGTCGGACCGAGCTGCTTTTGTAATGCAGTTCCCACAACACAGAGTAATACTGGATTTCTATCCTATAGAACCAAGTACATTTCTCTCTTCATTTTTTTTCGCTCCGGAATGGGGGCGATGCGGAAATTCTTGCGGTGGTGTTCTGCCGCAAGCCGTCAGTTTTCAAAGTCGGTGAGGCCATGCGCTTGCATGGCGTAATCCACACACGGGGTTCGCTTCCTGATCTTTAGGGGCGTACGACGTTGTCCGGCGTGGGGAGCCACGAGTCCAGCGATGGACCGTGCCGGGGAGTGACATCCTCGGGTATCGCAGTAAGTCTGCGAGCGTGAATAGCTCAACCATGAAAGGCGAGTAATCGCTTGCCGGTAAGCTTCGAGAAAGTCGATGCCGAAACTTGTACCGCTGGTCGATAGACTGGTGGTACTGGGGACAAGCAACCGTTTCGCGGTAAGGGTAGCTTCTAGATTCGAGCCCTGAAACCGCAAAGGGATTGACCGATAAGGCTCAATTCCTTGCGTCGAGTAGGACGGCCTGACGGCCGCACCTAGAAACGTGATTGCCATGCTGGGCAACCAGCTCACCCACGGAACTCTCGTGACTAAGCAAAGAAACTGAATAACGCAGGAACCACTACGGCCGCCGGATTGGTAACCGGTGCGTCGCCGTCAGCGACGTGATCAAAACGCCGTAGTGGGGGAGTGGGCAATCAGTAGATAGCCGATGCACTTTGCGGCGGAAGCCGCTAGGTGTGTTGGGCGATGATCTTTGCGAAGGCAAAGACGGAAGCCACGTGCATATTGCACTAGCCTTCCGCCGGGCAAGGCAGTCCGGTCTCGTTGGCGTCTTGGGTGGCACCAAGGCATTATGCCACGACGAAAGTTGCGACTGGCCATTAGGCCAAGCGGATGGACAAGCTGGTGCGGCTGACGGGATTTGTTTTCCCGTCAGTCCGCGACCGGCTTTCCTTGGTTGGAAGCATAGTGAGTCAAACGAGTTCTCTTCGGGAGAAGAGGAGTCCTTTGGCAGCGAATCGAGGGTGAACAGTCAGCGTGTATTCATTTCACACTGACGTTGACCCCGAGGTTTTCGGTACGACGGTGGCATGCAATTAAGCGCGTGGCTGCTAAGAATTTAGCAGCTACGCCGCTGCTGCCGCCAATACCGAATGGCTTTTGAAAGCAAGGTTAAAAAGGATTTTCGAGAGGTTCTCGAAAGCCTGCTGAGAGTCTCAAGGGATTGCGGCCAAGGCGTGAAGGATTTTATTTCCGGGGCGAACAACAAGGATTTTGTTCGCCCTTCTTTGCGACTGCTCGCACGAAGCGAGTAGTCACTAAGGAGGGCATCAGCATGGAGTACAAGTGCGAAGTCACAAGTCTAGTGGGATTCTTGCAGCGTGTCGCAACGCACCTACTACCGAAAGGGTATTACTTTTTTGTGCAGGGAACTGTGCCAGATGGCAAAGCCCCCACAGCACTCGATGCCAAGCTGCTTGCCAAGTATGACGTGGCCAAGACTGAAGGGGCTCGTCGCTGGCGAAAGAGTCAGGGCTTGGGAAATGTTCAGTACGTGCGTTTCAAGAGTTCATGGATTCTCATGGTAACGCATGGCTACCACCCGATACGGGAAGGTGAGGGAGATAATCTCAAGGATGTACGTCGCGCACCGATTCGCATTGGTGAATACTCGGTGTATGTGAAGCGGGGGGATTATCTAAAGAAAGTCTCTGCTGAGGAGGCTCCACGCCCAGACGGTCAATGGCGAGTGCGGGTGCTCATCGCCCGCGAGCCATACCGAGAGCTATGCGCTTACTTCCTGTCCATCGCATGTCATCGGCGGATGGAGGCTCTGGCAGAAGCACTGTACTCACTGCCTTACGTTCCATACGCGCCCGTGCGAAAGCAACTCTTAAAGCTACTTCGGCTGATTAACGCGAAGCGTCAGGCGGCAGGATACTCACGACTCCCTCCAACATGCTTGCGATTCAAGCGTGAAATAGTGAAGTCCTTCGTACCGTTGCCGGATCGGGCAACTGAACGGTTAGGTCTCAAGGCGGAGGACTTACTAGAAAACCCTGGGCAGCTCCTCTCATTCACTTTCTTCCCATCCGATGTTGCTAGAAAAGACCTGCAAGCATAAGTCGTGAATTGACTCTACATCAGGTTTCTCTTCGCCTTCAAAAATAAGTACCCAGCTATATCCTTCTTGCTTTCCTTGTTGTGGCCACTCGCCGTAGCCTAGTTCGGTCAGCCCTTGCATTGCTAGTTGTCGGCGAATTTCGTCGCGCTGCCGATCACGGGCTGTAAGTTTTCCCCGGTAAGGCATGTTGTTGAAAATGTACACCGCATTTTCGTCGATAAGCGGTTCAACGCCCCATCGACTCGAAAAATCGTCCTCGAAATGAACTTGGGCAATCTTTACCGCACGGGAGCTAGAACTGGTGGCCATATCGAATCTCGCAAGTGCATTAACGGAATTCGCCTGCCGTCGTTCGTTTTTGCGCTGCAGCGCAAGGGCTCGTCACCGGCAGAGAAGAGGCTGGTCAGTAACTGGGTATTGATGTGGCAATCGGCTCACTTAATGTCGATTATGTTAATCCCTGCTGAGAACAGCAACCAGTAGACGTCCTAGGACAGGAAGCTTCTCATGCTCTGCTTTAGATTAGTGGATCGTCGATTTCGCCGCAGCCCGGGCACGCTCGCTGACGAAGCTGCGCAAGGTATTCGCGGCGAAAGTACGCTTGTTTGTCAGGGTCGCTTAGTTGAGCCAGCTCGTCCGGCGTCAACGTGGATTGCATTGGCTCGTCTGTTGGGTCGTTCGTCCGCTGCGATTCGGGAGTCATTTGATTGTCTATCATGCGGCTATGTTCTCCCCAATAGTTTTAAGCAATTCCTGTTGGTCGATCCAAATCGTCGCCTGTTCGATTACTTGCGTCAGTTCGTGGCGATTGCGGGCAAAGAAGTTTTTTGAGTGACCTGTATTACCGCTTGAAAGGCTTTCAAATGACCTCGTGAGCGAAAAATCAAGATAGACGTATCCGGCTGGCGATTGCCGTTTCCAAATGGACGCTGTGACGGAGCCCGCTTGAATCGTGTGTATCGGCGATTCAGCAGCAACCGTCTTCTTTCGTTTCATTTCCTGTTTATCTGTCATGGTGATGTACCTCCCTCAATAAAGTCCTATTCCTCAATATTGCCTGAAAGCGAATCGCTACTCAAATGACAAAGCGGTGACATTCTTATTTCGCTGGTGGATAGCCAGCAACGGATGTGCGACTCGACTAAGAGCGCGAAACAACTGCACCGTGGCGATGACATCGGCGAGTGCCTCGTGCGCTGCGGCGGCGTGAAACGCGATGCCAAAGTGAGCGCAGAGCGTAGCAAGCTGGTGATTGGATGGTGGCGTGGCCTGCGTCAGTGCAAAGTGCCACAGGGCAAGCTGGAGAGTGCAAAGCACCTGACGACGAGCGGGGAGATAGAGGTCAAGCCTGTCGTACCACGTCGAAAGGAAGGGCCCGTCAAAAGCTGCGTTATGGGCGACCAGCTGGGCTACATGAAACGATCGTCCCTCTGCCGATAGCATCGGGGTCGTGGCATGACGCCTGAGGAATGCAGCGAAGTTCTTGGCCGTCTGACTTGCATCGCCGGCTTCTTTCGCCCACACGCCCGGATGGTAGTGATTCTTTCTCAGGCTATGTGCGTTGGCCTTCTTGGGATCAAACCGAAGCTTTGCCTCAAATGCCTCCAGCACTTCGCCTGCGTGGTCAATGGCCACCGCCGCGAGCTGGATGATGGGATGTCGCTTTGGATCGGGTCCGCCTGTTTCTAAGTCAAAGAATACGAGTCGCTGCTCCATAGCTGATTCTGCCACGGAACAAATCGCTACTCAAATTGATAAAACAGCTACGCAGGTTACTTCGAAGCTGCTCTGGCAATCGTTACTAGTCGGGTACGCACGGCAGACTGGCGAAAGGCCTCTGCTCCCTTGAAGGCTTCATCAGGCAGTGGCTCGACTTCTGCACCCACATCATCAAGCCACTCCCGAAATGCAACAGACTTCTTGTCTCTGCGAAAGAATGGACCCTCGCCGACAACTGCCACGAGGCGCCCATCAAGTGAAAGCAAGTCGTAGGCGTGGCGAACGTGCTCGATATCCTGTCCATTTTCAGACGGCCCGTCAAAAGACCCCTGAGAATTCGATCTGTTCACGCTCATTGATGGAGATTAGGATTGGCAGTCCTGCTTTGTTGGAGCTGGCCCGATTGTGCCAGCACCTTTTTGAACACGCTCATGGAGGAGACGCATGCACGACTCATACAAGAGAAGGTTGCCTGAACAGGGGGCGCGCATCAAGTCCGGCTGAGCCGGCTCTGGGAGCAACTGCCGCCAGCCGATCGCGTGGAGATCGGCAAGATTCTGGCGCAGATGATTGCCAAGCGGATTCTTCCTTCACCAAAGAAGGAGGAATCGCATGAGTAATCCACTGACTACCGACCCGCTTCCCCACAAAACAAGCGGCGCTTTGGACTCGTGGGGATCCCGCAAGCTGCAGGAGCACCATCTGAGTCGCTCGGCGATCGTTTACGTTCGCCAATCGAGTCCCCATCAGGTCCGCGAACACGTGGAGTCGGCGGTTCGCCAGTACGCATTGGTCGAGCAGGCAGTGCAACTCGGGTGGGCACGCGCGCAGGTGGAAGTCATTGACGAGGATCAGGGGCAAAGCGGTCGGACTGCGGAGAACCGGCTTGGCTTTCAGCGTCTGCTGGCCGAGGTCAGCCTCGATCACGTGGGCATCGTTCTGGGCATCGAAATGAGTCGTCTGGCCAGGTCGAACAAGGACTGGCACCAATTGATTGAATTGTGTGCGATCTTTCGCACGCTGCTGGCCGACCAGGACGGGCTGTACGACCCGACCGACTACAACGACCGACTCCTGCTCGGCCTGAAAGGCACGATGTCCGAAGCAGAGTTGCACATTCTCAAGGGACGAATGCATCAGGCGGTGCTCAGCAAAGCGAAACGGGGCGAGCTCTATATTCTGCCGCCGGTCGGCTACCTCAAACTCCCGAACGGCGGATTCGCGCTCGACCCGGACGAACAGGCGCAGAGCGTGATGCAACTGATCTTCGATGAGTTCGATCGACTGGGCAGCATTCGCCGCGTGTTGCTCTATCTGCAGGAACACGACATCCAACTTCCCTTCCGGCCCCACTCGGGACCGAATATGGGCGAGCTGGAATGGCGTCGCGCGAAGGCCAGCGTCATCGACCGGGTGCTGACTCACCCGCTGTACGCCGGCGTCTACCGCTATGGCCACCGTCAAACCGATCCTCGTCTCAAGAAGGCGGGGCGCGCTGAATCCGGGCGACGAGTCGTGAAACCGGAGCAGTACCATGCGCTGATCCCCGGCCGTTGCCCGGCTTATATCACGCTGGACAGATATGAGCGAAACCAACGCCGGATCAGGGAGAACCGCACTCGGCCTGACACGAAAGGCCCGCCGCGCGAGGGCCCGGCGCTGCTGGGCGGAATCGTGTTCTGCGGTCGTTGTGGTCGTCGCATGACGCCGCATTATTCGGGCGTCAAGACGCAGTTCCGCTACGTCTGTTCCACTGGAAAAGCCGACTGCGACCTTCCGCTGTGTCAAAATCTCTCCGGGCAGGTGCTTGATGATCTTGTTGTCGAGAAAATCCTGCAGGCGCTCGAACCTGCGGCGCTGGAGTTGAGCCTACTGGCCGCCGATGACCTTGAACAAGAACGCCAGCGATTGGACAAGCACTGGCAGCAACGACTCGAACGCGGTCGTTATGAGTCCGACCGTGCCCAGCGACGGTACCAGGCAGTCGAACCTGAGAATCGATTGGTGGCGCGTGAGTTAGAGCGTCAGTGGGAAACGACGCTTCATGAATTGCGGGACTTGGAACAACAGCATGCGCGGTTTCGACAGGCGCACTCGGCAACATTGTCGAACGAAGAGCGTGAGTTGGTTCGTGCGCTGGCGGAGAACCTGCCAGCCGTGTGGAAATCGCCAACCACGAGTTCCGGCGATCGGCAACGAATCATTCGCCTGTTGGTCGAGCGCGTAGTGATTACCATGCACGGCTCGACCGAGCAAGTGGACGTGTCGTTACATTGGTCGGGTGGATTCAACAGCCAGCACGAACTGATCCGTCCCGTGGCGCGCTACGAGCAGTTGGCTGACTACAATCGACTGCTCGCCCGCGTTGAGGATCTTGGAAACCAAGGACTAACGGCGAGAGAAGTCGCGGAGCGACTGAATCAGGAGGGGTTTCGACCAGCGCAGCGAGCGGATAAGTTCTACAAATGGACGGTAAGTCAGCTATTCGCAAAACTCCGGCGCGTGCGCCCCTCGACCCAGCGGGCGTCGCTTCTCGCGAGATTGGAAAAACACGAATGGTACCTCAGCGACCTGGCTGCGAAGCTTGAGATGCCGAAGGTCACGTTGGCGACATGGGCCAAACGCGGTTGGGTGCATGTCATCGGCCGACTGACCGGCTACAGCGGCAGGCTGGTCTGCTGGGCTGATGCTGACGAGTTGGATCGATTGCGGCGATTGCGCCAAATCAAGTTCGGATGGTGGGCGCCGCCGCCAGCGTCATTGACGACGCCGAAAACGCCGCTCGTCGTCCCGTCAAGCGATTCCCACTGACAACCTGCTACGATGGAACGGCCAGCTAGGGCAACCCTAGACACGCTAACGTCGCGCGGATTCAATTGAGGATAAGCATCTCACACAGAAAGGAGCAGTATGACTAACCTTCCTCAAAGGGCGGATTCATCACGATCCGGTCATAGTGCTCAACGTGCTCCAGAAAATCTGCGAACTCCACCTCGTGTCCCTTAACAGAGAGAATGTCCGACAGCGCTCGGTTGAACTCGATGGCGTGAACTTGGCAGCCGGAGCATTCGGCATGGATTGCATCAAGAATATCTCCCTTACCGCATGAGGGCTCCAGCACTCGGTGCTGTTCGCCGATGTCGGCACGCTCAAGCAGCATCTCAATGATTGGTCTTGGGGTCGGGAAGAACCCCGGCAGGTCTTTGCCGATCAATTCCCGCTCGGCAGCTTTGACTGGGTCGTCGCCGCGAGCCTCGGCTCGGTGATATAGATACTCGCGAAGTGCTGCCCGCAACTCATGAACGTCTGTGATGTTGGCTCTTTGCAGACGGTTGTGTTTTTCCAGTGCCCGCTCTATCCATTCGACGTAGGCGCCTGAGCTTTTGACGTGGGAAAGAAAATCAGTAAGTCCCTCGATATCGTGGTCTTGCCGAAAGGTGACAAAGTCTTCTTTTTCTCGGGCCAATCGCTTGGCCATCTTTTCAGACGCTTGCTTGGATCCTTTGATCGTGCGGCAGTGTCGAACCGCCTCTTCAAGATGGCGCTTGTAGATAGAGGGGTAGGGATACTCTGCAAAGCGAATATCAGGTTCTGCGATTGGTTGTTCTTCAAGGCGATCAAGTCGACGGCCATGGCCGTAGCTGCTCTCTTTGTCTTGCTGTCGCGATGCCCGCACACGAGCCCATTTGGCAAGGTACAGGATCGTCTCCAACGTTTCGACTTGCGTGCGATGACGAATGCCGTCGAGGAATTTGGCCTCACCTCGTGACAGTGCTTCTGCGATCGAGTGCATTGTGCGAGCCTGGGCAGCTTCCGCGAATGCACGCCCCCGAACGCCCGCCTGAATGTCAGCACGTCGTGCTGTGTTTTGCAGGCTGCTGTTGCTCGCCTCCAGTATCTCCTCTGATCGCAGGGCAAGTGCTGAGGCCAATTCGTGCAATCTCTCGGCAGCAGTGAGTTCCTTTCGCTCTTTGCGATCTGACAAGACATCGCTGCGGTCAACATCGCCCGTGAGTAGACTTGCGAATCGCTGAGCGGTGTCTTCATCCAAGAATTGAAACCCGGCATCCGATTTCTTAAAAGAGCTGAACCATCCGCCAAGCATTTTCGCTTTGCGATTAAGTTCATCGAAGGTGGCGCGCTCGACCCGTGAGGTGAGGGTGACGATCCACAGCGGGCATTGCCGCTTCTCGTGAAAGCCCTGCTTAATGACGAATTCATGGCCGGAAATCTCTTCGCTCTGAAAGCGATCCACTGTGGCGGGTCGTTGTGCTGCCCGATGTTCGCGGGTCATGTCGGCATGTAGTGCGTCGTAGCGTGAGAGCTGTTCGTCGCTGAGATCCTCTTCGCTCTTCTGCTGCAGGAAAGTTCGGAACTCAAAAAACGTTTGCGGATCGGTTAGGGCTTTGTGTCGTTCATCCGCAGCCGCTTGCTGCTCAACGAATGCAGCAGTAAAGGCTTCCTCCGTTACGGCACTCACTTTCTTTTTGACCGCGTCTTCGTAGCGCTCGCCCATTGAGAATGAAACAGTGCCATCAAGCACAAATGAGGAGAGCATTCTGCGGTAGATCGACTCAGCGTTTTGATCTTTCGTTGATCGTTTTGCGTCAAAGGAACCCATTCGGCTAGCGATGACGGCAAGCTCGGTCGCTTTGAATCGCGACTTCAATTCGGAAACGATTGCGACCTGGCTTTGGCAGAGTCTTTCAAACTGTGCTTGATAATCAGAGAACGAGAGCGACCCGTTTGCGAAGTCGCGGCGAAACGCCTTGTACTCATCAAACGAATAAGGAGCAGTCGCCGTTGGGACACGATCTGCGTCCGTAAAGCCATTAGGCGGCTCGACGCTACACTCAGCCACCACCTTTGAGAGAGGCACACCTTTACGGACGGGAGCTGCGACTTTGGGCGGTGCGGGATACACGCAACCAGTGCCAACCCAGATTCCCTCTGTTCCATCCTGAAACGACACGCGGACTTCGTTGTTACGATGACTGACACCGGTGACCTCGCCAATGTCGGTCTTTTGATGAGAGAAGAACACCTCCACAGTGTCACCGCGACAAATCACAAAGCGGTGAGAAGGCCCGTCGATATCTTCACGAATTCGGTCAACCGTGATGGTGTCCCGATCATGTTCGGGAGCTGGCCATTCGTAGTGGGGAAGGCCACCGAAGATCAATTGCCGGTCAGGCCGGACGAGGGGCGGAGGTTTATTTTCCGTAAATGGAGGTGGCGGAAGCGAGGTCGACTCTGCGACGCGGTGGGTTTCGGTCTGGATATTCTGGTCAAAATCAAACGTTCGTTGCTGCATGGCACAGAATGCCACTTCTAAAAAGCCTAATCAAGAACGATCCAGATCCGAGCTAGTTGATCCCCCGTCCAATTGCGGGGGGGTGAAGGCTTTGGTAAGGTATGCCAAAGCTAGTGATTCTCGTCTGTGAAGGAGGATAAGGTCCCCAATGCTTCAGACCCAAGGCTACATCACGGTCAAGGAAGCCGCTGCTCTGCTCGATGTGTCCCCGAATACAGTTCGAGCATGGGGCGAATCAGGGCAGATACCCGAGTATCGGCATCCCATCAACAACTATCGTCTGTACCGGCGAAAAGAACTGGAAGCAATCAATCGAAAGGTGAAAGTCGTGCGGCCACGTCGAGCAAAATAGAGACGAGCATCTATCGTCAATAAGTGTTTGACTTAGATGACGATTATTGATTTATTGCTATGCGTAATATGGTTTATTTCTAACTGGTTGGACCTACTGAATGGCAAGCGCAGCACAAGAGCGGTTCTTTGAGAAACCGATTCTCAATTCACCGTATGAGTATCCAGTCAGGCACTGGGAGCTCGATGACGGCGGCCAGCCCACTCAGAACATTATTGAAAAGCGGCGGCGGGCTGAGTTCATCACGCCTATCCCAAAGCCGAGAAAGCGAAAGAAAAAAGCTGATCAGCAAGAGATCGTATTCGATGAAGGGGCGGGACTCTCAACTGCTGAGCAACAATACGATCCGACCTCGCTCATCAATGAAGTTCGCTCCAAAGTCGACCAATGGCGACAACTGCCCAGTCCTAACGACTGGCAAGTTACTCCCGAGACGGCTCGGCTTCTTCAGCATTGGCGCCACCACAAGTTCAATAGCATTCGTCCCTTCTTTTGCCAAATAGAGGCCGTCGAGACGGCAATCTGGTTGACGGAAGTTGCTCCACAGTCAGGAAAGACTGGGAAGCTGCTGCTTGAAAACTTAGCGGCTGCCAACGAGCAAGCGAATCCGGAGTTAATGCGTTTGGCGCTAAAACTCGCCACCGGTGCCGGTAAGACGACCGTGATGGCAATGCTCATTGCCTGGCAAACCATCAACGCGGTTCGTCGCCCCAATAGTAAAAAGTTCACGCGGGGATTTCTGGTAGTTGCTCCCGGAATCACCATTCGGGACCGGCTCCGCGTTTTGCAGCCAAACGATCCCGACAGCTACTATCAAAGCCGCGAGCTGGTGCCGAGCGATATGCTCGGCGATCTGGAGCGCGCAAAGATCGTCATCACCAATTACCATGCTTTCAAGCTACGCGAGCGTATGGAATTGTCGAAAGGTGGTCGGTCGCTCTTGCAAGGTCGGGGCGATGAACTGAACACGCTCGAAACTGAAGGGCAGATGGTGCAGCGGGTCATGCCCGATTTGATGGGGCTGAAGAATATCCTTGTCTTGAATGACGAAGCCCATCACTGCTACCGCGAGAAGCCCGGCAGTCAGGATGTTGAGGAACTGACTGGCGACGAGAAAGATGAGGCGAAGAAAAACAATGAGGCGGCGCGCCTCTGGATCTCTGGTCTAGAGATTGTTCGACGTAAGCTCGGCATCGCCCAAGTCATCGATCTTTCTGCGACGCCATTTTTTCTGCGTGGCTCTGGTTACGCGGAAGGAACGCTCTTTCCGTGGACGATGAGCGACTTCTCTTTGATGGATGCCATCGAGTGCGGCATCGTCAAGCTTCCGCGTGTGCCTGTGGCTGATAACATTCCCGGTGAGGAGATGCCGAAGTTTCGCAACCTCTGGAATCACATCGGCAAGAAGATGCCGAAAAAAGGTCGTGGGAAAGCAGCGACGCTAGATCCGCTCAGTCTTCCCGTCGAGTTGCAGACCGCTCTGGAAGCGCTCTATGGCCACTACGAAAAGACGTTCCATCTTTGGCAAGAAAGTGGAATCAAAGTCCCGCCATGCTTTATCGTCGTCTGCAACAACACTTCAACTTCAAAGCTAGTCTATGACTATGTCTCTGGATTCAATCGGGAGAATGAAGACGGCTCGACAACATTAGAAAACGGTAGGCTTGCATTATTCCGAAACTTCGACGAACACGGAAATCCACTGGGACGCCCCAATACATTGTTGATTGACAGTCGCCAACTCGAATCAGGCGAAGGCCTCGATGATAATTTTCGCAGCATGGCCTCAGACGAAATCGACCGCTTCCGTCGAGAAATTGTCGAGCGAACAGGCGACATCCGGCAGGCAGAGAATATCACCGATCAGGATCTGCTTCGCGAAGTGATGAACACCGTCGGTAAACGCGGGCGGCTTGGAGAATCGATCCGCTGCGTGGTATCGGTTTCGATGCTTACCGAAGGATGGGATGCCAACACGGTCACGCACGTCCTGGGTGTGCGCGCTTTTGGCACGCAACTGCTTTGCGAGCAGGTAATCGGACGCGCGCTGCGGCGTCAGTCGTATGAACTCAATGAAGAGAATTTGTTCAACGTCGAGTATGCCGATGTTCTTGGCATTCCGTTTGACTTCACGGCAAAGCCTGTGGTTGCGCCGCCACAACCTCCTCGTGAAACAATTCAAGTCAAGGCGATGCGTCCGGAACGTGACGCCCTTGAGATTCAGTTCCCACGGATTGAAGGCTATCGGGTCGAGCTTCCCGAAGAACGCCTCGAAGCCGAGTTCAATGACGACTCGGTGCTTGAATTGACGCCAGACTTAGTCGGCCCTTCGATCACCAAGAATGCGGGCATTATCGGAGAAGATGTCGATCTGAGTCTTGAGCACCTAGGAGATATGCGTCGCTCGACGCTACTTTTCCATGTGGCAAAGCGACTGCTCTATACCAAGTGGCGCGATCCGGGAGAAGACGCCAAGCTTCATCTGTTTGGGCAGCTAAAGCGGATCACAAAGCAGTGGCTCGATACCTGTCTCGTGTGTAAAGGCGGGACGTATCCAGCACAGCTCATGTATCAGGAATTAGCCGACATTGCTTGTGAGCGAATCACGGCAGGCATCACCAGAAAGCTTGTCGGCGAGCGGCCGATCAAGGCTCTTCTCGATCCCTACAACCCAACCGGCTCAACGATCTTTGTGAATTTCACCACGTCAAAGAGAGATCGTTGGGAGACAGACTCACGCCGCTGTCACATCAATTGGGTAATTCTAGACAGCGACTGGGAAGCAGAGTTCTGTCGAGTCGCTGAAGCTCATCCCCGCGTAAAGGCATACGTCAAGAATCACAACTTGGGTCTTGAAGTTCCCTACAAGTTTGGTTCTGAATCGCGGCGGTACCGCCCTGATTTTATTGTCCTCGTCGACGACGGTCATGGCGACGACGATCTTCTGCGCCTCGTGGTTGAAATCAAGGGATACCGCCGCGAGGACGCGAAAGAGAAGAAGTCCACGACGGAAACCTATTGGATTCCGGGAACAAACAATCTGAAGACCTACGGTCGCTGGGATTTCGCAGAGTTTGCCGATGTATACGAAATTGAAGGGGACTTCGAATCCAAGGTGGAGCAGAAGTTCAACGAAATGATTAGCGCTCGCACTGCGGAGGAATCGTCCGTGGAGGCGGCAGTATGAAATATGAAATCGTCATGATGGTCGCGAAAGTGGTCGACCTTGGCACGGCATGCCAGCGGAAAGTCGAAGGGGAGAAGGAATAGATGGGCAAGAAGAAAGCAACCACGACGGCAACTGGCAAAACCGTTGAAACGATCAAGCATAAGGAAGCGTCGCGGAAAAACATTCCGACGGCGGAATTCCAATCAGTGATGCGTGAGGAAGAGAAGAGTCCGATTCGCGTGGCGTACGATCGCCGCAATCGTGATCTCGATCCGCAGCTAGTTTGGCGCGGCAAAGACGAGCAGGATTGGTCAGATTTAGTCGTGCATGCGCCTCCTCTGTACATCCAAGAGAAGGTTCACCCCAAGGTGCTCGTGGATGATTTGCTACGGCGCACACAGTCGGTAAAAAATGCCGCAGATCGGGCGGCGGGCAGAGAGCAGCAACTTGATCTTTTTGGCGACTTCAACGGCCTACCAGAAGATGCGAGGTCTACGGACTTCTACCGTCACGACGCTCATTGGTCAAATCGGATGATTCTTGGAGACAGCTTGCAGGTTATGACTTCACTGGCAGAACGTGAAGGGCTCCGGGGACAGGTCCAATGTATATTTCTCGATCCACCCTACGGCATTAAGTTCAACAGCAATTTTCAATGGTCAACTACAAGCCGTGATGTAAAGGACGGCAAGGTAGACCAAATTACGCGTGAACCGGAGCAGGTGAAAGCGTTCCGCGATACATGGCGCGATGGAATTCATTCCTATTTAACATATCTTCGTGATCGCCTCACCGTAGCACGCGATTTACTTGCAGATACTGGGTCGATATTTGTCCAGATTGGCGATGAGAATGTTCACCGGGTGCGGGAGGTGCTAGACGAAGTATTTGGCGAAGAGAATTTTGTGTCGCTAATTGCATTTACAAAAGGCGCAACCGGCCTAGGAGCTTCAGGACGACTACCGGCACGGCTTGACTATCTTGTCTGGTACTCACGGACCCCTGAGAACCATAAATTTCACCAGCTATACAGCCTTCGCTCTGGCGGGATCGACCCGAATTTTAATTGGGTTCAACTGGCCGATGGGTCATTTCGACGACTTACTCAAGCTGAGAGGTCGGGTGAAGAGCAGTTGCCATCCGGTTCGCGGGTATTTGGCGATGTGTCACTGACGAAACCCGGTCCGGGCAGGAAATTCAGTATCGACTTCAAGGGTCAGACCTTCGATT
Organism: Bythopirellula sp.; assembly: GCA_034439695.1. Lineage (GTDB taxonomy): Bacteria > Planctomycetota > Planctomycetia > Pirellulales > Lacipirellulaceae > Bythopirellula. Next base: position 814 of record JAWXAV010000025.1, on the reverse strand, counting down.
CCGGAAAGCGATGGTGGGGCATGACGCCCGAATCTCTCCAACGTGCATTGAAGACTGGTCGCGTGGACCGGTTCGGAAACGCTCTGCGTCAGTTGCGCTTTCAAGACGAATCAAGCGCGGTCGCCATCGGCAATCTATGGGAAGGGTTTCTTGGCCAGACGGATCCTGTTTACGTTGTCCAAACAAACGTCGAGATCGTGAAGCGTTGCATATTGATGACGACTGACCCGGGAGACCTAGTTCTGGACCCAACGTGTGGTTCTGGCACTACGGCGTATGTCTCCGAACAGTGGGGGCGTCGTTGGATTACAGTTGACACATCACGTGTAGCTTTGGCTTTGGCTCGCGCTCGCATCATGGGTGCCCGGTACCCTTACTATCTGCTGGCGGATAGCCGGGAGGGGCAACTCAAAGAGGCCGAAGTCACACAGTCAACGCCATCGGAATCGCCGAGAAGCGGAAGCATACGGCATGGCTTTGTATACGAACGTGTGCCACACATCACCTTGAAGTCGATTGCCAACAATCTGGAAATTGAAGTGATCTGGGAGCGATATCAAGAAGAATTGGAAACACTCCGCAAGGATTTGAATGCACAAGTGAAGAAGAAATGGGAGGAGTGGGAAATCCCTCGCGAGGCCGACGACAAATGGTCTAAGGAAGCGAAGGCACTGCATGCTGGATGGTGGAAGAGTCGCTTGAGTCGTCAGAAAGAGATTGACCTGCCCCCGGGTAGGGAACCAATCCTTAAGTTAGTGTTGGACCTGTTCCAACGCCAGCCTGCTTCGTTCGCTGAGGCGTAGCCGAAGCGAAT
>JAWXAV010000024.1:0-44439 GCA_034439695.1 Bythopirellula sp. | reverse complement strand
GGTTGGTTCCTCCAATAAAGGGAAAATGGTTCTTCCCAGAAGGTATCTTCTGGGCGGAGGAACCGCCATGCTTTTCAACTACACGGGGGACATTCTCCGAATCCCATAAAAAATACGAGACTCCACCAGCAATATCGACGCCAGGAAATACATCGCGAGAATCTGGATAGTCGACTAGACTGCGCAAACGTCTATCGGTGAGCATCTCCTGCCTGAATTCGTCGAGTCCACGACCACCCGCGAACCACCGCGACGGAGTAACCATCACGAGATAACGCGGCTCAATCCCTTTGGCAGCTTCGATGAATTTGTGATAGATCGGCATAGCAAAACTGCCAACAGCCTCACCACCACTTTGTCCTAGCTGATAGGGCGGATTGCCAATAATCACGTCGAACTGCATTTTCCCTCCAAACAACTCAGCTAGCCGAGCTTTCTTGTTATCAGTGTGAATCAGCGCATAGGAGTGGGTTTCCAGTCCTTCACCCCTGTCGTAGTCGCGTTGGTTTGCACCACAATAAGTGCATTTGCCATCGACCCATGTGTGATCCAGTCGCTCAAACCAAATGTTTCCATCGTCGCTCTTAAACAACTTGGCGATGGAATGATTTCCATTGGCGCGCTTCGAGCAATACAAGCTTCGCCGCGCGAGCAGACTCGTCAGATGCGTGATGGCGATGCCGAACACCTGCTTCGTCAGAATGTGATCAACTCGCTTCTGGAGGTTCGGAATCTCGTCAGCGAGGTCCTTGGTGAGGCGGCTCGTGATTTCACGCAGAAACACGCCCGACTTGGTAAACGGATCGAGAAATTTTACTGTCTTGTCCTGCCAGATATTCGCGCCGCCGTTGTCGGCCGCCCACGCCTCAGCAAGCGTGTCGAGCATCCGATTCGCAAACTCCGGCGGCGTGAACACTTCGTCGTTGGAGAGATTCGCGATGCAGGTGAGCACATCCGGGTTGCGCCCCCGCAGTTCAAAGCCAGCTTGATCGGTCATACCGACTCCTCCGGGGCTTCTTCGACAGTGGCAGCGCCCAATTCGCGCTCGATCTGCTCGATGCTGGGCAGGCTACTTTGCAACTCAGGCGGCAAGGATTCCAGCAACTTGAATTCGGCAACGCCCATCGGCTGTGTTTTGTCTCCCAAGGCGTATTCGGCCACGATCTTGTTCTTGCTCTTGCACAGAAGCAGGCCGACGGTCGGATTGTCGTGGTCGCTTTTGACCTGCCGATCCACGGCAGTCAGGTAAAATCCCAACTGCCCCAGATGCTCCGGCTTGAACTTGCCCCCCTTGAGCTCGATCACCACGTAGCAGCGCAGCTTGAGGTGGTAGAATAACAGGTCAATAAAGAATTCGTCACCGCCGACATCCAGCAGCACCTGCCGTCCGACAAAGGCAAAGCCCGCGCCCAACTCCAGCAGAAACTCGGTGACGTGCTGAGTCAGCGCGTCTTCGATAGAGCGTTCCTGCGCTTCGTCGGTGAGGCCGAGAAAGTCGAAGCGATACGGGTCTTTCAGCGATTCGCGGGCCAGATCGGACTGTGGCCCAGGTAGCGTGGCGGGAAAGTTGGTGACGGCCTTGCCGCTCCGTTCGAGTAGCCGGGTCTCAATCTGCATCACCAGGACATTGCGCGACCAATCGTGCTCGACGGCCTTGGCCGCGTACCAGCGGCGGGTTTCGGGGCCTGGCAGCTTGTCCAAAAGCACCACATTGTGCCCCCACGGCAATTGTGCAACAGCCTGTTGCACAATTTCAGGATCTGGCCAGGCCTCGGCGAAGGCCCGCATATATTTGAGGTTCCGTGGCGAAAACCCCTTCATTTCCGGAAACGCCGCGCGTAAGTCCTGCGACAGCCGTTCGATGACCTTGGCACCCCAGCCCTGCAAAGCCTGCCGCGCCAGGATATCGCATCCCATTTGCCAGTAGAGCAGCACCAGTTCGCGGTTGACCGCCAGCGCAGCGCGTTGCTGGGCACCGTGAATGCGGGCTTTCAGTTCGGCCAGCCAGTCGGCGTAGCCTGCGGGCGGTTCGGTCAGGCGAATCGGTTTGTCGCTCATACCGACTCCTTCGGGGCCTCGCCGAGCGAGGAGGCCAATTCGGCGATCGTCATCGGGGGATACGACTTCTCCGGCGTGAAAACTTCGTGCTTGCCGAGGTGGGCGAACAGCGTCCCTTCCGCGCTCAAACCAGATGACTGAGTGAGCGTATCGAGGCGGAAGTCCCGCCGTTGGAACTTGCCTTTGCCCAGGTATCCCCACTCGGCAAAGGCGATGGCCTGGTCGTCGTGGGTCCGCATGGAGAGCGCGTCGCCATGCACGAGGTTTTGCGACAGTACATAGAACGCGGCCCGATAAAGCTCGTCCGATCCATCAATGTTCAGATACTCGGCCAGAATCTCGAGCACATTCGCGCGGCACTCGGCGATGTTGTCCGCGAGCAATTCGATGCCGTAGATGCACATTAGTGCGAGTAGCGAATAATGCCGCCGTTCGAAGTCCGACTTTCCGTACTTGAGTTCCACGCCAGCGAGCTTGCGCTGCATGATCGGCACGAGGAAGTTGCCGCTCCCGCACGCCGGCTCCAAGAACCGGGAGTCAATCCTTTCGGTCTCGCCCTTCACCAGGTCGAGCATGGCCTCGACCATCCACGCTGGGGTGAAGACCTCCCCGTGGTCGGCAACGCGGCGTTTGGATTTGACGAGGTTCATAAGCTAAGGCAGTTCATGGGCAACGCATTCGAAGATTGCTCGGCGACGGGAAAAGGCGCCAACAGTTCTGACCAACCACCGAGTTTAGCCGACAAAGCTGGGTGGGACGAGTAGCCTGCCCGTTAGCCAATTTGGGGCAAGTCTGCCCTTTCGGTCTGGCTCGCGCTTCTAAGAGAACAGTTGGTCAACATGAGTAGAACAATCCCAGGAGCGCGACCAATCCGCAACGCTTTTTCTACCCCGAGGGTTCGCGCTCCACGTGAGGCCATTTCAAAGCGCGCGGCCAAAAGTAGCGGCTAATGTTGGTCGCGCGTTTGTGATACAGTCAGCAATGCGCCAAGCTATGTTTAGACGCTGGTTCCTTGATAATTGGGTTGGCAAGGCCGACATTTCGTGGGAATTGGGTCTGACAACGTTAAAATCGCGGGTTTTTTCAATTCAAACCACATCATCTAGTGGCTCCGGCCGGACCACCTACTGCCTATAGACATTTTCCCTCTCCACCGAACGCACCTAAAGCCGTTCAGGAACTTCCCGAAAGTGGTCCAAGTCTCGGAGGGACCACAACATCTAGTGGATCCCAGTCCGGAAAAAAAGTGCCTTCGGCCACTTAACTCGGGAAACATCGCCCAAACGCTTTCAAAAGCGCCAACTTACCCTTCACACGCACCTTACGCCGCATGATGGCCCACACGATGCTTTTTTCCTTACGCAGAAAACCGAGCCAAGTCGCCGCGTCGGCCGTGATAGCGCAATCGGCCTTGCCCAGGAGGCCGCGCTCGACTTGCAGTGTTTGATTGCGGATCGTAACCGTACTTTGTGCCTGTTCATTGCCGGTGAACGTGAAATGATAGACCGCGTTGAGCCCTTGCGATTGGCCAGCTTGAAAGACGATGTGCATTTGCGTGAGAAATCCCGCGATGCTTGCCGTCCGCACGCCGTTCACCAGCTTGACTTTCTTGTGGGGAAAGGCACGCGCGACGTACTGCTCGGCATCGGAATGGGGCACGACGTAAATCGTTTCCTCCTTTTGTTGCAGCGGTTTAACCGTTTCCTTGATGAACGCACTCGGATTGGTCAGATACGGGCTGATAACATCTTCCCCCGCCGGACAAACCGCCAAACAATACGCCGCCTTGTAATTCGCACCAAAGCTGAGACTTTGCCACAGTGAAGCCGTTTCTTGATCGGTCACGCGCCGGCGATAATCGAGGGCATCCCGACTCTCGACGACTTGCTCCGTCCAATCCGCAAAGCCCTGCATGAATTCGCGGTAGTTATGGGTGAGACACGCGCTGGGATCGAAGCGGCCATCGGGCTTGATCGCTCCCACGGGACAAGCCGCGACGCAGAGTTTGCAGGTGAGGCAGGGGTTGTAATGGATCGGTTGGCTTTCTTCATCAATCTCCGCCCCGACAAGAATCGTGCCCAAAATAATGAAATTGCCAAACTTGGGGTGGATCACATTGCGATGAATGCCCATCTGTCCCAACCCCGCGGCGACGGCGACCGGCTTGTGAGAAACGACCCAAATTTTGCCGGGAAACTGGCTCATCTCCATGGGAAACCCGGCCGTGGGATTCATGGCTCGAATTCCTTGGTTTTCGAGCGTGCGAACAATGTCCCGCGCGACTTCATTGACGGAATCGGTCGTCTGGTGAAATTCCTCGTTGGCCACCGACCGCGCGGGGCTGCGGATTGGCTCCCGGTTCATGCGGCAGACGAAGCTAATTAGCGATTTTGTGGCGGGAAACGCGCGCAGAATGTCGGCCCGTTGGTCGTCAAGTTCCGGCCGATCCAGCGAAAGAAATCCAACGTCGTCGGCCCCCGCGTCAAGGCAAAGTTGCCGAAGGTCTTTTCCACACAGAGATTTGGGCGATTTGACCGCCTCCTTTGACTGGAGGGCCTGAACGGTAGGGTGATCATCGAGGCGGAGCATAATCTTTTTCCTCACGGCCAAATAGCTTGCGTTTTGCAAGTATACCACTTGCATTATGCAAGTCAAGTGTTATGATTTTAATTGAGATATCAAGTTTTCAGGAAAGCTCATCATGGCCACTTCAAAGCGCTCTCCCTGCCCGGTGGCTTGCGCGCTCGATCTGATCGGCGACAAATGGACGCTGCTGATCGTCCGCGATATGGCGTGCGGCAAATCACTCTTCAAAGAATTCAGCGCCTCGCCCGAGAAAATCGCCACCAACATTCTTACCGACCGGCTCAATCGCCTGCTGGAAAGTGGCTTGGCGGAAAAATTTAACTTGGAACAGTCGGGCCGCGATGCCTACCGCCTTACAAAGAAAGGCAAGTCGTTGCTACCCGTCCTGAGCGCCGTCGCGGAATGGGGGCTCGCCAACATTAAGGGAACCGCGGCGCGTATGAAGCTGGTTGAGAATTGAGCGTGGGTTCAATTTGCTCGCTAGTTTGTCGCGGGTTTATTTGAGATAATGGTGCGGTAAGTTGCCATTCACCTGAGGAGAAAGCCGATGCCCCAGAAAGTTCCACGTATCCTCGCCTTCGCCGGGAGCGCACGTAAGGATTCCTACAACAAGAAACTGATCCGCATTGCCGCCGACGCCGCCCGAGTCGCGGGGGCCGAGGTGACGCTCATCGACTTGGCCGATTTTCCTTTGCCAATCATGGACGAGGACTTGGAAAAAAAGGGTTTCCCTGAGAACGCGAGCAAGCTCAAACAGTTGTTCTTGGAGCACGAGGGCCTGCTGCTTTCTTGTCCCGAGTACAACAGTTCGATCACGCCGCTGTTGAAAAACTCGATCGACTGGGTGTCGCGCCCACAACCGGGTGAGCCGCGCTTGGCGGCGTACATTAACAAGGTCGCGGTCTTGATGGCGGCATCGCCTGGCTCACTCGGCGGACTGCGCGGCTTGGTTCATGTGCGGTCAATCTTGCAGAACATTGGCGTGATCGTGCTCCCCGATCAGCGGGCCGTGCCTAACGCGCACAAAGAATTTACCGAGGATGGGCAACTCCGCGATGAGCCTTTGCGGAAGGGGATTGAAGGCTTGGGGCAAGCATTGGTAAAGATGCTCCAGCAGCTTGCCAAAGATTGAAGCTCCCAACAGGCTCCGTAAGGTCCGCAACGGCCTGGGATTCGCGCTAGGCGGCTAGCCGTTTTTTTTGGTAATCTATGGGAAGAAATTAACACGGCACCCCGCTCTGCCCCAGGTATGTAATGATTGATCCCGCCGAATTGATGCAAATGGCCATCGAAACTTGCCGCGAAGGCATCGCCCACGGTCAAAGCCCCTTTGGCTGCGCGATTGCCATCGGCGATCGGATTGTTTCACGAGCCCATAACACCGTGGTGATGACGACCGACATCACCGCTCACGCCGAAGTCAATGCGATCCGCGTCGGCTGCAAAACGGTCGAAGACATTTTCCTCACGGATGCGATTGTGGCGACAACCTGCGAGCCATGTCCCATGTGCATGGCTGCGTTGCACTGGGCTCGCGTGGGCACGGTTTACTACGGCGCGTCGATTGCGGATGCCGACACGGCCGGGTTCAACGAACTGCAATTGCCCGCCGCGGAGTTGTTGCGGATCGGTGGGAGCCAGGTCAAACTCGTCAGCGGCTTGCTGACCGAGGAGTGCTGCGAGCTGTTCGACCTGTGGAAGGCAAGCCCGAGCAAGGTGGCTTATTAGAATTCGGCGGTTTCCGCGGAAAGCCCATTACATTTATGTTAAAAGAGGATGCCGCATAGATGGTTAGCAAGTTGGATCTGACGAAGGATTGGTTGCCTCGCTACACGGGCATGCCCCTGGAGAAATTTGGTCCGCATGTTTTGCTGACGAATTTTCGCACCTACGTCAGCAAATTTGCCAAGAAGTTTGGCTGTCAAATCCATGGCGAAGATCGCCCCATGCAGGCCGCGACCAATGATGCTGGTCTGACGATCATCAATTTCGGCATCGGTTCGCCGAACGCGGCGACCATCATGGATTTGCTGACCGCCTATCATCCCGATGCCGTGCTGTTTCTCGGCAAGTGTGGTGGCTTGAAACGTTCCACGGAAATCGGCAATTTTATTCTACCCATCGGCGCGATTCGGGGAGAAGGAACGTCCGACGACTATTTGCCGACCAAAGTTCCGGCTTTGCCTTCTTTCAAGCTGCATAAGTTCGTCTCGGACAAATTGGTGGCGCGGAATATCGATTATCGCACCGGGGTGATTTACACGACCAACCGCCGGGTGTGGGAGCATGACGAGGATTTCAAGGAAAAGCTCAAGGATTACACGCCGATCGCCATCGATATGGAAGTGGCGACCTTGTTTATCGTCGGCCATAAAAACGAAATTGCCCGCGGGGCGCTGCTCTTGGTGTCCGACCTGCCGATGACCGATCACGGCGTGAAAACGCAGGCGAGCGATGCCCACGTCGATACGAATTGGTCGGACATGCATTTGGAAATCGGCATCGAGTCGCTCACCCAAATCGGCGAGAAGGGCGAGGAAATCAAGCATTTCCGCTATTAATCGCCGCGACTGCTGGGCGCTTTCGTACTTCCACATAGCGTGTGGAACCGCCTGGGGATTTCAGTTAGGATGGCTTAGTTGCACGATTTTCGCACGATGCGAATCTTCGCGTCAATCAATCGGGAAATTCTGTCGCCATGCGTATTCGTCTTGCCACATCATTGCTCGTGATTTTGGTGTTTGTCAGTTCAGGACAAGCCGACACGCCGCTGCGGATCATGACATTTAACGCAGAAATTCTCACTGCCCCCGGTGAGAGGGGTGGAGATATACAAAAGTACCGCTGGGATGTGGCCCGCGAGGAGCAGTTCGAGCAGATTGCGGCGGTGATCGAGGGACTCAACCCCGACGTGCTGAATCTCGTCGAAGTTATCTCGAAGGAAGGCGTCGACAAGCTGGTCAAGATGCTGCACGAAAAGGGGCTGACCGATTATCGCGGCTATCACGTCGAGAATCACGACACCTTCTCCGAGATGGATGTTGCGTTGATTACGCGCATCCAACCCGACGTGATCGATGGCCAGCAGATTCGCATCTTTTACTCAGAAGAAAATGACCCAACTTGGCGGCAAAGTTTCCAAGCTCCCAGTCGAGATGGAGGCACATTTACCTCTAACGCCTCGCTCTCGCGTCATGCGGTTTACATGATCAATGTGGGCGGACACAAGCTGGGCTTTCTGGGGTTGCATCTCAAATCGAATCCCAGCGATGAGTATTCCAATGCCCAAAGGTCCGCCCAGGCCGAAATCGCGCGGCGGATTTTGCGTTCGCAGATTGCTGGCAAAGGGTATCAGCCGATCGTACTGGGCGATATCAACGATTTTGACTCTGACGTGCCCGATCAAGATGATAACCAAGACACCGTCACCGAGGTCATCAAAGGCCTCAAAGATTTTGATACCGAGCATACAGGCACTGAATTGGAGAACGTCGCCAAGCTCATGCCTCGCAAAGCTGATCGTTTCACTTGCTTTTGGGATCGCAATGAAAATGGTGCCAAAGATCCCTACGACGTGTTTTCAATGATCGACCATATTTTCTTGCCGACCGAGATGATGCCGTACGTCAAACGGGCATTCATTTTTCATGGTGTTCCGCTTGAGGCATCGGACCACTATCCCGTGGTGGTCGACTTGGTTTTGCCGGAGCGATAAGATGGAGCAACTCTAAGCGGTGACCGCGTATCACAAATTGGCTGGAAAGTGTTTATGTCGCAATCTGTTGTCGCACTGATCGATCATGCCGTCTTGAGTCCCACGCAGACCGATGCCGACTTGCGTGATGCCTGCGCGATGTGTGTCAAAGTCGGCACGGCGAGCGTCTGCGTGAAGCCGGTGATGGTCCCGCTGGCGAGCGAATTGCTAGCCGGATCCACCGTGATGGCCAGTACGGTCATCGGTTTCCCACACGGTGGTACAACCACGGGTACAAAGGTCCGTGAGACCGAAATCGCTTGCCGCGATGGTGCCAAGGAAGTCGACATGGTCGTCAACATCGGGCGCGTGATGCAGGAAAATTGGGGTTATGTGGTCGACGACATCTGCGCTGTCGTGGAAGCCGCCGCGTCGGTCGGAGCCATCACGAAGGTGATTTTCGAAACTGGTCTCTTACCGAAGGATGACCTTAAAATTCGACTGTGCGAAATTTGCGAAGCAGCGGGTGCCGCGTTCGTCAAAACGAGCACCGGCTTTGGCTATGTGAAAGGGGCTGACGGCTCGATGCAAGCCACGGGTGCGACGGAACACGACATCAAACTCATGCGGGCTCATGTGAGCGAAAAAGTACAAGTCAAAGCATCGGGCGGCATCCGTAACTATGCCGACGCGGTGAAATTCGTGCAACTCGGTGCCACCCGCCTCGGCACAAGTGGCACGCAAGCCATCTGGCAAGGCGAACAAGGCCAACACGCGGAAAACACGGCGGCTTATTAAGGAGTAACCACGAATCGAACGAATCACACAAATAAGAATCAGAATATTTCTATCAGGTATATTTCAATCTCCTTGAGGGTGTCAGAAATTGAGAGGACTGTAGGGAACGCTCTCTGCGGCGTTCCGTTTTGGAGTGGAACTCGTGTACCTGATTCACGGAACGCCAGAGACGGTGTTCCCTACACCTTACCCAATTAAAAATTATTCGTGCAATTCGTAGTATTCGTGGTAAATATCTCATTTGGTAGTGATCTATGTTAGAGCTTTACGATCAAATACAAGCCGCTGCCGCGGCGATTCGCCAGCAGTGGGATCACGCACCCCGCGCGGGAATTATTCTCGGCACGGGACTCGGTGGTTTTGCCGACCGCATCGAATCGCCTGTAACCATCGATTACGAAAAGATTCTCCACTTCCCCCGCTCGACGGCGGTGAGCCATCGCGGTCGACTTGTGTGCGGACTCTTGGAAGGCGTGCCGATCATGGCGATGGAGGGCCGCTTCCATCAATACGAAGGTTATCCCCTCAAGCAGATTACTTTGCCGGTTCGCGTGATGAAGGCGCTAGGAGCCGATCTGTTGATCGTCACCCATGCCGTGGGCGGCATGAATCCCCTTTACGTTCCCGGCGACGTGATGATCATCGATGATCAGATTAACCTCATGGGCGACAATCCACTGGTGGGCATTAACGACGATCGTCTTGGTCCGCGCTTCCCCGACATGAGCGCGCCCTACACGCCGGAGTTGATTGCCGTGGGCCAGGAGATTGCCCGCAAAGCGAATTTTCCCGTGCAGCGGGGGGTGATGGTGGCGGTCACCGGGCCCAATTTGGAAACTCGGGCCGAGTACCGTTTCCTGCGCATGATCGGGGCCGACGTGGTCGGCATGTCGACCGTGCCCGAGGTGATCGTCGCCGTGCATAGTGGCATGCGAGTGTTTGGGTTGTCCGTGATTACCGACATGTGTTTGCCTGATTCGCTCAAGCCGGCCGTCGTGGAAGAAATCATCGCCATTGCCAATTCCGCAGAACCCAAGCTGCGGACTCTTGTGTTAGGCATCTTGGCCCATGAGAAGGGGCAAGGCTGAAAGCGATGCAGCATGTTGCCGAACAAATTGCCGCCGCGGCGCAAGCCGTGCGTGAACGCTGGCCTGACACGCCGCGCGCGGGCATCGTACTTGGTTCAGGATTGGGTGCGCTTGCCGAGGAGATCAAGGTCGATACGAAGATTGATTACGCCGACATCCCCAACTTTGTGAAAAGCACCGCCCTCGGGCACAAGGGTCAACTTGTTTGTGGCCATTTGGAGGACGTGCCAGTGATGGCGTTTCAGGGTCGCTTCCACTTGTATGAAGGGTATTCCGCTGAGCAGGCGGCACTCCCCGCGCGACTCACGAAGGCCCTTGGCGCAAACGCGCTGATCGTCTCCAACGCTGCAGGGGGATTGAATCCACACTATTCCGTGGGTGATGTGATGGTAATCGAGGATCACATTAATATGATGTTCGCCAACCCGCTCATCGGTGTGAACGACGACAACCTCGGTCCGCGCTTTCCTGATATGTCGTGTCCCTACGACCACGAGTTCATGGAAATCGCGGCGTGCGTGGCACGGCGGGAAGACTTTGTGCTGCATCGCGGCGTGTATGTCGCGATGTTGGGACCGACTTATGAAACTCGCGCCGAGTATCGCATGGCACGCCGTTTGGGTGGTGACGTGGCGGGCATGTCGACCGTCCCCGAAGTGATCGCTGCTCGACATGCCGACATGCGCGTGCTGGGTCTATCGACGATTACCAATGTCGGTTCTCCAGATGCACCGACCAGCACAACGGGTCACGATGTCCTAGCTGCCGCCATGACCGCGTCGGCAAAACTTACCAAGATTGTGCGGGGCACCGTTGCTTCGCTACGCTAAGATCCTTTCGCTTCGCTACGCTAACGATATTACTTGGGCTCAATCATGAATCCCGTTTGGATCATCGCCAAGAAACGTGACGGCGAAGAACTTTCTGCCGATGAAATCGGCTACTTCATCGGCGATTATGCTCGCGGTGATATTCCTGACTATCAAATGTCGGCACTGGCGATGGCAATTTACTTGCGCGGCATGACCACCGCCGAAATCGCGGCCCTCACCGACCACATGCTTGCTTCGGGGGCACGATTTAATTGGCCTGACGGTGGCGCGCCCAAAGTCGACAAACATTCGACCGGCGGTATCGGCGACAAGGTTTCGTTGCCGCTCGCGCCGATGCTCGCATGTTGTGGTTTGCAGGTGCCGATGATCTCGGGACGCGGCCTGGGGGCCACAGGTGGAACGCTGGATAAGCTGGAAGCGATTCCTGGCTTTCGCACGAACCTTTCGATGGATGAAATGCGCGAGGTGATGGAGCGCGTTGGCTGTGTCATCAGCGGCGCGACGGTGGATCTCGTCCCCGCCGACCGCAAGCTGTATGCACTGCGTGACGTGACTGCGACCGTACCGTCGATTCCCTTGATAACGGCGAGCATCATGAGCAAGAAACTTGCCGAGGGGCTCGATGCCTTGGTGCTGGATGTGAAGTTTGGCAGCGGTGCGTTCATGAAAACCGCGGAACTCGCTCGAGAATTAGCCGTTTCTATGGTCAACACTGGCAAGCGTATGAACGTGTCAACGACGGCCCTGCTCACCGATATGAACCAACCGCTCGGCCGGATGGTGGGAAACGCCGTGGAGGTGAACGAATCGGTGGCCGCATTGGAAGGGCAGGGGCCCGCCGATTTGATGGAAGTCACACTCGCGCTGGGCGCGGAGTTGTTGGTTTCGACGAAAAAGGCCGATTCGATGGAAGCCGCTCGCCAGCAACTCCAACAAACAATTGATTCAGGAACGGCTCGTGAAAAATTCGCCGAAATGATCAAGGCTCAGGGAGGTGACTTAGACGCGCCGCGACTAGTCGCGTCTCCTAGCCCCGTCACCACCAACCGGGCGGGTTACATTGCAGCTATGGACACCGAAAAGCTAGGCCAAGCGGTGATCGCCATGCGCGGCGGCCGCAAGCAACTCGGCGATGTGCTGGATTTATCAACAGGCTTTGAAATGCTGGTCCGCCTCGGTGATCGCGTCGAAGTGGGCCAACCGCTGGCCACGCTGTTCGCTCCCGCGGATGTCGCCGACGAAGGCCGACAACTGCTGCTCTCGGCTATCGAGATTTCCGACGAACCGCCGGTGGTCGGGCCATTGATTCTGGAGCGAATAGCATGAGAGCAAAAAGTTTGATGCCACACTTTCCACTTATCGAGCTGCAACAATCATCAACGAAGGAACAATAAAACATGCTCCCCAAAGCTCAAGAACTGATCGATGCCGCGATCGCGATCCGCAAGAACGCCTATGCACCGTACTCCAAGTTTCTGGTCGGTGCCGCAGTGCTCACGGAAGACGGTACGATTGTCGCTGGCACGAATGTGGAAAACGCCTCCTACGGCTTGGCCATATGTGCCGAGCGAATTGCAGCAGGAGCAGCCGTTGCCGCGGGGCATCGCAAGATTACTGCGGTAGCCGTGGCAACAACAGGCGGCGCTTCGCCATGCGGTGCTTGCCGGCAGTTTCTCGCCGAATTTGGCGACAGCATGGACGTGTTACTGGTCGACGTCGACAACCCACAGCATTTGCAAACGAATAGCCTGGACAAACTCTTGCCGGCGCAATTTCACTTGAAAGTGGAGTGAACTATAGAACGTGAGTTTCACGAGTGAGTTGTTCGTGACGCTTGATATCTTCGTCTTCGAGCGCTGCGAGATAAGGCAAATTGCGGTACATGTCCTCGTAGTCCAATCCGTAACCGACGACAAATTCGTCGGGAATATTGAACGCCGTGAAGTCAGGCTCGTAATCGGCCTCTTGTCGTCCCTGCTTACGTAGCAGCACTGCCGACTTCACCGATTTGGGATGAAACTCGTGCAGCTTCTCGACGACATTTTTGAGCGTATGCCCCGTATCGAAGATGTCATCGACCAACAGCACGTCGCGGCCGGAGATGTCGAGCATCAATTCCGAATTGATGACGAGATCACCACGCTCCGTGGTTGCGCCGCGATAGCTGGAAGCCTGGATGACTCCCACGCGCATCGGCTGCTCAATCGCACGAATCAAATCAGCAAGTAATACCACGCTGCCGGTAAGCACGCCCACAATCGTGAGTTGCCGTCCCTCGTAGACTTTTTCGATCTTGGCGGCCATGGTAGCCACTCCGCGATGCAAGGTCGCCTTGTCGTAGAGAGTTTTCATGTTCGCCAATCCTTGAAGCAGAGTGTAAAAAAGGCAAAATCGCGGCTCAAAATGCGATGCCAACCAAACCTCTGTTTTACAGCAATAGCCCTGCGAAACAAGCCGTGAGGAAACTGGCTAAAGTACCGACTAGCATGGCTCTGAGTCCGAGTCGCGCAAGATCGCCGCGCCGTTCGGGAGCCATACCGCCGATGCCGCCAAGTTGGATACCAATTGAGCTAAAATTGGCAAAGCCGCAGAGGGCAAACATCATAATTTCGCGGCTGCGATCGTTGATTTGGATGGCACTATCGGCGGCATCCCATTCAGCCAAGCGGCCATAGGCCACGAATTCGTTCGTGGCCATCTTCAGCCCCATCAATTGGCCAGCGGCCGCGCAGTCTTGCGATTCTATCCCAATCAACCACGCAACAGGATAAAATAAATAACCTAACGCGGCTTCCAAAGACCATCCCCCGACACCATCCACGACAGGGTAGCCAAAAAACCCTCCGACCCAACCAAGCAGGCCGTTGACCACGGCTATGAGTGCGAGGAATACAATCAGCATTGCCCCCACGTTCAGAGCTAATTGCAAACCGCCTATGGCACCCACGGCAATCGATTCCAAAACATTCGCACTTTCATCCTCGATGTCAATTTTGACGGAACCTCGCGTCTTGGGTTCTCCCAATTCTGGCAGTACTACTTTGGCCAACAACAACCCGCCAGGGGCATTAATCACAGACGCTGAGAGCAGATTCCCCGCGTCAAAGCCCATCGAGGCCAGCGCCGCCAACACACCGCCTGCCATCGTGGCAAACCCGCCGATCATCACGGCGTTCAATTCCGACATGGTCATGCTATTTATGTAGGGTCGAATCACGAGCGGTGCTTCGGTTTGCCCGACAAAGACGTTGGCTGCCGCGGAGAGCGTTTCCGCTCCGGAAGTTCCCAAAATCTTTTGCATCAAGACAGCCATCACGCCCACCACTTTTTGCATAACACCATAGTAGTAAAAAATCGACATGAAGGCCGAGAAAAAGATAATAGTCGGCAACACCTTAAAGGCGAAGAAGTGGTCGGCATAGTTCTCGCCAAAGACAAAGCTTGTCCCGGCACCAACACAATCCAGCAAGCTCACAAAAATGTTGTCAACTTGATCAAACAGCCATTTGCCCTGGCTAGTTTTCAGAAAGACGACGGCGAATACGAGCTGCAACAACAAGCCGCAAACAACCGTCTTCCAGGGAAACTTGTCCTTATGAGAACTCATGGCCCAGGCAAGAGCCAGGATTGCCACTATGCCAAACAAGCTGGTCAAATTCTGCATAAAAGTCTTTCGGAGCTAGCGACAACGACCGGGTGCGTTCAGTGGGGATTGACAGTGTTAAAAATGCGGTCACCGGCGTCGCCTAGTCCCGGGACAATGTATTTGCGGTCGTTGAGAATCGGATCGACCACGCAGACGAAAATCTGCGCTTCGGGAAACTGAGCCGCCACGGCATCGACCCCTTCTTGCGACGCAATGAGCGAAACCACCTTCACCTGTTTCACACCCCATTCGCGCAGCGTCATTAACGCTGCCATCACCGAGCCGCCGGTGGCGAGCATCGGGTCGAGCACGATCGCGACATCGACCGGTGATTCCGGTGGTAACTTGTCGTAATATCGCACGGGTTGGGCGGTTTCTTCGTCGCGATACAAACCCAAGTGCCAGACCTCAGCGGTGGGAACCAAATCGAGCACGGGATCAACCATTCCCAAGCCAGCACGCAAAATGGGGATCAAACCGACGCGCTCGGCGAGTTCCACGCCAGCGGTTTCTTCCAGCGGCGTTTGCACGCGCGTTTGATTGAGGTGCAAGTCTTTGGTGGCCTCATAGGCAATGAGCGCCGCCAGTCTGCGCACCGATGCCCGAAACAGCGAAGGTTGCGTCGACTTATTTCGTAGCTTGGTCAGATGCACTTGAACGAGCGGGTGGTTGACCACCGTCACGCCGCCGACGGAAGCAGAAGAGTGCGAGCGATCCATAGTATTGTCCATGGTAGTGCTGGGCATCTGTGAAATCCCTAAAAGAGGAAGCCAGGACAGTGGAGCCGGGGGTGCGCGAGTCGCCCCATTCTAATCTGCCCTCTGTGCCCTGAGAAGCAGCGGGAGGCACCGCGTGTCGGGAATCACTCAGAGGTTTTCTGTCTTGCTGGGCCGAATACCAAGCCCAATCCGCAAGGATTCGCACACTCACGCACCAATCTGGCAATGCTCGAGCATCTCAGCCGGCGTGCAAACATAACTCACGAGAAACGGCCCGAACTCGGCATAGCGGGCGCTCGCTTCGTCGAAACGCATGCGGTAAACGATGTCCTTGAGGTATTCTGGATTCGCGGCCCACAGCGTGACTCCCCACTCCCAGTCGTCGAGACCCAAACCCACGGTGATGAGTTGGCTTACCTTGCCGGCGAAGGCCATCCCGCTGCGAGCATGTTCGCTCATCAGGGCGTTGCGTTCGTCTTTTGAGAGCGTGAACCAGTTCTCACCGACTTTGCGTTTCTTATTCATCGGGTAAAAGCAGGTGTTAGGATAGGCGGGGAAATCGGGCGTGAGCCGTTGATGGTTCATCCCTGCGAGCCGACTCGCGTAACCCTCGACCTTGGCGGCGTAGGTGGGGCTGTCGGCTGTTTCCCCTTCGGCGAGCAAACGCTGGCCAAATTGTTCCACTGAGGGAACATACTCGCTGATCTCGGTCATCGACACGAACGAATAGCCGGGTACAAGTGCATGGCCGAGAGGCGAAGCGAGAAGACGTTGATTCACCCGTTCCACTTTCAGTGGATCAGAATCCATGAGCATCAAGCCGAAGTCGGCTTTGTGGCCGCTGACAACCGAAGTTTGCATCCGCAGGGGGGCGTCGTTACCCGCGGGGTCCAACACTGCAATTATTGCGGCAGTGGCGGAGGAACGTTCCGCTCGGTCCATCCGCGCGAGTGCGGCGCGATTCCATGAGTAGTAGAGATGGCTGCAATGCCAACCTCCCGCGGCAGGCGAGAGCGAGGTCTCGATAGGAGTTGATGAAACGTGCGGGCGACTCATGATGGCGACCGAGAAGGCGAAACAAATGGAGCAAGTAAGCAAAGTCTGTCCGCATCGTAACAAATCTCCCATGAGGGTGGTAAGGGGTTACAAATCCAAACTTTCCATCTGCGAATCATTCCACAGTTTTTCAAAAATACCTCGGAGTGAAGGATCAATTTCCTGACCAATTTCGAGTGGCACCTGTATGGCCTTAATAAGCTCTTGCACGTCACCAAGATCTTTGATCCGGTTTGGAGCTTGTCCAGAAGCAAGTTTCAATTCAATCAACCGACTCAAATCTACAACCATAGCGCCTTTAATTGACTTTCCCACATCCGCAGGATGGGGGAATGCGACCGGTCCAGGCTTCCCGTCGCCAGGATATTGACCAGTAATCAGAAAATCAATTTTGACGCCGGATTCCGTGTCGCGGAGATTCTTGCTTTTCTCAAAAGGGCGGACATATCCCAGCCCGTCGAGTGCGGCATGGAGATCTACCAAGCCTTTTTCTGTGACAAGTACATCGACATCCTCGGTGAATCGGCGATAGCCATGATAAAACATCGCCATCGCACCGGCAATTGCGTAATCGATGCCATGTTCTTCGAGACGCTTTACCAAACGCTGAAGAGTGCGGTGAACAGAATTGTTACCGTCAAAGTACATGCTTCCCTCCATCAGGGCCCAGTTGATGTCGCCGTCAAGTTGGCTTTCATAGGTCTGCATGTCTTTATTTTACTTCGGCTCCTGTTGCTTTCCAGTTCAGGCGAAATGAAATCTTCATTCTTTTGTAGTGGTGGCTTCCAGCCGCCATGACCCGAGCAAGATGCTCCAGCTATATAATAACGTCGTTAACCGCGGAATTAAAATCTTCCACCAGCCGGGCTAGCACCTCGTGGGTAAGCGTCGCGGGGACCACCGCCCGAGCGTTGCCGGCTTGTTTCTCGTAGCGGCAGAGCGAAACGCACCCACCGCGTCGCAAAGTGAGCTCGTAATAGCGCAGCCCGTTGTCGTCCTTGTGCGGCGGGTTGCTCCGCATCTGCACCACGCAACCGGTGGAATCAACCTCGATGGGCGAAATCGGTTCAAGCAAATAGGTCACGCGCTGGCAAAGCGCCTGACTGGCTGCTTCCAACTTGGCGATATCCGCGCTAGCCAATTCAGCAGTTTCCAACGCAAAGTCCGTAACAGCCGCCGAGAGTGCGTTGCACTGTTCGACATGGCATCTCACGATCCGCTGACCTTCGTAGGCGATGGCCCGCTGCTGCGTCTGGCCGATCAAGTTACGCAATTCCTGCAAAAAATCGTCGCGAAGTTTCATATCCGACCTTCCGTTTCGTCGAGCAGTTCGATCGCTTCTCCTTTCTCGAATTCATGCTCGGACCCATCAAACGACAACACGGCCCGCGCGTCCTCTAGGCACGTCTCCAAGTGGACTGGCCGACCCCAGAGGCGTTGTAAGTTCTCCAGCGTGTCGCGGGCGTAATCCATCTGTAATTCTACGCCCGAGAACTTATGTTCGAGGTACAATTCACCCCGATTTTTGTAATTCCCGTCCACCACTGCGATGATCGGCCGACCACGGTTGGTAAGGCTGTTGAGCAACTGTTGCTTGACCTGGGGAAACTCGCGGCTTTCGATTTCGTACACGTCGCTCCGCGAGTTGTAGCCGAAACGAAACAGCTTGTGCTCGCGAACGAATTCGAGCGTGAGAAACTCGTCGATAAATGTGAGATCGTTGTGAATCTTGCGGACTTCAAAAATTTTCTCGCGGCCACGTCCCGCGTCAGTGTTCCACGTTTCCCGCACACGGTGGTCATCGCAGTTTTCGTATTCCGAGCCAAACGCCCCGCGATTCCAGCGATCTTCGATGTTGCGAAACAACTCGATGCCGACTTTGTAGGGATTGAGTTGCGTGGGGGAACTCGCCAGTGTGCCGCTATGGTGATCGCAGTAATTGATTACGTCGGCCGCCGTGAGGCCCTGGCGAATCATGATCGTCGAATGCCAATAGCTGGCCCAACCCTCGTTCATGATCTTGGTTTGCGCTTGCGGGGCGAAATAGTAAGACTCGTCTCGCAGAATCGCCAGCACATCGGCCTGCCAACTGTTGAGCGGTGCGTGTTCCAGCAAGAACAGCATCACGTCACGTTCGGGTCGCTCGGGGACTTTGCGAGCGGGTGCCGGCTCTTCCTGCTCCTCGCTCGTTCGGCGGTTGCGAGGATTGATGAACGGGTCCATATAGTTTTTGGCCTCAAACCGCGCGAGTTCTTTGCGGTCTGGCTTCTCTTCCGCGGAAAAATCGTAGCGATTCTTCAGATCGCGGCGGCGGATGAACGGTGAGTGAATGTCGATCAAATCTTCGATGCTCAGGCAGGTGTCGATAAAACTCTCGACCTTTTCGATACCGACCTCATCCATGTACCGGCGAATCCGGTTGCCGTGGTTCGCCATTTCGTCCATCATCTTGCGACTGGTGTGGGCAAACCACTGGTTGTTCTTGAAGAAATCGCAGTGGCCGTAGACGTGGGCCATCACCAGCTTTTGGTCGATTAAGCCGTTGCTACGCATTAAGTAGGCGTAGCAGGGGTTATTGTTGATGACCATTTCGTAGATTTTTTGCAGCCCGTAGTGGTAGCCTTTGTTGAGCTGCTCGTATTCCATGCCGAACCGCCAATGGGGAAACCGCGTTGGAAAGCCCCCTCGCGCAGCAATCGCGTTGAGTTGGTCGGCGTCGATCAATTCAAAGATCGTCGGATAGAAATCCAGGCCATGACCGGCGGCGTAGGCTTCAATCTCCGCCTGAATGGCGGCTAGTTCGGGAGTCAAGTTACCTAGTTCCGAAAGAGCCATGTTGGTTTCCTGGGAAGCAGCGCTACGCCGCCTTCTGTAGTTCAAACCGCGAGGACTCGAGCGCACGGATCAAGTCATAAAACCTCGGCAATTCCTGGGCGAAGGCGCGGCGCGCAAGGTCAATTGCCTCGGTTTCGTTCTGGGCGACAACAAAAACCTCCATGTGACCCACGCGCACCCGATAGCGGTGCGCCGTTTCGGCGGTACTAACCATTTCACTTCCCTTTCCCCAAAAAAGTCTTGATGGATTGATAAATCGCGTCCTTGTCGGGAATCTCCGACAGGATTAGCGACGGATGAGCGCTGTACTGTTTTTGCAAGGCGTCGATAAAATCGCCGCTGCCGTAGGGACTTTCGACTTGCCCGTAGCAAAAGGCATTCACCACCGGCAGCAGCCGCTGACCGAGGATATCGAAGGCCACACGGTTGTCATCGCCCCAGTTGTCTCCATCAGAAAACTGAAAGCAATAAATGTTCCATTCTGAAACCGGGAACGAGTGTTCAATTAAGTCCGCGCACACCTTGTAGGCCGAGCTAATCCTCGTGCCACCACTCTCACGGGTGTGGTAAAAGGTGTGCTCGTCGACTTCCTTAGCCACGGCGTCGTGGATGATGTAACGCTTTTCGATTCCCTTATATTGGTGGGTCAGCCAGGCATCGATCCAAAACGCTTCGTTACGAACGATTTCCTTCTGCTCGTCGGTCATCGAGCCCGATACGTCCATCAGATAAATTGCTACCGCATTGACCTCGGGCAGCGGCACGTCGTTCCACGAGCGGTACTGCTTGTCCCCCTTGATCGGCACAATGTACGGATCGTCGGGGGCATAGTTCCCTGTGGAGATTTGCCGCTTCATCGCCCGTAGATAAGTTTTCTTGAAATGCTTGAGCGATTCGGGACCGGTTTGACGGATGCTGTTGTACTTGGCTTTTTCATTCTCGATATTGGCCGTGCCTTTGGGCTCGATTCGGGGCAATTCCAATTCCTCGCCCAGCATTTGCGCGAGCTCATCGAGCGACACCTCCACTTCCATCAAGTGCCCCGAACCGGGTTCGCTCCCAGCACTGCCAGCCCCTTCGTTGCCGTCCCCTTTGCCGAGTGGGTCACCAACATCGCCATCTCCTTGGCCAACGCCGCCGGAGCCGTTCTTGCCATATTTGAAGTGGGGCACATCGAGCTGTGGAACGGGAATGCTCACCGCATCACGGCCCTTACGGCCAATCATTTCGCCGTGGGTGATGTACTTGCGCAGATTCTGCCGAATCCGCCCGCGCACAATCTGCTTGAAGCGACGTCGGTCGCGCTCAATATCCATCACCATGGTGCTACTTCCTAGTGCTTCTCTTTAGCATCCCCACGAGCAAAAATGCTCGCCACGTAGTTCAAGACGTCCGTGGCACTTTCATCGTCGTAGCCGTGGTCGCGGATCAAACGTCCCTTCACCACGTCGATCTTCTTTTGCGTGTCGGCATCAATCACATTGGAAACCAAGCTCGTGAGTTTGATCGAATCCTTCTGATCCTCAAATAGCTTGAGCTCCAAGGCTTTGTTGAGTCGCTCGTTGGTTTTGTAATCAAACTTTCTACCGTCAATCGAAAGCGCGCCGATGTAATTCA
The DNA here is from genome assembly GCA_034439695.1 of Bythopirellula sp. Classification (GTDB taxonomy): domain Bacteria; phylum Planctomycetota; class Planctomycetia; order Pirellulales; family Lacipirellulaceae; genus Bythopirellula. Next base: position 23,509 of record JAWXAV010000024.1, on the reverse strand, counting down.
TGATCTCGCGTCGGAAGTCATCCTTGCGGCTGTCGGGAATGTCGATTTTCTCCTCGATCGACCGCATCAAGCGCTCATCAGGCTCTTCGTACTGGCCGGTGAACGGATTTTTAACTTTTTCCTTCTGGGTGTACGCCTTGATGTTGTCGATGTAGTTGCCGCAGAGCCGCATCAGGGCGTCTTCGTCGGCGGCGATGGCCCGCTGCACTTCGAGTTTGACGATGTTCTCGTACTCTTCCTTCACCACGCCCAAAAGATCACGGTATTCTTGCTTTAGTTCTTCGTCGTTGATCAGGCTGTGATGCTTGAGCCCGCTCTCCAGTTCGTTAAGCACCATGAAGGGATTGATCGAACGCGCTTCGGGATGAGCCACCAAGGCGTTGGAAATCTTGTCTTGCACGTAGCGGGGCGAGATACCCACCAAACCCTCGTTATGCGCCTGATCGCGAAGTTCGGCGATATTTTCCTCGGTAAAACCAGGCAAACTTTTGCCGTTATACAACTTGAGCTTTTGGAGCCGCGAAAGGCCAGCGTGCTTGGGTTCTTCGAGTCGTGTAAGAATCGCCCACATAGCCGCCATTTCAATCGTGTGCGGCGCAATGTGCCGGTCCTTGACCGTGCCTTGGTTGTAATCCTTCTCGTAAATCTTTTTTTCGTGTTCGAGCGTCGTCACGTAAGGAATGTCGATCTTCACGGTCCGATCGCGTAGCGCTTCCATGAACTCATTGTTCTTGAGCCGGCGATATTCCGGCTCGTTCGTGTGACCAATAATGACTTCGTCGATGTCGGTCTGAGCAAATTTCTTTGGCTTGATGCGATGTTCCTGGCTCGCGCCGAGAAGATCGTAAAGAAACGCCACGTCCAGCTTCAAGACTTCGACAAACTCGATAATGCCGCGATTGGCCACGTTGAATTCGCCATCGAAATTGAACGCCCGCGGATCGCTGTCGCTGCCATAGACGGCAATTTTGCGATAATTGATGTCGCCGGTCAGCTCCGTGGCGTCTTGGTTTTTTTCGTCCTTCGGTTGGAACGTGCCAATGCCGACGCGGTCTTTCTCGCTCAAAATCACGCGCTTCACGCGGATATCTTGAATCACACGGGTCCAGTCGCCGTCGTATTTTTTTAGCCTCTGCTGGTACATAAACCGGCAGTAAGGATCGAGTTCCCCGCGAATGCGGACCGTGTTATCGCTATCCTTCTTGCCTTCGTTAAGGCTCGCCGCCACGTCGTCGCGGAAGCGCTCGGGAATCAGGTGCAGCGGTTCCTCGTTCATGGGGCACCAATGAACGTCCTCGGGGTCTTCTTCGTTCACCCAACCCAGCGTGAACAGCGCCCCGTCGTCAGTTTCGCTGTAACGCTGCAAACCCTGCTTCAACAGCCGCACGATTGTGCTCTTGCTGCTCCCAACGGGACCGTGCAGCAGCAGCACGCGCTTTTCAATACCGTACTCGTAAGCTGCGCTTTTCAGGGCACTTACTAGCAGGTGCAGCGGCCCACGGAGGCCATACACGGCGTCGTGGCCGTCGTTTGAGGGGTCGTCAAAGAAATGGTAGTGATGTTCCTTCTCCCGGCCCTTGTTCACGACGTCGACGCCGTAAGAAAGAATCATGTCGTAAATGCGTTGATACGCGGTCCGCGTGACCTTGGGATTATGGCGGACGATGTCTAGATATTCTTCGAAGGTACCGATCCAATTCTTACGACGGAATTGATCACGGTCCTGGCGTTGCGAAATAATCGAAATGATTTCACTTCCATTGACCATCGTAGTGCTCCTTGGCGTGACGGTCGCCCTCGGTTGCCGGAGGTCGGCGTCGCGCGATTCCTCTCAGATGCTTGGGGATATAGGGGTTGTTAGGAAAGCGAATAAATACTCAGCGGGGACGTACGTCTCCTTAGTAGGTGCATGTTTTCAAGCGCGCTTTGTTCAACTCGTCGGCGCATCCTTGCGCAAACACTTAGAGACACTTGCTCGCTCAAGGGTTCTCGCGGGGTTCACACGAGCGGGGAGTGGCGTGTGATCAGCCAACAAATGCAGTCGGGCATCGTTAGCGTGAGGCGGGGAGTCGACACTCAAAAAAATCGTGTGCCGAGTGACGCGAGACTAGTAAGCTCTGCTGGAGGATTGAGCGAACCCTGGCTTACTAGCGAGTGGGCGTACCTAAGTGAAGGTTGGCAAAGAGCGTGGAGAATTTTCTCTATCCGGTGGGGGCGTGTCGTCTGGCGTTGCCCCATAGGTGCCGCACGATAATTGGCATTCATCGCGCTGCCTCTATTAATAGTATCGACTCCGATTTCAATGCAGGCAACATCGACTTGCCATTCCGAGGGATGTCAGGCCCTATCGCTTGTGCCGAATAACATCTTCACAAGCTATTGCTAGCAAACAATTTGCGCATTAGTAGCATCAGAAATCCAAATGTAAGATCGATTAAAAAAACCAAAAATTTGCTCGAAATAATGTATTCACGACAGTTTGCAAACGCGCGAAATCCTGTGTTTTTTCAGTGGTTCACTGCTCAAGAGCCCTCGTTTGATTCGATGCTATCTGTGCTGCTGAAAAACTTTGCCGATTGTAGGAAGTTTTCTGAAAGTGCCAACTTTGACGGGCCGATAACCCAAGTACACGTTTTGTTCTCGGGGGGGCTACCGAGACGCAATTTGTGCTGGCATCGTTGAAACTTTCAACCAAGTCCCGCTCTGTTGCGTCGATCTCCAAGGCAAAACCATCGTCGAAAACTTCGCGATGGTGGCCTGAGAGGCATCGATGATTAGCTCCCGACTCCGCAGCGTAAAGCTTCTCTTCAACGGTCTGTTGGCCACGTCGTTCTGCATAGTCAGCGCGACCGCCCAGGACAACTCGCTCCAATTTCAACGACCAGGACGCGCTGGCGAAGCGACGCATGCCACTTCGCAACAGAAGTTCCGCGCGCCCTCGCAGCCTGTTGCACAGCCTGTAAAGCAAGTGGTTGCTCAGTCGGCTCCGAATCCGGTTGCCAAGCAGCCTGCCGTGAAAAAGGTGGCCGCGAAGACGCAAGCGCGGAAACCTGCTGCTCCAATTTCCGCGCCGCAAGTTGCTAAACAACCTGTTGTCAAACGTGACACGCGAGTTCGTCGCGCTCAAAGCGAAGAACTCCCCATGACCACCGAGGCCGAAACTTGGGAAGAGCCTGTTTACATGGACTCGATGCCAATGGGCCAGCAAGGGCACATGATGATGGGCGAATCCCATATGTCGGGCTGCCAATGCGATTCGTGCCTGTGTGAACCCGGCTGTGGTGCCATGGATCCCGGTTGCGGGATGATGGATCCAGGCTGCGGCTGTGCCGAGCCGAGCTGCGGTGTTGCCGGTTGCGGTGACTGCGTGCGTCCCCGAGGCCCTGACTATTGGTGCTTCCCTGTTTGTCTTCCGCGTCTCCAGGATGTCACTTTTTGGGGTGGCGTGCATGGGTTCCGCGGTCCGCGAGATTTTATTCCGGCCGGACGGAGTGATTCCAATTTCGGTTTTCAAGAAGGCATTAATTTGAGTGGTCGCGCACCCTTCCTGGGTTTCTTGTTTCCTGATTTGAACTATCAGCTTGGTTTTCAGGCGGTCCAAAGTCGACTCCACGGTACGGAGACCTCGTCTGATGACCGGGGTCAACAATTTGTGACCGCAGGCATGTTCAAACGCACTCAATCCGGCCTGCAATTCGGGGCGGTGTGGGATTCGATGAACGACGATTTGGATGAGGATGTTTCCCTGCACCAGGTGCGGTACGAACTGAGCCTGAAAACCCCGCGCGGCCGCGAACTCGGCTTTTGGGGAGCGAGTGCCACGAATGACGACACCGTGGGTGCCAACACCTTTGAAACCACGGGCCAATATTGCGGCTTTTACCGTTGGAACATGAAAGGTGGCAACCAGGCTCGCATTTGGGGTGGTGCTTCGGACGACGGCGAAGGCATTTTGGGGGCTGATTTTTATGCTCCGCTCAACGATCGTTGGTCGGTGCAAACCGGCTTTAATTACCTGATTCCAGATGATGAAGATGGCTTGCCCGGGGTTTCTCAAGAGTCCTGGAACCTTGGCATCAACTTGGTTTGGCACTGGGGCCGAAGGGCCCGCGAAGGAAACGTAAGCCCCTTCCGTCCGCTGTTCAACGTGGCTGACAATGGCTGGATGTTCGTGGATCGAGTTGACTGATGCCGGCAGCGTGTGATTATTAAGCTTTCATGAACAGCCGGGTGTTATCGCCGTAAAGTGTTGAGTAATTTCCCCAAAGCGGCGAGTTCGACGCGATTTTGGGGCTGCGGCAGCCGAAGCCGTGATTATACTAAGCTGTTTTTCCAGTCCTCGTTGACCCATGCTGGGTTAGGGGGCAGTTATCGTACACAATTTTTGGGAGCGACCAAACATGCACACGATTGAAACCCATTGGGAGGATGAAGAGAATAATCGCCAGGTGGCGTTTGCGGTGGAGTTTACCCGCCGTAACGACGCCATCGAGATTCAATCGCTCACTCCCAAACAAGTCACGTTCCTTTGCAAAGAGTCGAATGCCCCGCTGCGGAGCATTGGCGTCTGGACCGAAAAGGGTCGGCAATTGCTGGCCAACCAATTCCGCGCGAGCGAGCAGATCGCACAAGTCGAGAAAGAAATCGACGCGACCCTTGCCGTCTAGTGTTTACCGGTCACTCGGACCACAATATGTAGCCCATCGCGCGAGCGGTTGGGCTCTTTTTGTTTATCGAAACAGTGCGTGAGAACACATCATGTAGTTGCTGGGTTTGCCAGAGCCACTAGATGTTGTGGTTGCGCTGGAAAAAACCTTCGTTTTTTACGCGCGCTGGAGCAATTGCCACAAGATATTGTGGCACGACTTTCCAAGGTTGTGTTACTCTCTGGCGCATACAAGTAGCCAATCCGTTGGGATTGGTTTGGCGCAATATGTCATTCTGACAGGAGCTCCGCGACTGGAAGAATCTGGCTTCCACTCTCGCGTAGTTTGAATGCGTGAGAGAACTCAAAGCAGATCCTTCGGTCGGCGAGCCTCTCTCAGGATGACTCTATGGTTGGTTGTCAGTGGTCCGTGGTCAGTTGTTTGCTACTGACCACGGACGACTGACCAAGGACAAATCGAAAACCGTGGGCGCCCACGGGCACAACTTGTTCGTGACTCGGAACTGTTTGTGGCCTGTTGTCGCTGACGTTTCGTTCGTGACATCACTTCTCGAGAAATCGGTGCCCAAACACCTGCGGTCGAAGACAAAGACAGGTGCCCAGACGATGGCCGGCCGATTGGCGAACGTACCTATGCGACGCCACAACAAGGAAACAGCCCCTCGCCGTGAACGAGGTGTATTTTAGCACATGCGTGTGGCCATTTCTTTTATGATTTTTGGCCAACTTTGCGAATGGGATCTGGGGGCTTGGGGCTGGGGAGGAATTTCGCAAACGAGTCCCCAAATCCTAGCCCCCAACCCCTTCTTCATTGGCACAAAAAATATCTGTTGACAACGACGCAACTTTTCCTGTGCGTAGGCGGAACAAAATAGTGGGGTCAGAATAACGCCTGTTCGGCAGGCCATTTGAGCTTACCTTTTTTTTGACTTGCGCTGAAGGATTTTATCGCGCATGTTAGTGCGTTAAAGCGACTCAGCCATCGGGCTAACGCAGCCGTCACTGCGATACAGAGTGCTTCTTCCCGCTTGGCGATTCTTTCCCCGAGTTGCTAAGCTAGGACTGCCGTTCAACCGACCTAACCGACCTTGATGACCTTCACCCCATGACCAAGAAACCCGCCCCCAAAAAGCACGCGAAGAAACTCGCGTTTCCCCATCTGCCGTACTTGCCGCGCGATCCGAAAAAATACTCGCCCGAGATCGCCGTGATCGCTTGCGGCGGGATCACCAAGCATCATCTCACGGCTTACGTCGCGGCGGGTTATCGCGTGACGGCGCTTTGTGATGTCCAGCGTGAAAATGCCGAGAAACGCCGTAAGGAATTTTATCCCGAGGCGCAAGTGTTCACCGATTATCGTGAAGTGCTAAAGCTGCCGAACATTGAAGTCGTTGATGTCACCACGCACCCCGCCGTGCGTCCGGCCATCATCCGAGATTGCCTGAAAGCGGGCAAGCATGTGCTGAGCCAAAAGCCGTATGTGTTGGACCTCGACGTGGGAGAAAAACTGGCGGACCTCGCCGACAAAATGGGCGTGCTCTTGGCCGTCAATCAAAACGGTCGTTGGGCACCGCATTTTAGTTATCTCCGTGAAGCGGCGCGCTCGGGAATCTTGGGCGATATCGTCGGTGTCCATTGCGGCGTGCATTGGGATCACAGTTGGGTGAAGGGGACCGCGTTCGAGCATGTCGAGCAATTGATTCTGTATGATTTCGCGATTCATTGGTTCGATTTTCTCGCGACGGTCATGGGCGAGAACATCCCCACGCGGGTTTATGCCTCCGCCGCGCGCACGAAGGGACAAACCATCATGCCCGCACTGTTGGGGCAGGTACTGATCGAATACGAAAACGCCCAAGCGACGCTGGCTTTCGATGGCCATGTGCCCAATGGTTCTTGGGATCGTACGCTCATTTCTGGTAGCCAAGGCCTGATTCGATCGTCGGGGGTCAACCTCGCCGGGCAACGCATCGAGATCGTCACCGACGACGGCATCCTCTCGCCAAAGATTAAAGGAACATGGTTTCCCGATGGCTTCCACGGCACGATGGGGGAACTCTTATGCGCGATCGAGGAAGGTCGGCAACCCTCGCACAGCGCTCGCAACAATCTGCGCAGTTTGGAACTCTGCTTCGCCGCCGTCGCGAGTTCGCTGCGTCACAAGCCCATCGTCCCGGGCACGGTACGAAAGCTTCTATAAAAAATGCACTTAGAGGCAATTTCAAAAAAACCGGACGCTAGCGCGTGGCGGCTGATTTCATCAGCCGCTGGGCGCTAGCCCACGGTTTTGAAGCAGCTTCTACGAAAAGATCAATCATTCCAGCAATCTATCTGTTATGATAGCATGGGCACATCTAGCAATTGCTGCGAGGAACATTTCATGAAACTTTTCGCCGCGGAGGCCCCCCCGGGTCTTCTTGAAGAACGCCATCGCTTGGGCCATGATCGCTACGACGAAATGTGGGATGGAGTGGTGCATATGAATGCCGTGCCTCATCGGGATCATCAAAGTTTAGCCCTCCAATTGGGCGTTTGGCTTTTCCTTAATTGGAGAAGTTCTCCGGAGCAAGAAGTTTATCCGGATCGAAACATGGCCCTACCAGGTGGTTGGCCCCACGACTATCGCATTCCTGATTTGGTCCTCACAACGGCTGAGCGTGCCGACTACGATAAAGGCACTTATATCGAAGGGCCTCCGCTGGTCTGTGTCGAGATCCACAGCCCGCGTGACGAGGCCTACGAAAAATTGGAGTTCTATGCCCGGCTTGGAGTTCCCGAGGTGTGGATCATCGGACGTGACTCTAAACAGATTGAGTTGTACTTATTGGATACCGTAACTCAGACTTACCGGTTGGCCGATCCAGGGCACGACGGCTGGATATTAAGCGTGGCCACCAAGATTCGCTTGAAAACCATTGAAAAGCGACTGGCGATTCAACTCGCCGACGACGAATCAACCCGAGCCGAATTGCCACAACGGTAGGCAACATTTTTAATCCACATTTCGCTATTTGTTTCCTTGCCGAAATGTTTCTCCTAGCCGACCTTGATGTGGTGATGCTCTCGCGGATTCAATTCGCGCTGACCATCATGTTCCACTATCTGTTCCCCCCACTCACGATTGGCATCGGGGTGGTGCTGGTTTATCTCGAAGGCCAGTATTTGCGGACGCGGGAGCCGATCTACGAACAAGCAGCCCGGTTTTGGACGAAGATTTTCGCGGTGAACTTCGCCATCGGCGTTGCCACAGGCATTGTCATGGAATTTGAGTTCGGCACGAACTGGGCCACCTATTCGCGGTTCGTGGGCGACGTGTTCGGCTCGGCGCTGGCCGCGGAAGGCATCTTTGCGTTTTTTTTGGAATCAGGTTTTCTCGCGGTATTGGTGTTTGGTTGGGATAAAGTGAGTCCACGTTTCCATTTCTTTGCCGCGTTGATGGTCTCGCTCGGTTCGATTTTCAGTTCCATCTGGATCACGGTCGCCAACAGTTGGCAGCAAACCCCGGCCGGCCATCACATCGTGCCGATGATGCGCGACGGCAAGCCTTGGGTCGTGAATGGCGAAGTGATCCGCCGCGCGGAAATCACCGACTTCTGGGCGATGGTGTTCAATCCTTCGAGCATGAATCGCTTGGTCCATGTGTGGCTCGGCTGCTTTATCTTGGGGGCCGCGTTTGTGATGAGCATCTCAGCGTGGTATTTGCTCAAAGAAAAACACCACGAGTTTGCCAAACGCTCGTTCACCGGCGGCTTGTGGCTCGCGACTGTTTCCAGTCTGGCGATGCTCGTGAGCGGACACTTTCAGGCTCACAAGGTTTATGAAACCCAGCCCGCCAAACTTGCCGCTTTTGAAGCCCACTTCAAAACCGGCCCCGCCGATATGAGCATCATCGGTTTTCCCGACGAGAAAACCGAAACTGTCCGCGGCAACATCGCGATTCCCGGCGGCTTAAGCATGTTGCTGTTCAACGATCCTGATGCCTCGGTCATAGGCCTGGATCGCTTCCGCGAAGAAGATCGGCCACCGGTGGCGATTTCGTTTTTTAGTTATCACATCATGATCGGCATCGGCGTGTTTTTTATTGGAATCACGGTCCTCGCCACGGTGTTGCGGTTGCGGGATTCGCTCTTCCAGCGGCGGTGGCTGATGTGGGTCTTTGTGTGGGCGGTGATCCCCGCGTTTATTGCCAACGAGGCGGGCTGGGTCGCCGCCGAAGTCGGCCGGCAACCGTGGATTGTCTATCCGCCGTTCGAGACGACTGAAACAGGCGAGCGACTGATCAATGACGCCGGCCAATTTGTCTACAAGGAACAGGATGGTCTCCGCACCACGAAGGCCGTCTCCGCCGCCATTACCGCCGAGCAGGTGGTAGGCTCGATCATTATGTTCGCCGCGATTTACATTCTGCTCTTTATTGTCTGGGTCTACGTGTTGCATCAAAAGATCAAGGCCGGGCCAGAGGAGGTGGTAACTGAAGTCACCACCGACAAAGCGGGCGGAGCGCTGGGCGCGGCAGGCGCGCGCGTCGAACATCGCGAATCGCTCACGGATGCGAAGAAGAAATAAGGGCACACTCATGGACCTCAATCTGATTTGGTTTGTGCTGCTGGGAATCCTACTCGCGGGTTACGCGATTCTCGATGGGTTTGATCTGGGCGTTGGCATCTTGCATCCTTTGGCACGCACTGATGAAGAACGGCGCTTGGTCATGGGCTCCATCGGTCCCATCTGGGATGGCAACGAAGTATGGCTCGTCACGTTTGGCGGGGCGCTCTTTGCCGCGTTTCCCGAAGCGTATGCCACGATTTTCTCGGCGTTTTACACGCCGTTTATGTTGCTGTTGTTCTGCCTGATTTTCCGGGGCGTAAGCCTCGAATTTCGCAACAAGGTCGAATCGCAGCAATGGCGACGGCTGTGGGATTTTGCTTTCTTTGGAGCGAGCCTCGTGGCGACGTTTTTATTCGGCGTCACCACCGCCAACGGACTGTTGGGAATTCCCCTCGACGAGCGCGGCGAATTCACCGGCGACATTTTTGATTTGCTCGGCCCTTATCCGCTTCTGATTGGACTGCTCACCGTCGCGATGTTCGCGCTCCACGGCGGCTTGTATCTCCACATGAAAACCGAAGGGGGTATCCAACGGCTCTTCTACCGCTGGATATGGCACGCCTGGGGACTCTATCTCGTACTCTGGAATCTGGCGACGATGTACACCCTGGTCGAAATCCCGCGCGCCACGGCCAATTTTCACGAAGCCCCCTGGGCGCTGGGAGTTGTGGTGCTCAACGTGCTGGCCATGGCCAACATCCCGCGCTGTATTTTCAATCACAGGATCGGCCAAGCCTTCTTATCGTCGGCCTTGGGAATTCTTTGCCAAGTGACGCTGCTGGGCGTGGCCATCTTTCCCAATCTCGTCACCGCCAGCAACGATCCGGAATTCAGCCTGACGGTCTACACCGCTGCTTCGAGCCAGAAGACTCTGGGAATCATGCTCATCATCGCCTTCATCGGCATGCCTTTGGTGGTCACCTACACGGCAGTCGTGTATTGGACTTTCCGCGGCAAAGTGAGCGAAGACGTGTACGGACATTAAATGGATTAGCCGCGATCAGACTTGATCGCCGGTCTCCCAGAACCTGCGATCAAGTCTGATCGCGGCTACTGAAGAAGTTACGCCGCCGCTGCGCTGCGCGTGCCGTAGAGTGCCTCTCGAATCGCCGAAGCGATTTCCGCTGACGCACGAGGCCGAGCCAAGCCGCGCATGTTGAGCGACATGGTCTTGCGCAGATTCTCGTCGATAATCAGTGACATAAGCTCCCGCGCTAACGCCTTGTCGAGTGAACCGGCTTGCGAGGTTTCGTCGATCAGGCGACAAGCTCGCGAGGCCGCGTAGACTTTGGCATTCGCTAGCTGCTGATCCTCGCGCGAGTGGGCATACGGCACGAGCAAGGCCGGTACGCCGGCGAGTGCGAGTTCGGCGAGCGTCGTGCCACTTGATCGGCAGACTACCACATCGCTTTCAAACATGACCGACGCGATTTCGTCGATATACGTCACTGCCAGGGCTGGCACACCCAGTTGACGATAGCGTCGTTCCGTTTCCTGGAGTTGTCCTTCGCCCGTTTGATGCACGATCTGCCAATCGACAAGGCAATCACTGAGTTGCTTCAAGGCGGAGGGAATCGCTTCATTGAGCGATCGAGCGCCCCCAGCTCCGCCGAGAATCACGATTCGCTTCTGGCGATTGGGGCTACTAGCACCGCCATCGGCGGAACGCTTTTGCTGCAGCCGCGAGAATAATGCCTCAAAAGCGGGTCGAACCGGATTGCCCGTCACTTTCACCGGAGCTTGCATATGGAGATGAGGCTTGGTTTCCTCGAACGCGACGCAGACCATGCGCGCGGCCCGCGCGAGCCAGCGCGTGGTGCGGCTCGGCACGGAGTTTTGCTCGAGCATGATAAACGGAATGCCTCGCTCCGCGGCGGCACGCACGACGGCGGTGCTGGTGTGACCACCCAAGCCGACCACGAGTGTTACTTGCTGTTCGCGCAAAATCCATTTCGCGGCACAGTAACCGACGATGTTGTCGGTCACGAATCGCAACGCCTGCATGGGATTTCGCGGCAAAGGTTGTGACGGCACGGTCACATACTGGTAGCCGGCGGAACGCACCGAATGTTTTTCACGACAGCGGCCCGGACCCGCAAAAGAAATTGCAGCCTGGGGAATCAGTTCAGCGACATGCGCCGCCACGGCAATGCCGGGAAACAATTGTCCCTGTGCCCCCCCACCAGCGAACATGATATGAGGTGATGCGGTCATGGCAGCAATGATCTACGGGTGATTGAGAAAATCCGCTGAGCAACCGGGGCAACGCGATGCGTTACCCCGGCGCTCAGACATAAGCTTCATCGTGAAGCACCTGTCAGGCAACTGACCCAGAAGTTGCCTCGGACAGGTTATAATGCTCCGACCCCAGGGAGGGCAGTTTGTCAAACCCCGCAATCCAACAAACTAACGATGAAGCTTCAACAGTTTTACACATGATTTCCAATGGCTTAGGCCGCGGCCGATAAGGTGAACTGAGCACGGTCGTCGAGTAAATCAACCAAGTGGTCGCAGGACTCTTGATCGACACCCAATAAAAGCACCATGTCTCCTGGCAGCAGTCGACAGGCCAGCAACTCGCAAGCGGCACGACTATCGCGACAAACGACAACGTTCGCAAGATCAAGTCCAGCGTCGCGGGCACCGATAGCAACCTCGCGGCCAGTCATGCCACAACTCACCAACACCGAAGCACCCCCCTCGGCAACAATCGCTTGCCCAAGCTGTCGACTCGCACTGATCTGTGACGTATCACACAGCACCAAGCGCCGACCGGTGGTCCTGAATCCTCGCAGTAGCTCCAGGGCTTCGGTGGTTTCTTGATGCGTCACGATATTCGCACACAATAGCGACGTTCCTTGCGCAACGCGTACCTGCATCGCTTCGCGATGAATACGCAGATGCGTGACTTTGTGTTTGGGGGTGGGCTCTAACATAAGAGTATCAATCCATTCCATGATGAAACCGGGTCCTATCATTCAAGCGACGAAAACTTTAAGCGATAACAAATTAACCAACCAAGCGAAGCAGCGGTTGCTTCACCCGGGCATACAACAGGTGGCGTGTCAAAGCGGCGTCGCCCTCTTCTTTGTTCACGGCAAACGTTCCATAAGCGTGCTGCGGTTCCCAGCGACAGCCGGCAATCACAACCACGTCCCCTTCTTGAGCCATGGCAACCGCACAAGCGATGGCTTCGGCCCGGTCGGCGACGATTTCCACGGTGGCACGCTGTTCGCTATCGGCCACGGCGGTTTCCTCCTCGGGAAACGCGCGGGCTACAATCGCGAGATCAGCCAAGCGGCTCACCACATGAGCCACGGCCAGTTGTTCGGAATAAGTGGCGTGTCCCGGATCACCCAGCACGCACACCACGCGACCGGTGCTCAACTGCCGAGCCGTTCGCAAGCTCGCACGCAATGATTCGGCGGTATCGGCAGCGTCAACAAACACAGGAAAACCCTGCCCACAATCGACGCGTTCCATGCGTCCTGGCAGTTTTTCCACGGACTCGATCCCTGCGGCAATCAATTGCAGGTCGATGCCGTAGGACAACGCGATGGCCGCAGCCGCCAAACAGTTCGAAACATGATGCTGACCAACCATCGACGTTCGCACGGCAGCCGATTGGCTGCCAGCGGAAATCATAAAGACTTGTTCGTTCGCGTGTTGTTCGATCACGTAGGCCGAAACCTCGGCTTGCCCCTTCGTGCCAAAGGTGAGCACGGGGCCATCAACGTGCGTCAGCCATTTGCTGCTTACGGGATCGTCGGCATTAAACACGGCCACGCCAGCAGGATCCAAGGATTCGAGAATCCGTCGCTTGAGATTGCGGTAACTTTGTACGGAATTGTGCAGTTCGAGATGAGCATCCGACACGTTGGTGATACATACCGCATCAAAGGCAATCCCCGCGAAGGCCGATTGGGCGATGGCTTCGCTCGACACTTCCACTAAGGCATGAGTGCAACCGGCCGCAACCATGCGCTCAAGTCGTGAAGCCAATTCAGGAGCGCTGGGAACTTCGATGCCCGCGCTGTGCGACATGCCGTCGTAACATCCGAGCCCGCTGATTTTGCCACAATGCTTGCCGGCTAAGGCGAAGATTGAATCCAACAGGGCAATCACGGTCGACTTGCCGTGTGTACCAGTTACTGCGATCACGGGAACGTCCAAATGCGGATGCCCAGAAATCGCTTGGCACAGTTGACCGTAAGCCACCCGGCTATCGGCCACGATGTAAGTTGGCACCTCAAACACGGGCACCGGTTCTTCGCAGATAACGGCAATCGCGCCACGGTCCACCGCTTCACGAACATAGGGATGGCCATCTTCTTCCTGGCCAAGCCGCTCGGAAAGAGCCACAAACACATCGCCCGGCTTCACCTGCCGCCAATCGCTGGTACAAGAAGTGGCAACCACGGACTGCGAACTGGTCCGGGTGGCATCGACCAGTAGTCGATCCAAAGAGACGCCACCGTGCAAATCGGCGGTATTTGTTTTTGTCGCGTGCATCATGCCAGACCTCCTTGCCTGGGGGGCTGACACCACTAGCAATGCGGGGGCCGTGGTACCTGCCGTGACGTGCTCGACGCGAAGAAATCCGTTCCTTCGCCTGCCTTTGCGGTGGTGGACAACCTCTGGGTAGGCTTTCCTGCGAGGGCGAGCCGGATTGTGTTCATTTGCGAAAATGTGTCAAGGCGAGTTCCCTGAACAAAACTCGCAACAATTCAACCACGTTTCTTCGCGGTTTTCACGCACAATCGAGCTAGACATTCCCACAGGCTTGCCACGACAATAACGCTAGCAATTCAATCCTAAATAGCCCCCGGCGCAAGCCGTGGGGGGATCCTTCGCAGCGAAACCATGAGCTTGCGCTCAACGGCTATTGGAAAGTTATCCCTCGTGGCTGAAGAAGATTTCGACGTCGCCGCGCTCGCCGCCTACATGCACATGCTGCCCGCGCAAATCATCAAGCTCGCCGAGCGCGGCAAGCTGCCGGCGCGCCGTGTCGGCGGCGATTGGCGGTTCTCGCGACCCGAGGTGCATCATTGGCTCGAAGATCGCATCGGCCTCTCGGACGACAGCGAGCTCGCGGAACTCGAAACCAGCCTCGAACGTGCCGACAAGCTGAGTGAGGGCGACATCTCGATCGCGACGCTCTTGCCGATCGAGGCGGTTGCCGTCCCGCTCGCGGCCCGCACGCGCGGCAGCGTGATCTCGGGCATGGCGGAACTCGCCGCCAACACGGGCATGCTGTGGGACGCCGCGAAAATGGCCGAAGCGGTCACCGCCCGCGAGGCCATGCATCCCACGGCGCTCGACATCGGCGTCGCCCTCTTGCATCCCCGCCGCCCGCAAGCTTCGATTCTTGGGGAGGCCGTGCTCGCCCTCGGCATTACCGGCCAGGGAATTCCCTTCGGCGGCACGAGCGGGCTGACTGACACTTTTTTTCTGATTTGCTCGACCAACGACAACGAGCACTTACGCATTCTTGCCCGCTTGAGCAGGATGATTACCGACGCCGATTGGCTCTCCGCCTTACGCGAAGCCAGCGATGCCAAAGCCGCGCATGATTTGATTTCCCAGCGCGAGAGCGAACTCAGCGATTAGCCGCTTGCGGCTTAGCGACCATGCCAACCATAACCAGTTTATCCCCTGCAGTCGTACCGATTCGAGCACCTAGTACTCTTGAGATCCTTGCAATCGGCCCCTGGGATCGCGGCGAATTTGCCATTGCGCGCACTCCAATCGCGGACTCTCGATCCTGGAACTCCGTGGCAGATTGCGAAACCGCCAGCGTGGTGTTGGATTCGGATCAAATGCTTCCCGAACTGATCCTGCTCGCGCAACCTTTGCCGGGAACTTACCAACAAGACGAAGTCGAACAGCTTCGCCGGGCCGTACCCCTCGCCCAAATCGTGGTCGTCGCCGGCACTTGGTGCGAAGGTGAGCTCCGCACCGGCAAACCGCTCGTCGGGGTTTCGCGATTGTACTGGTACGAACTCGTTCCGTGGTGGCACGCAACTCTCAAAAACTGCACGACTTGGCCCCCGTGTTTGGATGGCCCACTTATAACTCGATCTGCCGACGCGTTGTTCGAGCACGAATTAGGCGGCGTGGCGGTGATTCATGCTCCCATGTACGCTTCTTACGAGACGCTTGCCGAGATATTGAAACCCCACGGGATGGAATGCGTTTGGGCTCGCCACGAGTCGGAACTTCCCCCGCAAATCGCCGTGGGAATCTGGGACGGTGCTCAACTCGATCCCCCAGAATTCACGCGACTGCAATCCTTCGCCAGTACCATCCGCGAACGGCAAGGCGCGCTGGTCGTTTTGCTTGATTTCCCTCGCAAGGAACATTTTTCCCGCTTGCAAAAAATTGGCTGCACCGCCATCCTGGGCAAACCCTACGTACTGAACGAGCTAGTCAACACACTACTCCAAATCACAAAGCCCGGGGACGGCGTTCCCCGGGTCTAAACGCTCCCCAGGTCTAAGCCGGCGCTCACCAATCCTCGAGCGCCGTCCGTAAAATCTCCCGCTGCCACCCCGGCTCATGCACCGGCCAGCACCGCACATCGCGCAGTCCCTCCGGCAAATCGCGGCACTCATACTGCGCGGGCTGACAAGTTTCTCGAGCAACCTGCCAAGTCCGACTCTCGGCGGGCACCAGCGGTGGCGACCGCCGCAAGACATTGCTCTTGCGCCACACGCATTTCCCCTGATCGAAGAGCGTGACAATCACCGCGGGCGACATCGCCAACATTCGCCGCGCGATCAATTCATGGCTGGCCGTACTGTAAATCTGCTTGAGCTCAAACAAATCCCAATCGACGGCAAACCCGTCCGCGCGAAACCACTCAAACGGCAACAGCAGCGCATTGGCCAAGTGGTTGGCCATCTGCTCCCGCTCTCCCGCTGCAATATCGCTGCGTTCGATGCCAAGCTCGCCGAACACCCTATGGACGGTAAACTCGCCAATTTCATGCGCAATGGCCCAATGCCGACGCTCCGGCCGCGGGTCATCAGCCAACAAAATCGTCCCCCGCGCCGCGCGATGGGGCTGCCCCACCCGCACAAACCTGGCCCGCACGTCGGATTGTTGGTCTTGGGCAACAACGAGCCCCAGCCGCTCCGCCATCAACAACGCATCGACCGGGGGTCGGTCGATACCCGTCTCGGCCAAAAGCACTTGAGCACAATCGTTGACGACGTCCTTCAGTTGTTCGACGGGAATTTCAGTGAGCATCAAACGGCCCTCGCATTGATAGTATATACATATGTATACTATATCATTCTGGCCGGTTTGCAATCCTCATATTCGTCATCCCCGCGCAGGCGGGGAACCAGTCCGCCCACTTCCTAGATTCCCGCCTGCGCGGGAAAGACGGAATAGGTGCAGCGTTTCATTAGGCGATTTCCGCTCCTGTTCCACCGCCACTCCAACGAGTATGATGGGGGATTGCCTAAGCTGCCTCGACATCAATAGTTCCGGCGATCCTTCGTCTCTCCCCGCAGAACCTCTACGTGACCACAACTTATAGTACCGATACCGACCGCGCCGGCCCCAAGGGGCGGTATGCCTTCATTAGCCTCGGCTGTCCCAAAAATCTGGTCGACAGCGAGCGAATGCTCGGCATGTTGCAGCTCGACGGCTATCAGTTGGTCAACGACCCGCAAGGGGCCGACTTCGCCATCGTCAACACCTGCGGCTTCATCGAGCAGGCTCGGCAGGAATCGTTCGGCGCGATCGACGAAATGCTCGAACTCAAACGCCAGGGCAAACTCCGCGGCGTGATTGTCTCCGGCTGCCTCGCCGAACGGCAAAAAGAATCGCTCCTTGTCGACCGCCCCGGCATCGACCAACTCGTTGGTGTATTCGGTCGTGAGGAAGTCACCAAGGTCGCCGACCGCTTGATCGGCGGGCTCTCCGAGCAGCGGAGCGTGTTCCAACCCGCCCCCACGCACACACTCCCCGACAACCAGCGGTTGCGGATCACACCCAAGCATTTTGCGTTTCTGAAAATCTCCGAAGGCTGCGACCGGCTCTGCACGTTCTGCGCAATTCCCAAGATGCGGGGTAAGCATGTCACCAAGCCGATGGAAACGGTCATTGCCGAGGCCCAGGAACTCGCCGCCGATGGCGTGCGCGAGCTGGTCGTCGTCGCCCAGGACACCACTTATTACGGGCTCGATCTGTACGGCGAAACGCGACTCCCTGAACTCTTGCGGCAACTGGAGCAAGTCGAGGGGCTCGATTGGATTCGGCTGATGTACTTGTACCCGATGTACTTCAGCGACGAGTTGATCGAGACCATCGCCGCGAGTAAAAAGATCTTGCCTTATCTCGACATGCCGCTCCAACACGCCAGCGATCTCATGCTCCGCCGGATGCAGCGGCGGGTCACGCGCAGCGAAACCGAAACGCTGCTCGGCAAACTTCGCGCTTCGATTCCGAACCTGGTCATGCGCACCACTTTCATCACCGGCTTCCCCGGCGAAACGGACGAACATGTCGTTGAACTCGAAGATTTCATGCGCCAGCACAAGTTCGAGCGACTCGGCGTGTTCACTTATTCTTATGAGCCTGACACCCCCGCGGCGAAATTGCCCGATCATCTCCCCGAGGAGGTGAAAACCACGCGGCGCGATCATTTGATGGGCGTGCAGCAGGAAATCGCCTTCGCGTGGAACGACAGCCAAATCGGTCGGCAAGTAGACGTCTTGCTTGATTCCGCCGTCCCTGGCGAATCCAACGCCTGGATCGGACGCAGCTATGCCGATGCTCCCGATGTCGACGGAGTGGTCTACGTTTCGGGACCAGGACTTTCCCTCGGCAAGCTGGTAAAATGTGAAATCGTGGCTCGCAACGAATACGACCTCATCGGGGTCGCAATCGGCGAACCTCGTTAAAATAAAAAACTATAATCGCACCGCTAATTGACGCTGATTTTCGCTAATGGAGGGAATGTGCAACGACCTCATCTCGACAAAGTTAGATTTCTCTCTTGCGTTTGAATGTTGTGATATGAATATCAGCGTTTATTAGCGTCCATCAGCGGTTTCCTTTCCGTCCCTGTATCATCGTCGCGATGTCCGAATCCACCGTCACAGCTCCGACTTCCACGGTGTGGAATTTCCCTAACCAACTCACGTTGGCTCGGATCATGTTGGCCTTGGCCTTGTTTGTGTTCCTGCCCCTCGGCTGGTACAAGACTTCGATCGTTCTGTTCGTCATCACGGTCGGCACCGATTGGCTCGACGGCTATTGGGCGCGGAAGTACCAACAAATCACCCAGTTCGGACGAGTGGTGGACCCCTTCGCCGACAAGCTCTTGATCTGCGGCACATTCATCATGCTGGCGGCGGTTCCCCCCTTGAATGACGGCACTTGGCCTTCCGGCATTGCCGCCTGGATGGCGGTGGTGGTCACGGGTCGGGAACTACTCGTGACGGCATTACGCACATTCGTCGAACAGCAGGGCGGCGACTTCTCGGCCAAATGGGTTGGCAAATGGAAGATGGCCCTGCAATGCTTGGCAGCGGGGTGGAGCATGGTCCATCTCACTTACGTCGATCAAGCGACCAATTCTTGGCGAACCGCGCCACCCACTTGGATGACTAACGGCCTCATCGTTTCCGCCTGGGCCATGGTGCTGCTCACGCTCTATTCCGGCGTGAGCTACGTCCGCTCCGCGATTCAAAAATTCAGCGCGGCTTGATGCCCGACGACCATGGAAGACTCTCTCAGCCCCGCGTCGCTCGTTTTGATGGCTGGTTCGTGCTTGGCAAGTCTGGCCGCGCTGTTGTATCTCTTTCAGAAACACATTGCCGGTTTCCCCTTACTCGACTACGAACCCCGCTTCCGCGTCCCCTGGGGCGGCGGCATCGCACTCGTGGCTATGCTTTTTCCCTTCATGGGAATTCTGCTCATGCTCACCAGTTCCGAGCCGGAAGCAACCGAGCAAGCTATTGTCGAGGAACACACGGTCGAAGTTGTCGAAGACAACGAGCCCGCACAAGCAGAGGACACAAACGACTTCGTCATTAACGGCCTCTCGACGAGCGTGTTGATGATTGCCTTCGTCGTGGTCGTGAGTTTGTTCCTGCGCTCCTCGGTCGGCGCGGACAACCACGACCTGGGACTTCCTCAAGATAAAATCGAGCTTCTTCACGATGTTCGTGCCGGTGCGGTCGCCTGCGCGGCGGCGATCGTGCCGATTTATGTCGTGCAGTTCTTGCTCACGATTATTCTGCAACCCGTAAATGAACACCCCTTGATCGACGACCTCCAAAAAACTCATACACCGACCATGATGCTCGTGGGCCTGCTGATGGTCGTGATCGCGGCACCATTAAGCGAAGAATTTGCCTTCCGACTGCTGCTGCAAGGCTGGCTCGAAAAATTTGAAGACCAACTCATGGGCTTAACCGCCACGCTACGGCCCCAACCCACAATCCCTCTTGAATCCGACGAACTTGCCGACGTTTCCCCAATCGAAGAGAGAGAGATCATAGCTTTTCCGAGCGAAACCCACGCACTCCCCCGCGAAGGTCTGCTCCCTCACGGCTGGCTGCCAATCCTGGCCAGCGGCACCATCTTCGGCCTCGCCCATTTAGGCCACGGCGTTTCGCCCATCCCTTTGTTGCTGTTCGGCATCGTGCTGGGCTACCTCTATCAACGCACCCATCGGCTCGTCCCCTCCATGACCGCCCACGCCCTCTTCAACGGCTACTCGATGACAATGCTCTGGCTGAATCTCAAATAAAGCCCCAGCCGGATCGCAACGCGATCCGGGACACCGCCACGCACCTCATTCGGGATGACACATCGCGGCCACGTTTCGTATAATTTCCTTACGTTCTACCCATTCCCCCACGAGCTTCCCCTTTGAACATCCCCCGCAATCCCACTCGCCCAGTTCGCATCGGCACGGCCACCATCGGCGGCCAGCACCCGATCGCCGTGCAAAGCATGACGGCCACCCACACGCAAGATATCGATGCGACCGTGGCCCAAGTGAACGCGCTCCACGCGGCCGGTGCCGATGTGGTGCGAATCGCGGTCGACAATCAAAGCGACGCCGCGGCGCTCGCGGAAATCCGGCGACAAACCCAAGCGAATCTCTCCGTCGATCTCCAAGAAAACTACCGCCTCGCCGAGGTCGTCGCACCCCACGTCGACAAAGTGCGCTACAACCCGGGTCACCTTTATCACCACGAACGCACCAAGCCCTGGCAGGACAAGGTGCGCTACCTAGCCACCGTTGCCGCCGACAACGACTGCGCCATCCGCGTCGGCGTCAACTGTGGCAGCGTCGATCCCGACAAACGCAATCAATACCCCGACGACGATTCCATCGGCCCCATGCTGGACAGCGCGCTCGAACATTGTCGCCATCTCGATGAGTTGGGCTTTACGCGCTACTGCGTGTCGCTCAAGGATTCCGACCCCAGCAAAGTGATCGAGGTAAATCGCTGCTTCGCCGAGTCGCGGCCCGACGTGCCGTTGCATCTGGGCGTGACCGAAGCGGGCATGCCCCCCGATGGGATCATCAAAACCCGTATCGCGTTCGAGCAACTCATCAGCCGAGGCATCGGCGACACAATCCGCGTGTCGCTCACCGTCTCCAACCCTCGCAAGCCGGAGGAAATCGTCGCCGGCCGGCAAATCCTCGCCGACATCGCCGCCGGGCGGGTGCGGTCGGTGGTCGATTACGGCCTCGACACGCTCAACATCATCAGTTGCCCCAGTTGCTCGCGGGTCGAGAACGAAGCCTTCATCGAACTCGCCGAGCAAGTGAAGGAAATGACCCGTTACGCCTCCGAAAAAGCGATCACCATCGCCGTGATGGGTTGCCGCGTGAACGGCCCCGGCGAAACCGACGACGCCGACCTCGGCCTCTGGTGCGGCCCGCAATACGTGAACCTCAAACGCGGCAGCGAATCGCTGGGGCAGTATCCATACCACGAGATTTTGCCCAAACTCAAACAAGAGCTCGACGCGCTGATCGCAAGAAAGCCGTAGGCCGGAACAAGCGGTAGCGCAGTTCCGGCAGCCTCGGTCATTCCCGCGCAGGCGGAAATCCAGTTCATTGCCGGAACTCGCGTGACTCGTTCAGGCCTACATTCTCCCCTTATAGCCGCGAACAGACTTGTTTGCCGGTCTTCGACATGACAGTGGCTAAAGGCTAATTCAACGTTGGCAACTCTGCCTCACTCGCCCAATATACTCAATTTGGAGGCAACTCCTGGAGAAGCTGGTATGCAGGATCATTTTGCATCTTGATGAGTTCTCGATAGAAGTCCCGATCTTCCTTGGATAATTTTTTGGGCGCTAATCCGATCACTGACCCATCCCGCTTTTGCAGATGGACCTTGCCCTTTTCAAACTTAACGAACTTGGCCTCGATCGTATGATTGCCTTTGGAAGATGTCCAAATTCGGTAGAGTAGTTCCTCGGCTACATCACGTTCAGCAGCAATTTGGTCTGCAAGTTGTTTATCGATGGCCGCTTTTCGTTCGGCAGTTATGAATCGCACAACGCGAATAGTGTTACTGCCGCCTTCGGTGTCAATATAGGACTTGGTTCCCTTCACCTCGACGAGGCCTATGAGGACGACCAATTGCTCATTGACTAGCCCCTTTGTTGGGCAATCTTTCAAACAGATGGGAGGGCTCTCAGACTCCGGAAGAATGAGAAACACTTCCTGGGGACCGACGATGTCGAATACCTCGAACATAAAGTAATCAAGAGAACCGACATCTCCATCGATAAACTTTTCAGGATCCAAACATTCTTGTAGACGATGTGGTTCGATGGGGTCTTCGTCAAACTGTGTAAGTTTGAGTTTTTTCGTAGTGTGCCATTTTTCCAACCTCTCGCGTGCTGCTATTTCGATTTCCATGGCTTGATTCTGAGCGCGCACACGTTGCACGTGGGCTTCCACACTTCCTGCCTCGACTGCCTGAAATCCTTGTCCATGAATTCGAGCGACCGAAATCGCATCAAAAAGAACGACGACAGCTAGGAGAATCGCGAGTTTGAGAGTCATATTCTATGCCCTGAGTATCCCGTAGGAATCATCAACCTTGAGTGCATTATTTCTTCCAAGTAGTCTGCGATGCAAGAGTCTCAGCAGAAATGGCTCTCGGCCCGTTTGGCGCATCAAGCCTGACGAGCGGAATGCTGATGCGTTTGCCATTCGCACCACGCAGTGCAACTCGTTCACCCTCGAGTCCGAGAAATTCCGCAGTCACGGAATGCGTGCCCGTGGAGTCGGTCCAAACTTCTGCCCCACCTTGCTCAACTAACAAGGCACAGAGAACCGGAAGAGATAGTGCGAAAATCAAAAACTGGCGACGAGTGGAATGGGTCAACTCCCAAAGAATGCCCTGCATGTTACAGCCCTCGCTCAAGTAAAGAGAAACTGTTAGGTCGAACTCTCTACTCTGTTCCAGGCAAGATTATAAGCCGCCAGGAGGTGGAATTGCAAAGGGGCGACAGCAGAATTTGGTTCACCTTTTCCGACTTACAGAACATGACAGCCGCTACACGCTTTCCAATTCAAGGTGATCGAGGTTAATGTCCGGTCGTTCCTTGCGTAAGTGCAGGATTTCAATGCCAACGACCCGATCTTGAACATCATAGTCAACGATGACACCAGGCCGAATTTCTTGAGAATTAGAGACTTCGGCTTCACTTAACTTGATGTAGGCCGCGTCAGCCTTTGAATCATATCCCAACTTCATAGCTTACCCTTCATCCCGCGATCAAAGTAAACCGAAATCACTCGAATCGGATCGCACTTGGGATCATAAATTACCCTCAGTATTCGGTCGTCTATCTCGCCAATCCGCTTCAAGGCATGGCGGATTGTAGGATCGACGAGATCATTTTCATGGCGGTCCGGCTCAGCAAGTGTTAGCTCAATCCAAGCTGCCTGAATTTTGCGCTGGTGCATCCTCTGGGCAGCATGATGACTGAGTTCGAATTCCACTTATCTATTTTCCGCTCGCCGTGACGAAATTGCAAGTCAGATCAATCGACTGCGCGATCAACATTCGTAGTTCCGGCATCTTCTAATTCGTGGTAACCATTCCACGACCAGCGGTCGCGGCTTTCTGGGCGAATTCTGCTCTTCGGGCTTTGCTAGCAAATCGCTACACTACCTCACCGGCCGTCATGGAGGAGGGCCGATTATTTCCTGATGGATTACTCGCCGCGGCGAGT
>JAWXAV010000023.1:0-48478 GCA_034439695.1 Bythopirellula sp. | reverse complement strand
TGCTCGATACGAAGACCATTGACGCCGAGCAGAAGTCCGCGTGATATTGTGAACGTCGGTGGAACCGGCTTTTCAACTAACGGAGGGACATTCTCCGCGACCGGCAGGCCGCGGTTCTTGGTCACTCACCACGGCCTGCCGGCTGCGGCTATTAGGCTGCACTTTGCCGCTTAAGCCCCTCGGAGTATGCTATAGCCTAACGCTTTTCGTTTTTTAGCAAAGATTTCATGAAACTCATTATCGCGGTGATCCAACCGACTAAACTTGATCTTGTGCAGCAAGCTCTTAAACGGATTGGCGTCACCCGCCTCACCGTTTGCGATGCCACGGGCTTTGCGCGTCAGCGGGGGCAGTCGGAAACCTATCGTGGCAACGAATATGCCACAAATTTGCTCCGCAAGGTGGAGCTTGAGATCGCCGTAAACGACGATTTCGTGGATCGGACCGTGGATTGCCTGTTGCAACTCTGCCGGACGAGTTCCGAGGGGACCATTGGCGATGGCAAGATACTCATCCTGCCGATGGAAGAAGCGATTCAAGTCAGCGATAACAGCCGCGGACCAGGCGCAATCTGAGCCATGAATGTGGTGCTGCTGAGTCGTGATCTGATGCTCTTGTCTCGTGCACAAGGGGCGGCCAACAAGCAGGGGATCACACTCCACAATGTCGTCGACCCAGCCCAGGCCGTGACAGCGGCACAAACCGAGGAGTACCGGGGAGTTGTCATCGACCTCCGCTTGCCAGGACTCAACATTAGTGAATTGGTTTCCCAACTGCGGGCCGTTCGCGATAAGTTTTGGATCGTGGCCTGCGGCCCGCATGTGCATGAAGCCTCGCTCAGCGCTGCGCGTGAAGCTGGCTGCGACATCGTGGCAACGCGCGGGCAGTTTGATCGCGATGCGGAAGCCATTTTGCAACGCTGCGTGAATAGCGAGGGGAGTTAACTCGGCGGTACGTGACCGCGTGTGGACATGTCTTCCACTTCATCGTCAACGACGTTCGGCACTCCGCTACCATCCACCTTCAATTCCGGCATGTGATTGATTTCTTCCCCCGCATCGCCCACGATCTCATCCATTTCGGTCGAATCAACGTGCAGCCGTAGCAAGAGATAAATTCCGACACTCGCCGAAAACAGATAAGCAAATGGGTACGCCGCCGCGACGGTCGCCAACATCCGCTTCCAGAACGCGATGGACTGTTCGGCCAGAGCCGCACTCCCTGCGAGCGTGGGGGAAACTTCACCAGGAATTGGTTGTCCCACGAGTTGGACGATCCGTTCGTTACCGGCACCCCAACTCACTGCCCATTCGGTGAGATGGCTGCCCGCGGCGGCGAACCCCGAGACCACGAGTTGGCCAAAAATTCCCAAGAGCGTTGCGACGCCTACATAAAACACAAGTCGCAGTGGGCGCTGGTAAACATACGCCGCCGTGCGACTGGCGGCATCAAAGGCATCGCTCCGCTCGACGGCAATCGTCGCCCACATGAGCGGCCAGCCGAACCAGAGGGCCACCAGCACAATGGCGAGCAAGAGGCCCCAGATCAGCAGAAAAACCCACAGCAGCCCCGCGATCATTGCTAAAAGATTGACGCGGATGAGTAATCCCACGGTAGCGAGCGGAATTGTCGTCAACGCGGCAAATGCGAGCGCAATGAGCGGTGCCCCAGCGGTGGAAGGCCATTTAGTGACGGCCGCTCGACCGGCCGCCAGAGGGCCGATGATTTCCTCGCGCGTGCAATAGCGAGCGGCGGTGCGCGCGATGGCCCCGCCAAAAATTCCCCACACGGCGATGGCCCATAGTCCGCAACTGAGCAGGAGAAAGAAGTTTCGAATATCCGTTTCTGGGGAAAAAATACTCACGAACGGAAAACTTAGCAATCTCCACCCTTCGAGGAGCGGTCCTGCAACGTGGTGTCTAAATTCAATAAAAGCCCAGCCTGCAAAACTGTCTTCTGTTATGTCGGCAAAACGAGCCGTTTCACGAAAGATTCGGTTCGTGTGTGTTGTGAGTTCACTCGGCCGAACATAGCGTCGGCTAGGTTTGTATGGCTCTGCCCTCGCGAGGGCATCCTCAATTCTGGGCGTTGGCGTAGTTGGTTCAAAGACAAGACTCTCGCAGACCGACCAGCCCCACTGAGTGAGAAGTAGTCCCAGCCAAGCATACCCCAGCACCCGAATGAGCAAGCTCACACGCAGGGCCTTGGCCAGCACCAGCCAAGGACACAGCTCGTTCCAGCGGATTTCGTAGATCGATCCCGTGGGCTGCGACATGGCTGCAATCTGTATGGAGTTGATTAAGAAAGGCTGGGGATCGCATTATAGCGCCCCGCTTCACCTAATCCTAGCCGAGCATCAATCCTCGTCGTCATGCACGCGACCGTTGGTCTGCTCTTCTTCCGGCTTCTCATCAGCTTCCGGATCGGGCACATGTGGCAGCGCGTAGCCTTCACCCAACCAACGACCCAAATCAATTTCGCGGCAGCGCTCACTGCAGAACGGCTTGGCGGGACTTGCCTGCGGGTCAAATTCGGTTTTGCAAACGGGGCAACGCATGATGTCAAAGTTCTCGTCGCTAAGCCGCAAGCGGCCGCTTGCGGCTTAGCGATAAAGTCACGAATCCTTTTTGTTCTTCTTGGGTTTCGATTCTTTTTTCGTCTCGCTGGATGAGTCAGCACTTTTGGTCTCGGATTTCTCCGATTTCTCGGTCTTCGGCTTGTCCTTCTCGGCTCCCGCTTTGTACGACTCGCTGCGGTAGTCTGTTTCGTAAAAGCCCGAGCCCTTGAACACGACTGCCGCGCCCGTGCCGAACAAGCGGCGCAGTTTCAGCTTTTTGCATTCCGGGCATTTGCGCAAGACCGCTTCGGTAATCGATTGAAATTCCTCGAACTCGTGATTGCAAGCGTCGCAGACGTAATCATAGGTGGGCATCGTTTAATCCATGAACATGGGTGGGATCAACCAGCCGCGGGGCCGGTCGAGATGATCACTTGGGCGGGGCGCACCACGCGGTCATGGAGCTTATAACCTGCTTGAGCCACCAGCAGCACATGATTCGCGGGAACCTCTCCGCTCGGTTGCTGCATGATGGCCGCATGGAATTGGGGGTCAAACGGTTCCCCGAGGGCTTCGATGCGCAGGCAATTGTGTTGTTCGAGCGTGCTGAGCAATTGCTGCCTCACGAGCTTAAAACCTTCCAGGAGTGAACTGGCTTCGCCCGTTTGGCTGGCTGCGTCGATCGCTCGATCAATGTTGTCGACCACCGGCAGCAAATCGCGGATGAGTGGCAAGGAGGCGTAACGCGCTTGCTCGGAAATTTCCCGCGCGGTGCGGGTCCGCAGGTTCTCCATCTCGGCCTGCAAACGGAGCGAACGATCCTTCTCGGCCTTCAATTCCGCATTGTCAGCCGCAACCGCGTCGAGTCCCGCCACGTCTGCCATGGCCGCGTCGAGCGCATCCTCGGTGTTTCCCTCGAGGGGTTCATCATTTTTGGCCGTTTGATTCACCGCCATCGTTTGCGTTCTCCTCGGAGTCTATTCTTCCGTTTCGATGCTGAGATACTTTTTGACCTTGTCGAAAAAACTTTTTCGGGCAGGGGCGACGTTCTTGTGTTCAAGCTCGGCAAGTTGCCGAAGCAGCTTGTTTTCCTCGGCGGTGAGTTTCTTGGGGACTTCGATGTTCACCTGCACGAGCAAATCGCCGAGACCCACGACGCGCGGATCGGGCATCCCCTTGCCTACCAACCGAAACACGTCGCCCGTTTGCGTTCCCGGCGGCACTTCCACTTCTCCGGGTCCGTCGAGGGTAGGAACCTCCAACGTGCAGCCTAACGCCGCTTGCGAATAAGTAATCGGAATCCGGCAAATCAGGTGCCGACCCTCACGCTCAAAAAGCGAATGGGCCAGCACCGACACGAAGCAATAACAATCCCCCGGCGGGCCGCCGTTAGGGCTCGGTTCGCCTTGTCCAGAAATCCGTACCTGCATGCCATCGTCCACGCCGGCGGGAATCTGCACGTCGGCCTGGACTTTTCTCAGCTTCTGGCCCGTGCCACGGCACGATTTGCAGGGAGCGGTCACCGAAGAACCCTCGCCATGACAAGCGGGGCAGGTGGTCTGCACGCGAATGATCCCCGCCTGCTGCACAACTTGGCCATGCCCTCCGCAATACGAGCACTTTTCGCGTTTGCTCCCCTTGGTAGCTCCGCTCCCTTCGCACGTTTCACACAACTCGTGCCGCTGAAACTCCACCGTTTTGCGCACCCCCTGCGCGGCTTCCTGCAACGTGAGCGACACCGTCGAACGCACATCGCGGCCTTTGCGAACCCGACTGCGTCCGCGCCGGCCACCAAACAAATCGCCAAAAATATCGCCGAACGCGGAGAAGATGTCCTCGACGTCCGTGAAGTGTCCTCCGCCACCGTTGCCATTCACGCCCGCATGGCCAAAGCGATCATAGCGCGAACGCTTGTCCGCATCGTGCAGAACTTCAAAGGCCTCGGACGCTTCTTTGAAACGCTCGATGGCTTCTTCGTTGCCTGGATTCTTGTCCGGGTGATATTGAATGGCCAACTTACGATAGGAAGTCGCGATCTCGCCCTGCGATGCAGTGCGAGTCACTTCCAAGATTTCGTAGTAATCTCGCTTGGTGGCCATGGCTTAAGTATCGCGGTCTTTGTTCAGTTCGTCATTCCCGCGCAGGCGGGAATCTAATGTAGGCCAAAACTGGATTCCCGCCTGCGCGGGAATGACAAAATGCTGGCCCAAGAACTTTTTTGCTCCTGACACGCAACCGGGCCACTGGTCGTGGCGACCAAGCGGCCCGGTGCTGATTTTCCAACTGGCGGATGTTTAGCGGATGCTACCCACGAC
Source organism: Bythopirellula sp. (assembly GCA_034439695.1). Classification (GTDB taxonomy): domain Bacteria; phylum Planctomycetota; class Planctomycetia; order Pirellulales; family Lacipirellulaceae; genus Bythopirellula. Next base: position 43,606 of record JAWXAV010000023.1, on the reverse strand, counting down.
GCCACGCTTGTCCTGATCCTTCGAATCGAAATTCGTGACCAAGGCTTCCGTGGTGAGCATGAGTCCCGCGATGCCGGCCGCGTTCGACAAAGCCGTCTTCACGACCTTGGTGGGATCAATAATCCCCGCCTTGACCATGTCGACGTACTCGCCCTTGTTGGCGTCGTAGCCCGTGTTCTGCGGCTTGCGGCTCACTTCGTCGGCGATCACGCTGCCATCGAGGCCACAGTTGTCGGCGATCTGCTTGAGCGGGGCATCCAACACGCCGACCACAATGTCGACGCCGATTTTCTCATCACCCTTGCAACTCGACTTGGCCGCGAGCACGGCGTCCTTCGCCCGTAGCAAGGCCACGCCACCACCGGGGAGAATGCCTTCTTCGACGGCTGCGCGGGTTGCGTGCAGGGCGTCTTCGACGCGAGCCTTCTTTTGCTTCATGTCCGCTTCGCTGCTCGCACCGACCGACACAATCGCCACGCCGCCGGTCAGCTTTGCCAAGCGTTCTTGCAGCTTCTCGCGGTCGTAATCGCTGGTCGAGGCTTCGATCGACTTGCGAATCTGGTCGATCCGCTTCGACACGTCGGCTTTGGCCCCGCCACCTTGTACGAGGGTGGTATTTTCCTTGGAAACGGTGATCTTCTTCGCGCGGCCGAGTTCGGCCAGCGTAATGTTCTCGAGCTTCTTGCCGAGGTCTTCGCTAATCAGCGTACCGCCAGTGAGAGTGGCGATATCGGCGAGCATCGCTTTGCGACGATCACCAAAGCCGGGAGCTTTCACGGCACAGATGTTCAAAATTCCGCGGAGCTTGTTGACCACGAGTGCGGCCAGGGCTTCGCCTTCCACATCTTCGGCAATGATCAACAGCGGCTTCGCTTTTTGACTGACTTGCTCCAAGATTGGCAGCAGATCGCGCAGATTGCTGATCTTCTTTTCGTGAATCAGGATGCAGGCGTCTTCGAGCACGCACTCCATGTCGGCGGTTTGATTGATGAAGTACGGCGACAGGAAACCCTTGTCGAACTGCATACCTTCGACGAATTCGAGGGTCGTTTCCATCGACTTGCCTTCTTCAACCGTAATCACGCCGTCTTTGCCGACCTTTTCCATGGCATCGGCCAGGAGGTCGCCGATCACGCGATCATTATTCGCGCTGATCGAGCCAACCTGAGCGATTTGCTCTTTGCTGGTGACGCTCTTGGAGATCGAATCGAGATATTCGACCGCCGCTTCGACGGCTTTGCGAATACCACGCTGTACGGCCATCGGGTTGCTCCCAGCGACAATGTTGCGGGTGCCTTCCTTCAAAATCGCCCGCGCCAGGACGGTGGCGGTCGTAGTGCCATCTCCAGCCAGCGACGAAGTCTTGTCGGCGACTTCATGCACAAGCTTCGCGCCCATGTTTTCAAACGGGTCTTCGAGCTCGATTTCCTTGCTGACGGTCACGCCATCTTTGGTGACGGTCGGCCCGCCGAAGGACTTGTTGATAATGACGTTGCGGCCGGTTGGCCCCATCGTCACCGCGACCGCATCGGCCAGCTTGTCGACGCCACGCAGCAACTTGCTGCGAGCGTGATCTTCAAACATTAATTGCTTTGCCACGATTATGTTTCCTTTGATTTATGCCTAGTTAAGTATCAGGCCTTGTATTCGCTTCAATGTCAGTTGTCCGTGGTCAGTTGCTTTTCATTGCCGCTGACAACAAACTACTGACCACTGACAATCAAACAACCTTCGCCAAAATATCGCTCTCGCGGAGGATCTTGTATTCCTCGCCGTCGACTTCCACTTCCGAGCCGCCGTACTTGCCGTAGATGACTTCATCGCCCACGGAAACGGACAGTTCGCCGCGCTTGCCACTGTCGAGCAACTTTCCGCCACCGACGGCAATGACTTTGCCGCGTTGGGGTTTTTCTTGAGCCGCATCGGGAAGCACAATGCCTCCCGCTGTAACTTCCTCGGCATCCGAAGGTTTAACAACAACTCGGTCGTCCAGCGGACGCAGATTGATTTTGGCCATTATACTTATTCCTTATATGTTTTGGTAATTCATAGCGATTTGTGGTGCGAACAATGTCAGTGGTCAGTTGTTTTTTTGTCCGTTGCAACTGGCGACGGACAACTTACAACGGACATCCTTACATCATCCCGCCCATGCCACCCATTCCCATTCCGCCCATGCCGCCTCCCATTCCACCCATGCCGTGGTCATGGTGGCCACCGGCGGCTTCTTCCTCTTCCTTGGGGGCGTTCACGATCAAAGAATCAGTCGTGAGTAGCAGCGAGGCAACGCTCGCGGCGTTTTGCAGCGAGGTGCGAACCACCTTCGCGGGGTCGATAATCCCCGCCGCGACCATGTCGCAGTAGTCGTCCTTGTCGGCGTTATAACCGTCGTTCTTGCCCTTCGATTGGCGCACGCGGTTCACAACCACGGCCCCATCAACACCAGCATTCTCGGCGATGTAACGCAGTGGGTAATCGAGCACCTTGCGGATGATCTCGACACCCAGCGCTTCGTCGCCTTCCAGCTTGAGCTTGTCGAGAGCCTTTTCGCTCCGCAGCAAAGCCACGCCACCACCTGGGACAATTCCCTCGGCGAGCGCGGCTTGCGTGGCGGCCCGAGCGTCTTCAAGCAGGGCTTTACGTTCCTTCATTTCGGTCTCGGTAGCGGCACCGCAATTAATCTGAGCCACGCCACCCGCCAATTTGGCCAGTCGCTCCTGCAGTTTCTCGCGATCATAGTCGCTATCGGTCGTTTCGATTTCCTTACGGATTTGCTCGGCACGGCCTTGAATGTCGTCCTTCTTGCCGCCGCCACCAACCATCGTGGTGTTATCGCTTTTGATGATCACCTTGCGGCACTTGCCGAGATCGGAAAGCTGCACGGCATCGAGTTTGATGCCCAAGTCCTTGAAGATCGCGGTCGCGCCGGTGAGCGTGGCCAAATCACCAAGCATCGCCTTGCGACGGTCACCATAGCCGGGGGCCTTGACGGCACACACGTTGACGATGCCACGCATCTTGTTGACCACCAAAGTGGCAAGGGCTTCGCCATCGACATCTTCGGCGATGATCAACAGCGGCTTCGAAGCCTTGGAGACGGCTTCCAGAATCGGCACCAAGTTCTTGGCGCTCGAGATTTTTTCTTCGTAGATGAGCACCAAACAGCCCTCGAATTCGACGGCTTGCTCATCTTCGTTATTCACAAAATGTGGCGAGAGGTAGCCACGGTCGAACTGCATGCCCTCGACCACCTCGACGTTGGTTTCGTTGCTTTTGCCTTCTTCAATTGTAATGACGCCATCTTTGCCAACCTTGGCGAAGGCTTCGGCCAGGACGTTGCCAATCGAGGGATCATTGTTGCCGGCAATCGTCGCGACTTGCTGCAGGCTCTTCTTGTTGGAGACATCCACGGGCTCGGCAATTTTGCTGATGGCGGCGGAAATCGCTTCAACCGCTTTGGCAATGCCGCGGCTCAAGGCCATCGCATCCGCACCAGCGGCCAGCATTTTCAAACCTTCGCGGAAAATGCCCTCGGCCAGCACCGTGGCCGTGGTGGTGCCGTCGCCGGCGACGTCGTTGGTCTTGCTGGCGGCTTCCTTCACAAGTTGGGCACCGAGATTCTCGAACGGGTCGTCGAGTTCAATGTCTTCCGCCACGGTGACGCCGTCTTTGGTCACCTTTGGGGAACCCCAGCCTTTGTCAAGCACGGCATTGCGGCCGCGAGGGCCGAGGGTGCTGCGGACGGCACGGGCGAGTTTTTCGACGCCGGCCGCCAGGGGCTTGCGGGCTTCTTCCTCAAATAGCATTAACTTGGCCACGATTTACTCCTCAGAAATGCGTTACCAGGGCTCGCAATGAGCCGCAGATTTGTTGTGATTGGCCACCCAGAGCGGCCGCGGTTGTGTTTGATTTTGTTGTGCAGACCGTTGCAGCGTGCGCCGCTTTTGGCAGGCAGACCGCTACGTGCGGGACTGAAAACGCAAGCACCGTGCCAAGGCAGCGGATACCTCCAGCGGACACAGCTTTCCCTCAAAAACCCCGAGGAATACCAGACATCGCCGCCAATGGTCGACAACTGCGGCTCCTGCGCAAACGTGTCATTTTGGCAGGTTCCAGCCTGGAGCGTAAGTAGGTATCCGGAGCTTCTGGCACGGCGGTTGCTAAATATGCCAATAACAGTTCAGAAGAAAGGAACGCGCTAATCAATCGATCCGCAAGTTTGATTTGGGGGACACTGCTTACGGGCAGGCCCCAGGCCATCGCACCGATGGTCGGCGTTTCCTTCGAGGCATAGCAACTTATCTCCCCGCAGTGCTCTGCTGCTCGCTGGATCTCACACCGAGACCCCCGAAAGGGGCGTTTTACGCCCATTTTTCAACTTGCCGGTTGATCAGGCTTATTCCCGTTCGCTGATGATAAGTCGCGCTCTGTCCCAGGAATCTGGTAGCTGCTGCGCTGAAAAAGAACTTAATTTCCTGGAAAAAAACCGCCCTCGCAGGGTGGGCGTTCGTTTTACGGACCATGGTTGCTCTCACCATTTTGGTGAAACCATGGCCCCATTTTGGTGATGTGCACTGTAAGTCTTTTGACAGTTTGTGCTTGCGAACTGAAAACAACCAGTGGCTGATTTGGGATCACCCATAAGTTTTGACGCAAGATGTTATACAAAAATAACTTGCGGCGATTCTTGACTCTTTCACCATTCTGGAGAGTTGGAGTGTCTCCAACCAGGCTGGCTGAATGGCAGCCAAGGTTTTTTTTGCTCCGTTTCGCGCCGACCTTTCGCAAACTCTGCGGAAATGGCTGTGGCAGATTGTGTTTAAGCGCTATCCCTTAAGAACACGACAGTTTTTCTGCGGCTTTTGGCACGACCCTTGCTCAAGATTCACTCGTAGAAAAAGTGTTTACCGCTCCAGACAGAGCCGGTGAACCCAGAGGCAGGCTAATTTGGAACAGACAAGAAGCACAGAGAGGAATTTGACTAATGAACGCTGAACATTACCTTCATGACAACGAAGATGATTCGTATGTCGACTTTTCTTCCCGCGCTCCCCGTCATCGGAGCGTCTCCGAGCCTGACCGCACGCGTGCTAAACGACGCAATTTCAAGAAGCGGCCTGCACCCTGCCCAGTTCGCGGCATTGCTCATCGGCGCAATAAGCCGATCGGTTGGTAATATCCACAGTTTTTCTGTTAGGCCTGTTACACCCTCCTAGTGCCCGTTGAAATATTCTCCTATCAGCCGACTTCGAAAATGAGGTTCTTTAGCAATTCTCGTGGTGATTGGTAGAGAAGATTGGCCCTGAGCCATCCTAAGGAACATTGCCGTTTATTTTTGGGCCGTGCACATTGCTTTACTAAAAGCCTCATCAAAACCGCTCGACCTGGAATTCTTGCCTTCATCATTTTCGGAAAGGACTGGAACTAATGCAAATCACACCTCTGTATAACGTAACGCGGCGAATCTGTTTGCTCGCATTATTGTTGGCCGCGACCAGCAATCACTGCTTTGCCGCGTCGCTGTACAGCGTCACTCGCAACCCTGGCCGCGTCAACGAACTCGACGCCGACACCGGCGTTTTGCTCAATTCGTTTCCCACGCCTGTCGTCGCTCAGAGCGGAGGTGGTAGCGGGCTGGCGTTCTCGGGAACAGAGCTCTTTTTCAGCGACATTTCTTTTCCTAATATCTATCGCTTGAATCCCCACACCGGCGCGGTTCTCGGCACATTCCTCAGGCCGGCAGGCTCCGTCGACGCGCTCGCGTATGGAGCGAGCAGCTTCGGCTCCACGCTATTCTCGTTAGACTACACCGCCAACCGATTTCACTTGTTGAACCCCCTCACCGGCGCCACGTTCGGCAGCTACGCAGTGGGTTTCGATGTGGTCGGCGGCATCGACTACAACAGCTTTACCGGCACGTTATTCGCCAGCGACACTGGGGGGATTATTCGCCAACTCAATCCCGACACCGGTGCCATCCTCGCTTCCTTCAACACCGGCACGTTCCAAACCGCCGTGGGGCTCGTCGGCAACCGCCTATTCACGGCGGCGCAGAACGGCGGGACGATCGTCGAGCGAAACCCGATAACAGGACTGGTACTCAACTCTTATCTCTCGCCCGGTGGCGCCGTCTCTGCACTTGCCGGTAGTGAGATCCCCGAGCCAGCGGGAGCGGGCATGTCGCTTGCCGCCATTGCCGGGCTGGCGATCGCACGACACCGGTCAATGATCGGCTGAGCTCACTATTATCGAGCGCTACTCTTTTTGGTCGGGATCCCCGTCAAGCGTTGGCTGTCCTGGCTTGTTAGTGTACTGACGTTCATATATACTCTGGGTATTCCACTTGACCAGGGGATACGACGATGAATGAACGACCACCCGAACCTGAGAATACCGAGACTTTCCGGAATGAACTCACTCCGGAGGAGTTTTTGGCAAGATACCAGGAGCAACAGCAGCGGCTGACCTGCTCCGGCTGCGGCGAAGAGCCGTTTATAGGTTAATCGTTTGGGCACATGCCGAGAACGGCCAGGATGGGCCGATGATCGGAAGCAATTGTTTCTCGTAAGACTCGTGTTTCAATCACCCGCCAGCGATTCGCGGGGTGAAACATCACATAGTCGATTTGCTTGCACGGCATGTCGGCAGGATAGGTCGGTAAGACCCGACGGTTGCTGCGCTTCCACTGCTTGCTGAACTCACGCATGGCGCAGCTCCAGGGATCAGCATTCAGATCACCCACCAAGAGGGCAGGGCGACCGCCTCGGCTGGCGATCAATGCATTGATCTGCCGAGCCGAGACAATTCTTTCGGGACTATTTGCGCGGTAATCGAGGTGCGTGGCGAACAACAAAAGAGACGGCAGATTGTTGGGCAACTCGACTTCGACTTCCAGCACACCCCGCTGCTCGCCATCATAAAAACTTTGTAGCGGATGATTCTCGCTGCCAATAACGGGAAAGCGAGAGAGCACCGCATTTCCATAGCGCCCACCTTGATAGGGAATATTGTCCCCGAAAATAACGGCCATGTTGGTCAGGCGTGCGAGTTCAGCCGGCTGATCCACAAACTCTGTTCGTTTTGTGTTGCAATCAACCTCTTGCAGTGCCACGAGATCAGGCTCGACCGAGAGAATGACGCGCGCGATGCGCTCCAGATCGAGTTTGCCATCTACCCCTTCGCCGTGGTGGATGTTGTAGCTGAGAACCCGCAGCAGCGCTGGCTGCTCGGCTGATAAGGCATCGCTGCAGACTGCACTGAAAAGCAGAGCCAAGAAATGAACGAACCAATCAAGTCGAGAGAATCGACCAGAGACTGTTCGTTGAAATCGAAGCTGCCCTAAGCGCATGGCTTTCCTGGCCAAAATAAAAAATGAGCCCGGCGGGACTCGAACCCACGACCCACGGATTAAAAGTCCGTTGCTCTACCAACTGAGCTACGGGCTCATTCTTAGAAGGGGGAAGGCGGAGGGCGGAAGGGGGAAAGGAAATTGCACTTTGCCTTCCACCCTCCCCCTTCCGCCTTCCCCTTTTCTTCAAGTAGGGATGACAGGAGTTGAACCTGCACTCCCGAAGGAACTGGAACCTAAATCCAGCGCGTCTGCCAATTCCGCCACATCCCCGCTAAACTAACTCTCTCAACAATCATCGTATGCAGCACCAAAGTATAGTCGCCCCTTGGCTTTGCGACTAGGCGTTTACCGTTTGTCCGCGAGCCAGCATTTTTCTCCGCGTTTACAGTGTTTTTATGAGCAACATGCCGACCGATTTACGAGCCCTCCGCGAAGAGGGAGTCTTGCGAGTGACTTGGGCGGACAGCCAGTCCGATTTTCCGCTCCCCTTTCTCCGTCGGCAATGCGAATGTGCCAGTTGCGTGAACGAATGGACCGGCGAGCGGATTCTCGACCCCGCGTCGGTGCCCGACGACATCGTGATCCAAAAGATGGACCTCGTGGGGAGCTATGCGGTTCGCCTCGAATGGTCCGACGGCCACAATTCGGGACTTTTTACCTGGGATCGGCTCCGCGAGCTCAGCAGAAAATTATAGCGTGGCGTCCCTGCCGGGGGCGTGGGTCGGCGTGAGGGGGACTTCGACTTGGCGGATCACGCCACGCGATTCCACTTCAAATCGAATCAGCGGGGCATTCTCGGCGAGCAAACTTTGCACCCGGCTCAAAAGTTCATTGCGCCCGGCAAACGTGTTGCCCTCGACGCTGTAGATGCGGTCGTTGACGGCAAAGCCGGCCTTCGCGGCGGGGGAATGTGGCACCACGCGGGTGATGTACACCGCTTGAGGTTCGACCGGATCTTCACGCCAAGAAAGTCCCAAGTGGACCGGATTGCCCGACAGCGGTACCTCAAGGTTCAGTTTCGTTTCCACGCCCGGTCGCTCGACGGTCAACGGCAGGACGGTTTCGCTGCGAAGGGCGACGGTTTCCAGCATTGTGGGATCTTCGATCGCCAAGTTGTTCACAGCGATAATACGGTCACCAACGGCTAAAGGGTTTTCGTTGTTGAACACACGGTTGACTCGCAACGTGTGCGGTTCGCCAGGCACGGGTTCGCAACTGAAGCACAATCGCGAAGCCAAGGGTGGCAAAGGCTTTTCTACCCGACGCTGCGTAAATGGTGTCTCCATGCGTGACTCACCACGAAAGGTTGGCAGCATATCGGCGTCAGCTAATTCTACGACCTTCTCCAGCATATAGCCGGTGATCAGGCGGATCCCCTCGACATTGATTTTCTCGACGTCGTCCGACGGCCGATGGTAGTCGTCATGCAGTCCCGTGTGGAAATAAACAGAAGGAATTTTCGCCTGATAAAAGGTCCAGTGGTCGCTGTTTTCTTTGTATTCCCAACTGAAATCAAGCCAAGCTTCGTCCAGCCGCGTTGTGCTCAGTTGCCGTCGCAAACCATGGGCACAACGGGTACCGCCGACTTCGATGCGTCCGTCCTTAAGCCGACCCACCATATCGACGTTGATGCCCAGCTTCACGTTTTCGAGGGGGACGGTCGGTTGCTTGGTCCAGTGGGTGGAGCCTAAAAGCCCCTTTTCCTCGCCGTCCCAAAAGGCAAACAGAATTGAACGCCGCGGACGGTGTTCGGTCCGGCTCATCGCGTCGATCAATTCCAATACGGCCGACACGCCGCTGGCGTTGTCATCGGCCCCATTATGAACATATCCGAACGGGCCGAAGCTATTCTTTTTGTTGCCGTAACCAACGTGGTCGTAGTGGGCACCAACGAGCAGAAATTCGTTTTTCAGTTCCTGGTCGCTCCCGGGTAACACCACGAGAATATTGCGTTGGTTGCCCCGAAACGCTTGGAAATAGGTGCCATCGGTTCCCGCGGGCTCGAGCCCGATTTCTCCCAGATGCTCGACGATGTACTTGGCCGCCGCGTGCCCGCCCCGTGAACCACCCTCGCGGCCTTCAAGTATGTCGCCGGCCAGGAAATGCACATGGCCGGTCAATTCTTGCTTGGTGATCGAGGCGTAGGCGATGTCAAACCAGGCGTTCTCTGCGGCTTGCAAAGGTTGCAACAAGCAGAGCGCAATGAGTAGGCAAGTTGGCTGATATTGGAATCGTTTGATGAGCTCGTGGGTCATGCGAGTTCGTCCTCAGGAATGACAAAAATTCTGCGGCATCGTTCTGAGAGTTTATCGACCAGTGTGATCGCTAACTGCTCTTCTCCCCTTTGAATTTGGCTCGTAACGATGACAAGTGAATGAGGAATTGATCCGAATAGGCATAGCGCGACTGGCTGTTTGCTTACGCGCCTACTTCCCGATGCAAAACTGGCTGAAAATTCGATCCAACACATCATCGGTGTACACCGCTCCCACCACGCGGCCGAGTTCTTCGAGCGCGCTGCGAATGTCTGCTGCGATAAGCTCCTCGCCCCCACCACTTGCGATCAGCTCAAGCGAAGCCTGGAGCGATTCTCGCGCGGAGCGTAGGCTGTCGGTGCAGCGTGCCGCGGTGGCTGTGACGGCACCTGTCGACGAATTTGTCTCAGTAAGCGTCGCGGTGACAGCCGCTGCCAATTCGCCAAGCCCGAAACCTGCACGACTGCTGCATGGAATTATGCTGGTGTGGGCGAAAAAGTCGAACGGGTGCTCTAACAAATCGATCTTTGTCACGGCCAACAACTGCGAACCTTCGTGCTTACGACCCGCAAAATCGGCAATCTCCACGGCAAACGTCGGCGCGGTGACATCAACACATAGCACCGTGCAATCGGCTTGTTGGCGTTGAGCGGTCGTCATTTCTTGGGCGATGCCAGGAATCGATGTGCCATCTATTAGCAGATCAACGCCCGCCGTATCGACCAACTCACAAAGAAACCCCTGAAAATCGACCGTAGCCGAAAGATAATCCCGCGTCGTGCCGGCCAGTTCGGAGACAAGTGCGCGAGCTTGTTGCTCGGTGGCGGGAAAAGTTTGTACCAACGCGTTGAACAGACTGCTTTTCCCCGCGTTGGGTGGGCCGACGAGCACGATCTTGGGCAACGTTTGCGACAGGTTGCGACTGGTGAGTTGATCGAGCGTGGCCGCAATCAACGCTTGAGCGGCAATGAGTTGCCGTTCGATCTCAGTGGCCGAGATAAAGGTGATGTCTTCTTCGGCAAAATCGAGGCCCGCTTCCAAGTGTGCCAGGAGTTGCAGGAGTTGCTCGCGTAGTTCGCCAAGTGGTTTCGACAAGCCACCGGCCAGTTGGCTGAGCGCCGTTTCGAGCGACGGTGCATCCGCCGCGTCGATAATCCCGAGCACGGCCTCGGCCTGAGTGAGATCGAGCCGCCCCGCCAGAAAAGCCCGCAAGGTAAATTCACCCGGTTCGGCCACCCGCGCACCGTTTTCACAGAGCACCGCCAGAACTTGCTCCAAGAGCGGCGGGGAACCGAGCGTGTGCAATTCCGCTGTGGGCTGGCGGGTGTAGCTCTGTTCGTTGGGCCACAGAAACAGGTCGCAAGGCAGGGGGGGCAAGCTGTCGCCCAGAAAAAACTCGCCCTCGATGACTTGCGCGAAATCCATCGCATCAAGTTCCTGTTCAACATCAGCAGGCCGAATGCACGACTTCAAGCAAGCAATCGCGCTGGGTCCACTCACGCGGACCATTCCCCGAGCCGCACCACCCGCGGCGGTGCCAATCGCGGCGATTGTGTCAGCTAAATCAGGGATCATCAGAGTTGTCCTGACGTTAGCCGGCATCGTCCCGATGCCGTGGACCTAGCGTTTCTTTTTCGGTTTTGTATCGCGAAATGCCGCACCATTTTTTGCGGTACCACGAGGATATTTCGTCTCGGGTGTCGGCACGGGAGTAAGAGCCGCGGCGGTCATTGATGGCATCAGCTTGCGCTCGGCAATACCCCACATGCTCGACGCAATAAAGTAAATGCACAGTCCGGCGGCCACCTTATAGAACAGTATCCCCATGAAGATCATCATGTATTTCATGATTTTCTGTTGCAGGGCAGCCTGCTCGTTCGTCGGTTCCGGCATGAACATATTCTGTTGCACGATGAACAAACCGACCGTAATTAGCGGCAGAATATTCAGGTAAGGGCCGAGACCCAGCATCCCCTCTCCCGAGGTGATGAACGACGGCATGATCGCCGACCAGTTCCACAGCATGTCAGGCGCGGCCAGATTGGAACACCAGCGGATCGATTCGCTAATCAGCGGAGCCTGACGCAATTCCACATCCACGGCTAGTGCCCGATAAAGACCCACGAAAATCGGCAATTGAATGAACATCGGCAAGCACCCGGCGAGCGGGTTGATGTTGTATTTGCGATAGAGCTCCTGCATCGCCTGCGATTGCTTGGCAGGATCTTTGCCATATTTTTCCTTGATCTTCTCTAGCTCGGGTTTCAACTCCTGCATCTTGGCCATGCTTTGGGCCTGCTTACGGCTGATCGGGAACATGCAGCTCCGCACAAGTACGGTGAGCATGATGATCGCGATTCCATAATTTCCCACCCAGCCGTAGAACGTGTGCAAAAGCCACAACATTCCGCGGGCGACCGCGCCGAACCAGCCGTAATACATCAGGTCGGCGAGCGTGTACTTCGGGTCATTGGCCGCGACGTAGTTAGCTAACAGGTCGGGCCGTTTCGGACCGGTGAACACCGTGTAGGCATGAGCGAGCGTCTCGCCAGGTTGCAAGACGTTCGTCTTGCTGATGAGTCGGCACGAAACATTGGCAAACAAGCCGTCGCTCGAGCGTGATCTCGGTTTCGGACTCAGCGAGATGGGACGCGCGACTTCGAGCCAGACCTCCTCAGGCGATTTTTTCAGTGGGAGCAACATCGCCGCGAAATACTGGGCATCCACGCCGATGAAGGCCATCGAACCTCCTTCAAAATCGGTGCCGTCCCCATTGGCGATCGTGGTAGGAGCCTGCTCGACCGCGTCGCTGCCAAAGTAGCGCCCCACCACGTCGCGTAATCCCGCCGTTCCCCAATTGCGGCCGAACTTGCGGGCGAACCACCACCCCTCGATGGGAAGCCCATTCGCACCGTCAAGCCGATACGCCAAATCCACCGCTTCGGAGCCAAGATTTTTCACTTCGACTTCCAGGGTCAGGCCGTAGGCGGGGTAATCTCGATTTTTCTGCTCGGCGGGGGGTATCGGTTCGAGTTTGTAGCGCTTGATGAGTTCCAGCCGAAATTTTGGCAACAGCTTGCGGAACGTGATGCTTTCATTATCGCTCTGGGCGACTTCCCAATTCGTCTCGCGTAGTTCGACCCCGTCGATTTCCGACGCTTCGGGAAGCAGCTCCGTGGCCGCACGAATCTTCTCTTCACCGATGCTTTGCAGCGTGAACAAAAATGACGGCACGTCGACGAATCCCGCCGGGAGTGTCTTGGTGCGCATCAACACGTTCTCGCTCTCGGGGCGCATCACTTCCAAGGGTCGCCGGCCTAGGGTCGCTTCCAGTTGCCGAGGGGCTTTCTTACCACGGACGATGCTGAACGAAAACTTGGCTCGCGGCTTGTTCCGTGCAAGTAGCTCGGCGAATTGTTGGGCTGACTCAAGCTTAACAACGGTGTTTTTTTCCTTCACCGATACGATGCGATCACCGACTTCCACTCCCGCAATGGCGGCGGGTGTACCGGCACCGACGACCTGCACCCGTAAACCCCCGGCAGGATCGGGCACCAACTCCAAATGCCCAATGTACCCCGTCCGATCATCCAAATCGCGAAACCGTGGATTGGCTAGCTCGACGCGGCGTACCCCCGCGCCTTGATTCGTGAACGTAAAGAGCGAACGGAAGGGCGAGTCGGGATCAACCGAGCCGACCGTCAGGTAAGTCAGTTCTGTTTCCTCTTGTTCCGGAAAGTCGCTGACTTCTTCGGCAGCTTCTTTGTCAGCATCGACAACGGGGACGGCTTCCGCGCCGGCACCCTTACCCGCAGGCTCGGCGGCGGCTTGTTGTTGTTCAGCTTTAGGGGGAAGCTTTTTCGGTGGGCGCGGTGGGGCCAGGAAGAAGCTGTTGAGCACCAGCACCGTGAACGAAAGAATAAGGAACAGAATTACGCGACGTTGGTCCACTACCGGTGGTCTTTCTCGTTAAATTGGTTCGCTGGGCGAATCTTGCCTAGCGTTATTCTATGACTTCCCAAGTCGTAGGCCGGAACGAGTGAAACGAGTTCCGGCAAAATTTACGTGGAAATATTGGTCACTGCCGGAACTCGCAATACTCGTTCCGGCCTACAATCCTGCATTGACAGCGGGCTGCTAGCGGCCTTCCTTGATACGGTCTCCCAGAAAGTTATCCAAGTCGGGAGTTTGATAGATTTTTTCCGCCGTTTTTTCTTTGTCGTATTCCACGCGGTGGAAAGTCAGCTTGTTGTCTTCTTGCACGATGTAGCAGGAACGCGGATCGCCGTCGCGGGGTTGTCCCACCGAGCCGACGTTGACCATGAACTTCTCGTCACGGAACTCGAACACATTGTTCGTTTGCTCCGGAGTGATGAATTCCAGGCTCGACAAGAACACCCCCGGCACATGCGTGTGACCTTGGAAACAGCCCTTGGTGATCAGGCCAAAGAGCTTTTCCATTTTCTTCTGATTATAAATGTCCTCGGGGAACACGTACTCATTGACCGGATTCCGTGGCGAGCCGTGGACATACAACCAGGGATCATCGCGATAAACTCGCGGCAAGGTTCCCAGAAAATCCCAGCGGCGGTCGATCTGGTCGCGCGGCCCGGTGGAATTTTCCAACTGATTGCGGGTCCAAAAAATCGCCCGCTCGGCACCGCTGTTGAATCCTTCGGGATCGAACATGGCCCCTTGGTCGTGATTGCCCAGCAGGCAGATCGTCGACTTTTCGATCACCAGATCGAGACATTCACAGGGGTTCGGCCCGTAACCGATAATGTCCCCCAGGCAAAAGACCTCGTTGATGCCCTGGCTGGCAACATGCGCAAGCACCGCCTGCAAGGCTTCCAGATTGCCGTGGATGTCACTAATTACCGCACGTTTCACCACCAGAGACGACCTCACATCAACTAGCTGAACCTGCTGTTGCTGGACTAGCTTGAGAGTATCCCCTCATGCCCGCGTACTCCTGTACAACGCGGCAGCGCGTGCCATTGCCAAATCGTCAGTCTAAAGACCGCCCGAAAGGGGGTCAAGGACGCCCCGGCGTGTTAAAGGGGTCTGTTTGGCGAAACTATTTAGCAGCGGGACTTGCCCCGCTCGAAACCGCCGCAAGCGGCGGTGCTAAATAATGCCATTCGCTGTGCCCAGCCCTCCCTTGGAAGGGGGCCAGACGACTGGTAGTTTCAGGGTTCAATTGAACATCTGGCTAATCGTCATCACCGCGCAGGCTAACAATTTGTCATCCCCGCGCAGGCGGGGAACCAGTCTATAACGCCACCATTCTGGGTTCCCGCCTGAGCGGGAATGACGGATTGAGCTGCGAAACTATGGGAATCTAAAAACCATTGAAAATATTGAGTCTCGAAACAAGTTTACGGCAGGGAAGCGTGGCGGCACTCGTTGGCTCTGCCGAGGGTGTGGAAGTGCTCGAAGAACTGCTGCTACCCGCAGCCGAGCGCTCCGCGCGAGTTTTGTTGCCCGCGGTCAGCGAATTGCTCGACGCGTGTGGTTGGCAACCGAGCGAGATCGACCTAGTCTGCGTCACCACGGGCCCCGGCTCATTCACCGGACTACGCATCGGCGTGACTGCGGCAAAGACGTTGGCTTTTGCCGTCGGTGCCAAGCTGGTGGGAGTTCACACGCTCGCGGCCTTGGCGGGAAGTGTGCCCAATCGCACGGGTCGAGTTTGGGCAATTCTCGATGCCCAGCGGCAAGAATTATTCGCCGCCAAATTTGAAGGCGAGCAGATTCCGCGCATGCCTGAAACACAGATTCTCACTGTCAAAGATTGGCTCGCTGAATTGCAACCCGGCGACAGTGTTGTCGGCCCGCCGCTGGCACAATTGGCAGAGCGATTACCCGCAGGAGTTAATGTCGTCGACGCAAAGTTGTGGCAACCGCAAGCCAGCGTCGTGGGACAACTTAGTTACAAGCTTTTCCAAACAGGCGAACTTGTCGACCCCGTGCAGTTGGTCCCCAACTACTATCGCAAAAGTGCTGCGGAAGAGAAAGCTGCACAATCGAAGTGATGCACAAAATGACTTACTAACCTACTCACTTACTCACCTCCTCCAACACTTCCCCCGCCGCCGTGATCGTCTGATCGATATCCGCCTCGGTATGTGCCGCCGACACGAACAGCGCTTCGTACTGACTGCACGGCAAATAGACCCCGCGATCCATCATCCCCCAGAAGAACCGCGCGAAACGCTTCGTGTCGCACTTGCTCGCCGCTTGCCAATCGTTGATGGGCCCCTCGCCAAAAAACAGCGTCATCATACTCCGCACCCTCGCGAGGCTGTGTGGCACGCCAGCCGCTTCCGCCGCCTCGCGCAAGCCGGTGGCTAGTCGTGCCGACAGATGTTCGAGTTTCACATACGGCGGATCCTCTTTCAGAATCTTGAGCGTGGCACAGCCGGCGGCGGTCGCTAGTGGGTTGCCGCTCAGCGTCCCTGCTTGAAACACTTTGCCGGCGGGGAGAATATGGTTCATCACCTCCGCCCGCCCGCCGTAAGCCCCCACGGGCAGACCCCCACCGACAATTTTCCCCATCGTCGTGATGTCGGGCTTGAGTCCCAACAGATCCTGCGCGCCGCCAAAGGCAATGCGGAAGCCGGTCATGACTTCATCGCAGATCAGCAGCGTGCCATGCTGTTGGGTGAGCCGCGTGAGGGCCTCGCAAAATTTGCCGCTGGGAACAACCACGCCCATGTTCCCCACAATCGGTTCAAAGATCACGCCAGCAATCCGCGCCCCGCGCTTGGCGAACGCTTCCTCCAGGCCCTCCACGTCGTTGTATTCCAAAATGAGCGTGTCTTGCGCCGTGCCGGCGGTCACACCGGGCGAATTCGGCGTCCCTAGCGTTGCCGCGGAACTGCCCGCCGCGACGAGCAAACTGTCGACATGGCCGTGATAGTTGCCGGCGAACTTGATGATCACGTCACGGCCCGTGAAGCCCCGCGCAAGTCGAATCGCGCTCATCGTGGCTTCGGTCCCCGAGTTGACGAGCCGCACTTTTTCGACCGATTCCACCGCCTCAATGATCCGCTCGGCCAACTCGCTCTCGGCGACAGTCGGCGCGCCGTAACTCGTGCCCCGTTCAATGGCCGCATTGAGTGCGGCGACCACGGCTGGATGGCGATGTCCCAAAATCATTGGTCCCCACGAGCCGATGTAATCGATGTAGCGGTTGCCGTCGATGTCGTAGAGATAGGCCCCCTCGGCACGCTCAATAAAAATCGGCGTCCCCCCCACGGCCCCAAACGCCCGCGCCGGGCTATTCACCCCGCCCGGCATCAAGGTGAGTGCGTGCTCAAAAGCCGCTTGGCTAAGGGGACGAGAAATCTGAGAGGGTGATGTGTTCATTTAACTAGAGATTCCAGTTTGTTATTCCTTTACCGTTTCCAATTCATCGAGCGCCGCCCGCGCCTGAGCTACCGCATCCCCCGCCCATGGCTCATTGCCATACAACCGAATGATCGCCTGATACATCAACTTCGCCTGTGCGGGGCGGTTCCGTGCCACGACCCCCGCCGCGGCCAGGCGTTCCTGCACGGAGGGCAATTGCGCTTTGGCATCGTCAGCCAGCTTATCATTAAGTTTCTTCAGCTCCTGCCGGGCGAGCACCAGCCACTTGCGATTTTCCTCGGTCAGCGCGCTGCGGTCGTTGCCGGTTGCCACTTTGCCGTCGACGGTCACGCCGAGCGGATCATAAAGATCAATCAAATCGCTGAGCGTCGCCTGGGATTTAACGGGGTCCGTCTCCGCCACGGCTAGGGCGTTGAGATACAGTTGTTCAATGGGATCCAAATTCTTCCCGCCGAGAACTTTGCTCCGGGTTCGCGCTTGACGCTGCAGCCGTTGAAATTCCAGTTGATCGACATATCCCGTCAACTCCGTCGCGCGGGAGTCTTCGGGAAATCGTTTCATGAATTCCATTAGCTCCGCCTCGATCAATCTCAGATCAGCATCCCCCTCGCTATCAATCGTGGTGGTAATCTTCGTGAACAACTCATCGGCCGTGGCGGGTCGCAAGAGTTTCCACCCGGCCCACGACAAACCCCCCACGAGCAATACCAACGCCACCCAGCGTGCGATGAGAGCGACTTGGCTTTCGTGTTCTTCTTGTCGTTTATGGCGTTGGGCTTCTTCATCGACCGTGGTAAAGCGTGTCCCCGCAGGCCGTGGCGGAGTTGTCGCCGGTTTGGGAGGAGTGACTGCCGAGGCCGCGACGATGGGCTCCTCGGGTTGGTCGATCGTTGGCGCTTGGTAGAGATCAATCGACCCACCGGCAGGTGCCTCGGATTGCAACAGAATCTGCGGACCACCCGCATTCGTGGCATCATGCTCCATCAACGCCGTGGCCGCCGGTTGCGCTGGAGCAGTGGGCCAATCAATTTCCAACTCAGCAGCCTCCGCAGCGACATTCGCCGGTCGCGAGAGAGCCCGCTCCATCGCCTCCATGTGCCGACCCAGCACCAACACATTCGGAAAGCGATTCTCCGGCTCCTTCGCCAACAGTTGGCCGATCAAGCGGTCGAGTTGCTCAGGCGTTTCGGGTGCGTAACGTCGCACCGGCTCCGGTTCGGCAAAACGCTGTAGTTGCAACATCTCGGGCATCGACTTGGCACGAAACGGCGGCCGCCCCGCAAGGAGCGCGTACATCACGCCCCCCAAGCTGTACTGATCGCACTTCTCGGTCACGGGCCGACCGTCGGCTTGCTCGGGCGACATATAATCCGCCGTCCCTAACACGCCGCCGGCGGTAGTGAGTTGGCTCCCGCCAAATAGCCGGGCAATGCCAAAGTCGGCGATCTTAATGCGACCGTCCTTGGTGAGCAGCAAGTTCGCCGGCTTGATGTCGCGATGGACGATGCCGTGGTCATGGGCATGCTTGAGCGCGCGGCAAACTTGCACGCCGATTTGCAGCGTCTCGTGAAAATTAAAGCGTCGCCCCTTGTTGATTTCTTCTTCCAGGCTGGTCCCCTCGACCAGTTCCATGGAATAAAACAACATGCCATCCTGCTCGCCGTAGCCGTAGAGTCGTACGATCCCTTCGTGGTGCAATTTTTTGAGCGATTCGATTTCCGCCTCAAACCGTTCGCGGAAACCCTCTTCCATGGCCAATTGCGGAGCAAGGGCTTTGATAGCAACGCGCATCCCCGCGTCCCCGCCGGACCCTTCATAGGTCGCCGTGTAGACGGCCCCCATGCCTCCTTTGCCAATTTGCCGCTCAATGCGATAGGGCCCGAGTTTCTCGATCTTCATCAGTCGCCTCAACTGCCCATTTTACACATCTGTTAGCCGGTCCGCCGCGGCGGATCCCGATGCCGTGAATAAGTGCAAATTGCCAACCTCACAACCTAAATCCTATCACCCCCGCCATACTCAAGCTAGCAGCCGTCATATCACGACCAGACCTTGAGCCAAGCCTCGATTTCCCCTACAAGTCCCCTCGCAAATATCCAGTTTTTCTCCACTGCGTGAGCATCGGCCCAAGGCCGGTGTCTCGACGAGGAACCTTGTATGGCTCGGCTGCAAACTTTTTTCATCGGTTTGGTTTTGAGTCTCGCGGCGCATGTCGCCCTTGCGGAGACCACCTTCCCCTATGTGGCCTACATCGCCACGCCGCAATCCTTCGCGCGTTGCGGGCCGGGACAACAGCATTACCCCACGTTGCAACTTCCACAGGGACATGCCGTCGAAGTTTTTCGCCACGACAGCGACGGCTGGTGCGCCGTGCGTCCTCCCGAGGGGAGTTTCTGTTGGATTCCCGCGCACGAAATTCATCGCGTCTCCAGCACCAAGGCCGAAGTCGCCGTGCAAACGACCGTAGCGCGCGTGGGAAGCGCGATCTCGCCCGCGCGCAATGCCGTGCAGGTGATGCTCCGCCGTGGTGAAGTAGTGCAACTCCTCGCCGCCGGGCCGAACGACGATCCTCGTTGGCTGCGCATCACGCCCCCCGCGGGAGAATTTCGCTGGATCGCCGCCAACAGTCTCTCGCGTACCCCACCGGTCGAAGGTTCCACGGGCGTGCAACTCGCCGCGGGTTGGACCAGGCAGCGCTTTGACAGCGCCGTGCGACCCGCCGCCGGCGAATCCGCCGATGCCTTTACGCACTTGTTGCAAACCGCTCCCACTTCGCAACCTCCCTATCAAGGCGCACCTGGGGTGCAACCCGTCGCCGTGCCCCCGCCGGCCAATCCCGATGCCGTGCAGCTTGTCGCCGGGTCCCCCGCCGCGCTGGAAGTCTCGTCAGGCAGTGCGTTGGCACCCCCGGCGCTATTAAACAATTCCACGCCGCTTCCCGGCACGAATGGCCCACTTCCCGCCGCTGGTCTTCCCAGCAGTGAACCACGGAGCAGCACCGCGCCGCGAATTCGTTTCGGCAATTCACCCGCGGTCATCGGCCCCGGCACCGAGCGCGTGCAAGAATTGCGACTGAAACTTTCAGAAACGGTGGTTCGTCCCAAGGAAGAATGGAACTTCCAACAACTGCAAACCGAGGCGACCTTGCTGCTTGAAAAGAGCGATTCCGTTTCCGAACGCGAACACCTGCGCGACCTCTTGGACCGCATCGCCAAGTTCCAACAAATTCAAACCGGTAGGCCTAGCGAAACCATCACCGCACAAGCGGATTCAGCCAACACGGGCGGCGACTTCACCGGCATGACCGACAAAGTACGCGACCTCGCACAGAGCGATTTGTCTGGCAACGATCCCTTTGATGCGAATGCCACAAACACCGAAGGCCCACGCTACGATGCCGTCGGTCGCCTCAAGCCGGTGGTGTCCCAGACCGACGGTGCCCCGCGCTACGCCCTCGTCGACGACAAAGGTGGGATCATCTCCTTCGTCACCCCCAGCCCCGATCTCAACCTCCAGCCTTACGTCGGCATGCGCATCGGCGTGAACGGTTCGCGTGGCTTTATGCCCGAGTACCGCAAGGCCCACGTCACCGCGGGCAGAGTCACGCCGATTGAAGATCGCATTCGACGGTAATTTCGGTTACCGCATCTTGTGGTTGGGGAGTGAACCTCCACTAACGGGTTGTCTGCGATTAAGTGTTGCTGAGTGGTGAGTGATTAAGTGTAGCTGGTTTATCCATTAAAGCCCGTAAGGGGTATCGACCTTGTTCCTCGATTATTTGCTCCAGCAATGCAATTTCGGTCCAGGTCAGCAATGACTGCGGGTTTTCCGGCCAATCATCAAAGTCGGCATGGCGGCCATCAGACGCTGTCGCGGAATCGACATAGTTCATCACAAAAAGACTGTTGTGAAATACGACTTTCCATCCATCAACAGAAAACGGTATATTTCCACCCTCCGTACTCCACGGCAAATCGTCGTCCGCGAGCTGGATACTATGCTTTCCTTCGATGACATCCCGCAACAGTTGTGCTACTTCGACGGCACTTATTTCGGCGTTGTCGTTTATTGAATTAGTCATCCCAGTTGTCCGCTCTAGATACGATTTATGCGCCGCTGACTTCCGCCAGCAATTCTCGCACGGACCACTTGTGTCCTGCAATCCCATGCGACATAGCCGGGAATTTGCTTCTACGAAAAACTTGTGCTGAGCAGATGCCTCGCCACAGGTCAACCACCATTTTTGTGTACTCTCGTACTTTTCGTGGCGAAAGATATTTCTTTTCTCGGAAAACCCATCCTCGGCATTTCACCGCGCTTCGCGCATGATGCGGGCCGCGAGAGCCGACACGCGCGGGTCGCTTTCGCGCAGCGCCAAATCGCGGACCACGCCCACCAGCTCGGGATCCTTTGTCGTCGCGAGTGCCGTGAGTGCTTTGAGTCGCACTTCGGCGTCGCTGTCGGCGAGCATTTCCCGCAGCCAACGCCGGGCCGTGCGCGCGGGGAGGACTTTTAGATCGTCGACCAGCAGGAGTCGTTCCGCGGGATCGCTGGCCGTGAGTTTCGCCGCCAGGGAAAGTTCCTCCGGCGTGATGCCGCGCTCCCGCAAGACGGCGCGAATGGCGGAGGCGGAGAAATAATCTGTTTTGCCAAGCTCGGTGATGAGTTCTCGTGTTGCGAGAGGTTTGAATTTCTCGACCCGGGCGGCCATGTCATCCGGCGAGGGTACATCAACGGCTTCGGCAAAGGATTGCGCTTGCGTCTTCGCGGGAGCGAGACCAGGAATTTCCGTTGGCTGAGCGTTCATGCTAGGAACTTTTCCCGACCATTCAGGAAGCCAATCCGACACGGACGGCAAGGGAGTAGAGTTGGCGATCTCTGGGGAATCGAGCACGTCTCCGACACTTAAGGGATCGGTACTGGCTGACAACGGAGAGCTTTCGTTGCGGCTGGAAATTGCTTGCTCGCTCGGCAGCGCTGGCAGGTTGAGCGCGGGAGTGCGCGTCTGTTCGCTAGCAGCGACCGGATTTTCCTGCGTGATGGTTCGTAACCGTGGGCCGACGGGAGGGACTTTTTCCAAGATGAGACTGCAATCGGCCAGCAGCGCCATGGCCTCGGCGGGAGATAACTCGGCAGCCAAATCCGCGAGCTCAACCGCCAGCTTGGTCGACCATTGTTGCCCCAACGGGCCGAATTCGTCGATGTGGCCGGCGAGTGCGTTTGCCAACAAACCCGCTGGCACGGAGATGGAAAAACTTTTGTCGGTTTCGTGCAGCGATTTCCAAGCAGCGAGTTTTTCGTCGACGATCTCGCGTGCCGAGAGAGCGATGTCCGCTCGTGCCGAGGTGGCCGCGATCACCAGGGCTTCAATCGCGGGATCGCCCAAGCTGGCGATTTGTCGCAGGGCCGTGCTACTGTCGGCTGACTCCGCTTGCTGGAGTTCCGCGACCAAGCGATTGGCAAGCCGTCTTTCTTGCCAACCGCTCACTGGGGGCCACAGCAGCGGTGCGGCTGCCAGCATCACAACGACCAATCCGGACAAGAGGATGAGCCGAACCAGCAGCGCGCGAAATTGAGAGGTGGCGACTTCCATGACACCAACAAACCGAGTTTTCCAGGAGGAACGCAACGATTGTCATGCATCTCAGCGAGCACGACAAGAGCAGGCCTCAGCTAGCACTCGCGGAGCATCGTTCTCTGTTGCTGAGCCTTTTTGCTGAGGCTGACTCCCTCGCCGTGCCGAATAAGTTCTACGACCCGCAAATCTTCTCAAGCGTTGCGGGCAAGGGTAGGGGGGAATTGCATGCATCGCTGTCTGCGCACAACGAGCGCTTTCGCGCTCCGAAGTCACTTATTTTCCGGCAAGCGGTACGTCGTACCGTTTTTGGTGGGAGCTTTCCTTGGATTCAGTGGGCTGTCGCAAGCCGCCGAGAAATCGCTAGAAGCCAGCACGTCGAACGACGCTCGCGCCGAGGCCATCGCGGCGATTCCCTCTAAGCGGCTTGATCCCCAGTATCGACAGGCTGTTCGCGCGGTTCTGGAAGATACGAGCGTGTTCCGTCGCCTGCCGACCAAGGTCGTGGCTTGCGACCCAGCCATGTTCACATTCATGGCGAAAAACCCGGAAGTGCTGGTCCAGATTTGGCGCGAGCTGGGCATCACGCAAGTGACCCTCGAACGCATCGACGCGAATTCCTTCCGCATGGCGGACAACGCGGGAACCACGGGCAAATTGGTAATCGTGGAACAAACGTGCGAAGAGAATGCGCAGAATCGGTTTGTGATGTATGCCGAAGGCAGCTATGAAGGCAAGCCGTTCACCAAGCCCGTGAAAGCACAGTGCGTGATCTTGCTACGGAGCGGGTCGTTTGTGGAAAGCGATGGCCGCGATTACGTGGCTGCCCGCCTTGATTCCTTCATTCACATCGATCAAGCCAGTCTCGAAATTTTCGCGAAGGTCGTGCATCCGCTGGTCGGCAAAATGGCGGATCGCAATTTCGCCGACACCGTCACCTTCGTCAGCAGTTTTTCGCAAGCCGCCGAAATCGAACCCTTGCGGATCAAACGGCTGGCTGAGAGTCTGGAAAATGTGACAGCGCCTCGACAACGCGAATTGGCAAAAATTGCCTACGACTGCCATAAAAATGCGAAAGTCGAGCTGACGGCCGCTCGTTCCGCTGAATCCGCCAAGTAGATAAAACTCCTGCCGCGTTCTTGGCGGTTTTTGCAAGAATTGCCCCAAGCTCATTTCTCTGCCGGCGAATACCCTCTTAATAGGTTCTGCCTCGATTGGGGGGCAGCACAGTTATCTGTCATTCGCGGATAATCAATACAGTGCATGGTGGAATTTTTTTCCAGCACAATCTAAGTGAGAGGGAAAATCGATGAAATTCAAGGCATTTTTGTGTTGCATATGTCTCGTGCTGGCTCCAATAGCACGCGGTGAGGAGTCAGCGACCGCGCTTGATTTGCGAAGAGCCGCCCCGCCAGAGGCCTTTTTGGCTGTCTACGGTAAGCACAATCCCGAACGGGATTATCAACGCGAATATCTCGCCAAAGTCTGGCAGACGGTTCAAGACGAGAAAATAGGGGAGCGAATTCTTAAGATCGTCACCGCGCGGATGCCAGCCGAAGATCTCGACGGTGCTCAAAAAGTCATTGACGAATTGCGTGGAGCCATCGATCCGAGCCTCGACGGAACGGTTTTAGATTGCGAAGAGATTCTTTACGTCCAGACCATGCAGTTTCCCACGAGTCACCATCTGGTCTTGCTGCGTTATCCGGCAGGGGTGGCGGAGAAAGTCGAGGCCAGTTGCCAAAACCTGCTGACACTCTTGGAGCAAAAAAGTGAGGGGAAAGTACCCGTCACGCGCATCAACCAAGGGGATGTGGAGATCACGGGTTTGGGATTTCCTCCCGAAGTCCCCATGCAACCTGCCTTCGCTCGGGTGGGTGATATCTTCCTCGTGAGCAGTTCGCAAGTGCTGCTGAGCCAATCGCTGGAAATGCTCAAGAACGGCAGCGGAGTTTCCAAATTCGACGATCCGCGCTTCGCCGAGGCTATTGCGGCGTTGCCTAAGGCAGAAGACGCGATTGCGATCTTCGATGGCCAGCAGTTGTTCAAACAACTCGGCACGATGAGCGATTTCATCCGCCAGCAAGGCAAGGACAATCCCGACGTGGAAAGAGTCGCGGAAACGATCGAGCTGGTGATCGATGAATTGGCCGTCTTTGATTTTGAGGTGTCGGTGGAGTACACCGAAGGCCATGAAAACCGCGTGGCAGCGCTCGGCAAGATTGCTGCCGGTGCCGACCAAAAGCTGCTTGGCAAAGCGCTGGTAGGCGGCGTAGCCTTCGCGGATTGGCAGAAATGGATTCCCGCCGAGGCTGTGGCATACTCGCTTTCCAAGGGAGTGCAATTGCATCCCGTTTACGAGCGTGTCATGGAGATTCTCCAGACCAAGTTTCCTGAAACCAAACAAGGGCTGGAAAAATTTGCGAAAGCCCAGGAAGACTTAGACTTGCATCTTGACCGCGACATTCTGCAATCGTTCAGTGGCGAAAGCGTTTCGGTCACCTTGCCGCGTGCCGACCAGGGACAGGACACCGTCTTCGCGCTGAAATGCACGAATCCGGACCGCATTCGCGAACTGCTGCACCGTTTCGTCGACAATCTCCAGAAGTTTCCGGCATTGGAGACGCAGCAAATCAATTTGGCTGAGATCGAATCGCTAGCTGGATTTGAAACGCTGAACGTGGCGATGCTGGCGGCGTTTAACGTAAAGCCTGTCATCGGTTTTAACGAGGGCTGGATGATGATCGGTTCCAACCCCGCATGTGTGCAAAAGATTCTGGACGCCCGGGCCGGCAAAACGCCGACCATCGACGGTGCCGAGCATTTTGAGCGATTCCACCTGCCCGTGGAAGGGGCGGTCGATTCGTTAAGCTTCACTGATTTGGAAAAAAGCATTCATCACGTGGCCGACATGATCCGCAAGGTTGGCGGCATCGCGCCGATGTTCTTGGCCATGGCGGGAGCAAACGCCAACGCCGAGGAAATGAAACCCTTGATCGAAGCACTGGCCATTCTTCCGAGCGTGGCCAACGTAGTGGAGAAGTTTGATTTCTATCAAGCGAACTTGACGGTCATCCAAGCGGGTCCGCTGCCAGATTCGTATTTGAAGCAGTCGGTTACACTGATTCGCCCACCGTTGGTAGCGACAAAGTAAGCAAGAAGAATATTACTAGAGCTGATTTCAAAATCACCAAAAAGAACCGGGCGCTAGCCACGGTTTTTGAAACTGCCTCTATCAAGACCGTCGTCAGCCAAAAACTGACGGCGGATTTTTTTTGTGGGTTTCTATTTCCCAAAATGTTTCAGCGCTAAATCGCTCAACCCCTTAAGATCGAGCTTGCCGGTGCCGAGCACGGGGATTTGCTCGACTTCGAGGAAACTGTCCGGCGAGGGTAGCCACAGATTCGGCAGGCCCAGTGTCGAAAGCTGATCGCAAATCTGCTGCGGGGTTTTTTCCAGCTTGGTATGCACAACAATAATTCGCTCCCCGCGTTTCTCGTCGGGAACCGCGGTCACGACCGCTCTCACAATTTCATCCTCGGGCGATTGCACGAAGCGCTGAATCGCTTCTTCCAAGTTGATGTGCGGCACCATCTCGCCGCCAATTTTTGAGAAGCGGCTCAAGCGGCCCGTGATTTGAATGAAGCCTTGCTTGTCGATGATTGCGATGTCCCCCGTGATGTACCACCCGTCGCGCATGACCTCGGCGGTTTTGTCGGGATCACCGAGATAACCCTTCATCACGTTCGGCCCCTTGACCAGCAACATGCCAGGGGTTTCGGGGGGAAGCGTTTCTCCCGTATCGGGGTCAACGATCTTCGCCGTTACGCCGGGCACGGGCCGACCCACGGTGCCTTCTTTGAGGCCTTCGTCGCCACTTTGTGAGCGCATTGGCGGTACGTTCACGGAAACAAGGGGCGAGAGTTCGGTCGCACCGTAGCCTTCAATCGGCCGCACGCCGAATTTCGCTTCAAATTCATCGGAAAGCGAGATGGGTAATTTCTCGGCTCCCGCAACGACGACTTCCAGCTTGGCGAAATCTTCGGGTTCGCACCGCCGCAAATAGGATCGTAAGAATGTCGGCGTCGAGAGCAAGATCGTAACGCCCCATTTGCGGCACATGCTACCCACGACTTTGGCGTCGAGGGGGGTGAAGTGGTAAACACAGCGCACGTCGAGGCCCAGCACGGTCCAAAGCGTGACCATGAAGCCAAACGAATGGAAAAACGGCAAAATGCCCAAGAGAGTATCATCACTCCGCAGGTGAATCACCTGGTCGATGGCTTCCACGTTCGAGCCAATGTTGTGGTTGGTAAGCACGACCCCCTTGGGATCGCCCGTCGAGCCAGACGTAAAAATCACCGTTAATTCGTCGTCGCTAGTCATGCGATGGATGCCGCGGATGCGTTCCAAGATCGCTAGCGGCATCACATAGGCCAAAGTGATTCCGGCGATTTTATCGGCGGCTGTGACTTTCTCCTTGAAATCTTCAAGCAGAATGACCTTGGCATCGATCTTAAGATCGAGCTTTTCCAGCACTTTTTTGCTGGTGAGAACATGGCGAATGCCAGCCTTGCGGATGCAGGCATTGAGCACGTCGTTGGTGACCGTGTAATTCAGATTCGCGGCCACGCGGCCAGAAAGCGTAACCGCGGCGTTGGTGATCACCGCCCCCACCGAGGGTGGCATCAGAACGCCGACATATTTTTCGCCAGACTCTAGGACTTCACGCAGCAACAGCCGTCGCAGGATCAGGGTGCGCATGAGCAGCGAACCCCCCGTCGCCTCGGCTCCCGTGGAATCAGCGATCTTGAACTTGAACAAGTTCTTGCGGCACTTGCGAAGCATCAGTCGGGGAAGAACCATCATGCGCTGTTTTCTCCCGGTTACGGCTTCGGCTCCCAAATCTTGCACCGCTTGCCGTAGTTCGTGGATATCGGTGACATTCTCCAGCGGCTTGCCAAACCAAATGGAAACGGGGCGGAAAAAAGCACGCCGACGAATGCGGGTGAACGGCCCGCCGCGGAAGGTAAAGATACTACCCCACAGTTCATCAAGATAGATCGGTATGACTTTGGCAGAGGTGCCTTTGATAATTTCGATTGTCCCCCGACGGAAGGGCTGCAACTGGCCCGATGGGCTGATGCCCCCTTCGGGGAAAATGCAAACCAACTCGCCGTTGTTGAGGGCTTCGCGGGCCGTGTCGAGTGCGGACTTTGTTGCTTTGGGAGCCCGTGGAAGGATCGGAATCACCCCCATGATTTGCGCGAGCCCCTTGGTCCACCAGTTGTTAATCAGATCGGCGGAAATAATCATCCGGATCGGCCGTGGCGAAATAGCTGTCAGCAATAGTCCATCGAGCCAGGAAACGTGGTTGGGAACGAGCAACGCACCACCGGTTTCCGGGACGTAATCACGATGGCGGACGCGAATTTTGTAGACGGTATGCGAAAGTAGCCACGCCAGGAAACGGATCGATGCCTGGGGAATCATGCAGATGATGTAAACAAACACGGGAATCGTGAGCACCCCGCAAAAGAGAAAAATCTGTCGTGCGGTCAGCAGCGGTGGCCCCACGAACTCTTGAAAGACCTCGCGGGCAAGTCCTTCATGCTGAGGATACTCGTGGACCAAGCCGATCACGTCGAGGGGTGTGTTAGTCGTGCGGGACTCCGTTAGCTGCGACCACATTTCCGTGACGAGCGCAACCTTTTCTGGACTCTCAGCATAGGTCGCTTGCACATTCTCGAGCGTACCTGGTTCCGTGGGGAGACGCATCACGTCAAACGCCACGGAGGCGAGCAACATGCCGCCGAAGGTCATAAAATTGCTGGCAGCCAAAATCGACCCACGGCGATCCGCCGGACTATTGTGCTGCATGTAGGCGGCGAGCGGCACGTCAAACAAACCTGCGGAGCACCCCAAGAGAAAGAGCAAGATGCCCGCGCCAATGTAGCTGATGGTCCAGTCGCCTCCTTCGATGAAGAATTCGCCCTCCACAGTGAAGAGGAACAACGGGACGAGCACGAGGCCGAGCGCGCCGAGCGGCAGGATGCCCAATTCCACGCGGCCCGCCGACCACACCCCAGCGAGCACGCTGCCGGCTCCGACGCCAATCACGAGTGCGGCCAGCAGTGGTGCGACTTGGGTTTGCTTCTCACCGCCCGCTTCAAACGCGAATTGATCGATATTCAAATTGGCGAGTGCCGCTAGCGACCAGAAAAACATGATGCCGAAAGCAACTCGCAACATGGCCGGCGTATAAGCGAGCGTTTTGAGATCACGCCACGTTTGCTGCGGAGCATCCCAAGGAAAACGCCGCGAAGGATTGCCCGCCGGTTGGCGAGCGATACCGAGACTGGCGATCCAACCGGCGATGGCAATTCCCACCAGCACGAAGGCCGACCATTGCCAGTGGGTTTGTCCCTTCTCGCCCGTATGGTCAGCGAGCCAGCTTCCCAGGGTCGCGCCAACCATGGTCGCCATGACGGTGGTGAGTCCGATGAGACCATTGGCCGCGGAGATGCGGCTGTCTTCGAGCATCTCGGGAATGCTGCCCAACTTGGCGGGGCCAAACAGCGCGGCTTGCGCGCCGATCATCCCCAAGACCGCAAGCATGAACCACACATGCCCCCACAAGATGCTCACAATGGCTAGGGCCATAATGAAAATCTCGGCGACTTTGCACGCCACAATCACCGAGCGCTTGCTAAAACGGTCGGCCAAGTAACCTGCGGGAGCGGCCAGCAAAATGTAGGGAAGGACAAACACGGCCGTGCCAAGCGCCAGAATACGGCTCACCTGGCCGGCTTGAAAATAGTCCTTGCCAATGCCGATCACCAGCCAGCGCAGGATATTGTCGTTGGTGGCTCCCAAAAATTGGGTCAGCAGCAGGCCCAGAAAGCTCGCCGAGAGCAGACCGCGATTGCCTCCCGGAATCTCGGGAGCTTGATTGCTGGACGGAGAATCGCTTGCCATTGAAAACCGTACAGTGCCGCCTAAAAGGAAATTGCCAACGACCCGCTAATGTAGCTTGCCATCGCAGTTTGCACCAATCGCAATCGGTAGAAGCGACGCATATTGGTCCAATTCAGCAAAGGTATTCCATCACAATTTGCGGTATCCCTGACCATTGGAATGCCGTTAAATTTATTCGTGTTGGCTTGAGTATGACCGGCGCTGACTCTAACTTGGCGGAATTGTGAGCACTGACTTTATTATTGACGTGGTGACGGCTCTCTGGTTGGGCTTTCTGGGGGCCTGTATCGGCAGCTTTCTCAACGTCGTCGCGTACCGTTTGCCGCTGGGAATGTCGGTGGTCTGGAAACCCTCGCATTGCCCGAAGTGCAACCATCCGATTCGAGCCCGCGACAATGTCCCGGTTTTGGGGTGGCTCTGGCTGCGTGGGAAATGCCGCGATTGTGGAGCGCCGATCTCGCCACGATACGCCATCGTCGAGGCGATTATGGGAGTCATATTCTTTGCGTTGGCTTTTCTGGAATTGTTTCGAGGTGGTGCGAATTTGTGGGGCGGGCCAATGACGGACCTGCGTGGTGCCATGGACATCGTCTGGAATCCGCAGTGGCCAGCCATCAGCCAGTACGCCTTTCACGGTTTGCTTGTGAGCGTATTGATGGTCTTTGTGTTACTCAGATTAGACGGAAACATTTCCGTCAAGAAGTTTCTTGGCTGGACTGCGCTGACGGTCATTCTCTATCCGTTGCCAGCTATCTTTTACTCTCAAATCGGTGCTTAGCGTTACAACCATCAACGAGAAAGTAGTTTCGCTGCATCCAGGGCAAAGTAAGTGAGCATTCCGTCCGCACCGGCCCGCTTAAACGCGAGCAAGCTTTCGAGCATGACTTTCTCGCGGTTGAGCCAACCCTTTTCCGCCGCAGCCATTAGCATCGCGTATTCGCCGCTGACTTGATACGCAAACGTAGGCACGCCGAACTTCTCCTTCACGCGCTGCACGATATCGAGATACGGCATGCCTGGCTTAACCATCACGCTGTCGGCCCCCTCCGCGATGTCCAGCGCCACTTCACGGAGCGCTTCGTCGCTGTTAGCCGTATCCATTTGATAGGTGCGTTTGTCGCCGCTACCCAAATTGCCTGTGGAACCGACTGCATCGCGGAACGGTCCATAGAACGCCGAGGCATATTTTGCCGCGTAGGCCATGATCTGCACCCGCTCGAAGCCGGCGGTATCCAGTGCCTTGCGGACCGCGCCGACCCGGCCATCCATCATGTCGGACGGGGCAATAATGTCGCAGCCCGCCTCGGCCTGCACAACCGCTTGGCGGCCAAGCATCGCGACGGTTTCATCGTTGACCACATAACCATCGCGCACCAAGCCATCTTGGCCATGGCTGGAATAAGGATCGAGTGCCACGTCGCAGATCACGCCGATGCGATTACCATAAGCTTGCTTCACCGCGCGGACCGTGCGGCAAACAAGATTCTCGGCGTTCAGCGCTTCTTCGCATTCTGGTGTCTTCTTCTCGGCAGGCGTCGCCGGAAACAAGGCGACCGCGGGGATACCCAACTTCACCGCCTCGCCGACCGCTTCGACGACCAACTCGATAGCCAAACGCTCGACGCCGGGCATGGAGGGAATTGCCTCACGGTAAGATTTCCCCTCGCAAATGAAGAGCGGCCAGATGAGGTCGTCAACCGACAGCCGGTTTTCTTGTACCAAGCGGCGCGACCAATCCTCGCTGCGCACACGGCGGAGACGTGTTTCGGGATAAGCGCCTTGCGGGTTGAATTGTGTGTCAGCCATGATTCTCTATTGTAATTGAATTGCGAACGAATCCTGCTTTC
This sequence comes from Bythopirellula sp., assembly GCA_034439695.1. GTDB lineage: Bacteria > Planctomycetota > Planctomycetia > Pirellulales > Lacipirellulaceae > Bythopirellula. The sequence goes on along the minus strand of JAWXAV010000023.1, from coordinate 12,226 downwards.
GGACTTCCATTATCCAGGGCCAGCTACTTAAAATCCATGGGCCCTCAAAATACTTGGAACGTGGCAACTCGTATCAAACCTTGGAATTCGTCGTTCATGCCTCCGTCTGAACCAAAAATGGCACTGGGACCGTTCGAGTTTCGCCCGGCCTTCGTCAAGGTGAATGGTCGGCCGCAACTGGCCGATTGGAAGGGGCCTTTACAGTTTGCCATCTGGTGCCAGCGGGCGAGTCCCTGGTGGATCGGCGACATGATCAATCGAGGCGAAGACTTGTTCGGCGAAGAATTCGGCGAAGTCTGTGGCGAGACTTTGTCGACGGAAATGGTCAGCCGCTATGCCTCGGTGGCCCGTCGCGTGCCGCCCCAGAATCGCCATCCGGAGTTGTCGTGGTCTGCTCATGCCGCTGTGGCGAGATTGAATCACGATCAGCAGCGCAAGATGTTGGCCGAGGCGGCCAAGCAAGGCTGGAACAGCGATGACCTGCGCAAACAAGTTCAGCGATTTCTCAAAGCACAAAAAGACTGATTTTCTTCCCCCTTCCCCCTTCCGACCTCCCCCTTTCTTCAAATGCTTTACCCGCTTCACGATCTGCTCATCATCGGGATCGTGATGACCTTCGGCAGCATTATTCAAGGGGCGGTCGGTTTTGCGTCGGGACTGTTGGGGGTGCCGTTGTTGGTCTTATGCGGGTTTTCGATTCCTGAAGCGGCGACGATCAATCTTGTTTCCACGAGCGTGCAGAATTTTACAGGCGCTTGGAAACTCTGGGAGCACCTTGATTTTAAGGAACTGATTTATCCCACAGTGATCCGACTCTGCTTTGCCATACCGCTGGGAACTTATGCGGCGGGGTTGGTTGATGAGTTTGTTAGCCCCGATCGCACGAAGCAACTTTTGGGCGCGTTGCTGCTGACGGTGCTGTTTCTGCTATGGCTGTTCAAGGTACAGGCACGCGATGAACTCAACGTGTTTTGGCAAACTTTGGCGTTTGCAAGCTCAGGCTTCTTGTTGGGTTTCGCCTCGATGGGGGCCGCGCCGCTGGTGATTTATGCCAATTCGCTCACTTGGAATGTGAGCAAATCCCGAGCATTCTTGTTTTTCTGCTCCGCCGTGGGACAGCCCTTTGCCGCCTTGTTTTTCTGGCTCAAGTTTGGCGAGAAGGTGATTACGCCAGCCTGTTCCATGCTTATTTTTCTGCCGCTGATTTTTGCGGGTCTGTGGCTCGGTTTGCACATGGGAACATTCTTCTCGGTTGCGGTTTTTCGTCGCATCACGTTTGGGCTGATCGCCTTGACGGCGGTTGCAGCGATCCTCTCGCCGTTTCTATGAATCACAGCGTTGAGGAATCACCAAGAGCGCGTTACAACGAGAACATACTTTTTCCCTTTGTTTGTTTTACCCGAGAGGCCTGCCGTGTACGTTCCTCATGCTCAGCGCTATGACTCGATGGTCTACAACCGCTGTGGTCGCAGTGGCGTGAAATTGCCTGCCGTGTCGCTAGGCTTGTGGCATAATTTTGGTGGCGTCGACGCCTACGACAAAGGTCGCGAGATCGTCTTGCGGGCATTTGACTTGGGGGTCACGCATTTCGATTTGGCCAATAACTACGGACCCCCGCCAGGGTCCGCGGAAGAGAGTTTTGGGCGGATGCTCCGCGAAGACTTACGGCCCTGTCGAGATGAGTTGATTATTTCCACCAAGGCGGGTTATTTGATGTGGCCCGGCCCTTACGGCGAATGGGGCTCGCGGAAGTATTTGCTAAGCAGCTTGGACCAAAGCCTCAAACGTATGGGTCTGGATTACGTCGATATCTTTTATTCGCACCGACCTGATCCCGATACGCCGCTCGAAGAAACCATGGGGGCACTGGCTACAGCGGTAAGGCAAGGCAAGGCCCTCTATGCGGGGATCTCGAATTATCGTCCGGCGATGATGGCCGAAGCTTGTCGACTGTTGCGCGAAATGGGCACTCCCTGCCTCATTCACCAGCCGCGCTACTCGATGTTTGATCGCTGGGTGGAGCAGGAAGGGCTGCTCGATCTGTTGGAACGAGAAGGAGTCGGTTGTATCCCCTTTTCTCCGCTGGCTCAGGGTCTGCTCACGGATCGTTATTTACAGGGAATTCCAGGAGATAGTCGCGCGGCAAAGCCCCATGGCTTTCTCAAGCAGAGCGACATTACAGCAGCCAAGTTCCAGCAGATCCACCAGCTTGCCGAAATCGCCTCCGCGCGCGGCCAATCGCTTGCTCAAATGGCACTCGCTTGGGTGCTCAAAGACCCGCGAATTACCACCGTGCTCATTGGGGCCAGCTCCGTCGCACAGCTTGAGCAGAACCTCGGTTGCTTGGCGAATCGTAGTTTCAGTGCCGGGGAATTCGACGCGATTGAGAAGATTTTGAAAGATTGACGCCCGACCAAATAAAAAAGGCCGTCCATCCGGACGGCCTTTTTGGAAGTGAACTTTTGGATCGCAAAATTATTTGCGACGAATCGTCAGGCAGCCGATCAGGCCAAACGCCGCCAGCAAACACGTGGCTGGCTCGGGAATCAAGTCGCCTTGAATTTCGCCGGTGCCGGTCGCATCGAAGCCGGTGACTAAGCCACCGCCCGTGGTTCTGGTGCCAGGAGTAATCTGGGACGAGAAGGAAACCGTCACGGGGTCGCCAATCTGCAAGCCAAAAGGCAGGTTTTGGGCAAAGACATCGGACACCGCTGCACCGAAAGTGAATTGAACGATGTTGAGGACGTCAATGTAAGTCACATTAACTTCTTCCAAGTCAATCGTGAGAAACTCGGAGGCAAGCGGTGTCGTGCCGATCAACAAATCGAAATAACCAGGATTACCAACAGTCGTGGCGTTGTAAACAGTGCCAGAGGCCGAGGAGATACCAGTGACATCGGGAATGTAGACATCAAGGGAGATATCGCTTGATAAACTTCCCACCGATATGCCGTCGACCAAGAAATCAACGGAAATAAGCGAATCGGCATCAGCGGGATCAGCAACACCCCCGGCCGTCACTCCGTTATCGTAGATAGCTGAACCATCGTACTGAAGGTTCATGCCAGTGAATTGAATTTCGATTGTTGCAGCTTTGACGGGGGCTGCAATCGACAAGGCAAGCAGAGCGCACATAGCTCCGCTACGTACGAGGCGAGAAACAAATTTTGCGGTCTTCATTAGTTCACTCCAAAGCAAGTTTAATCAAAAGATGTGTCGTCGCGATCCATCCTTGCGACATCTGAGTAGTCGGATAATTCCGTAGAGCATGCCTAGGTGCAAACTCACCGCAAACTGCCCACATGTCTATTAGTGTAATCAAAAGACCAACAACCGCAATATTTATGCAAGCGTTTTCTACGGTTTTTTACGATGTTTTATCGATTTCCAAGAAGAGTATTTTGCAGTTTCTGGACAATAATTGGTCGCTTATCGACCAGCACGCAACATGCACGGAGCAAGTGCTTGTCCGTCAGAATCAAGAAAGCGGTTAAATTAGCGAATTTTTCATAGAATTGCTCGGTGGATGGCGTCACCGGCTTGGATTTCACAGCGGGGAAGCAGGGAGGTGAGTCCACGATTGGGGTTCAGGAGTGCATAGACCCACAAGGGCTGTTCCTGCGTCACGTAAGAACCCTCACCACTAGCTTCCAATGCAGCTTGGGAAGTGCTAGCGCCGCTTAGATGACGATCGGCTTTCCCAGCTTCCGGCGGACAGGAACGATCTGGCCGGCGTGCATCAGTCCGTGGGTTGCGATCAAGATGATCACATGCCCCGCGGTCGGGAACATGGTACGGAAGTGTTCGGGGGCGGGTTGATCGAGATCAGCGTCGCTCAGCTTGCCAATGACCTGATTGGTGGCGGCATGGACCTTCTCGAACAAATCCAAGTATTCCTGCTTTGTGCAGAAATTGGCGGGATTGTCGTCGCCCGTCGTTTCTTTGTTGTGCTTCTCGGCAAAACCAGCCGGTAGTTCGATTGACGATCCGGGAGCCACGGATTCCAGCAATTGATTCTCCGAGGAAATCAGGTGCCCCAATTGCCAAGCAATATGATTGCATCCCGGCCCTGGTCGACTCATCAAGTCCGCGTCGCTGAGATCCTCGAGATAGCGGCTCAATACGAGCGAAGAAGTATTCATGGTCGCGCGGATGGCGTCTTGGGTATTCATGGCGTTGTTTCCCGTTTAGAGAGGAAATGTCGATTTCGTGCTGAAGATAAGCAGCCACCACTTTAACAATTCCGCATGGAGTTTTGCTATGGGCACACGAAATCTTCACAATCTTACTGCCGGCGGAACAAGGCTTGCCGCAATTCTTCCTCGAACGTGGCGCTTGTTTCGAGCACCGCGCGGAAGTTGTCTTTGCCGAGGGCGTAGAACACACAGGGCTGGTTGGCCACGATGGTGGCGTTGCGCGGCTCGTCGGTGATGAGCGCCGCTTCTCCGAAGTATTGACCCTGCTTAAGCTCGGCGACTTTGCGTTCCTGCGTGCCGTCGTTGATCAGCACGTCGACCCGACCTGAACGAATAAGATAGAACAAGTCGCCCGCATCTCCCTGCCGAATCACCACGTCGCCCGGCTGGGCCTCGTGGATCATCATCTGATCGGCCACTTCGGCCAGCGTATTTGGCGTGAGATCGGCGAACAGTGGGAAATCTTTCAAGAAATCGCAGATCACGGCGGTTTCCTTCACGGCCACGTCCGACTTGATACGGCCGTCGACCATATTCACGATACGGTCGGCCACGTCGAGAATGCGGTTATCGTGGGTGACGATGATGATCGTGCAACCTTCATCGCGGGCCAGTTCTTGGAACAGTGTGACCACCTCGCGGCCCGATTTTTCATCGAGGGCCGCGGTGGGTTCGTCGGCGAGAATTAACTTGGGTTTGTGAACCAAGCCCCGCGCAATGGCCACGCGCTGTTTTTGTCCGCCGGAGAGTGATTTGGGTTTGTAGTGGATGCGATGTCCCAATCCGAGCCGGGTGAGTAGCGACGTGATTCGCCCCTCGGCGATCATCGGATCAAGGCCCACCAACTCGGCGGCCATATTGACGTTTTGATAGGCGGTGAGCGATTCAAACAAATTGTGCGCCTGAAAAATGAAGCCCATTTCCTTGCGCAGCCGCACGATGAGGTCACGGTCCGCACCATTGAGCTCATTGCCCAAAACCTTGAGACTTCCCTCTTGGGCGGTGCGAAGTGTACCGATGAGCGTGAGCAGCGTTGTTTTGCCCGAGCCTGAAGGCCCCGTCATGATCACGATTTCGCCGCGGCGGACTTCCAGGTGGTTCTCGTAAAGCGCCTGCTTGCGAAGATCGCCCTCGCCAAAATAGTGGTTCAAGCCTTGCACTTGCACCGTGCGTGGCATTTGCATCGAACCCGAGTAGGCACCGCTGGTTGCCGGTATGGTGGTTTGTGAATTCATATGTTGGAGTGAGTAGGTGAGTAAGTATGTTATCTCTCAAAACAAATTGGCGGGATCGGCGGCGAGCAACTTGCGCACCGCGAGCATGCCCGAAGCTACGCACATGGCAACGGTTGCCACGAGCACGAACAACAAGCCGTTCAGCGTCATCACCATTAAGAGCCCCGTGCGGGCTGAGAGCCAAGAATACAATCCCGTGCTCACGGCTGTCCCCGGCACGAAACCAACGAACGCCAGCAACACGGCTTCGGTAAGGATCAACAGAATAAAATATCGGGTGGTATAGCCCATCGCTTTGAGCGTTGCAAATTCAGCCATGTGATCGGCGATATCGGAATAAATCACCTGATAGCAGATCACCATGCCGACAATAAAGCCGATGATTTTTCCCGCGAGAAAAATCGTGCCGATCGGCGTGCTGTCGTCCCAAAAGCGAATTTCCTCGGTACGGAACTGTTCGCGGGTCATCACGTAGACGTCCTTATCAAGTGTTTGCTCCATAAAATCGCGCACTTCCGCGGGATCGGCGTCGGGTAACAGCTTCACAACGCCGATATCGATCACGCTGAGCGGATCGCCGAACCGCACGCGATGGGGATAGTAGTCCGCGAAATTCTCGGCACTCATAATCAAGTTGCCATCGTGGGCGAAGTCTGTTCCGAGGTCGAACGTGCCGACAAGAGTGAGTTTTTTACCGGCAAGTTCGAGATACTCCCGTTCGAGGGCCGCGTCGTCATCGAGCGGAAAGGGAAACTTAGTTTGCTTGCTTTTGCGGTCGAGGAGCGCGGTCCCCTGTACTCTCAGTCGCGGAAGTTGGCGATTAATTTCCTCGGAATGGAACACGGGGTCGTCGAGAAAAAATCCAATTGTCCGCAGGGGGTAACCCAAGTTGCCCATGCCTTTCTCAATTCGACGGACAACGGATGTGGTGAGTTCGGTGTAAATCGGGTAGACACCCAGCACGCCGGGGCAAGAACGGGCTTGGTTGAGCCGTGCCATGGGAAACCGCTTTTCTGCGGCGAGGGTGAATTTCGCTTTGCTGATGAGAAAAAGATCACCCTGCAGATCGTCGATTAACTTGACTTGGCTGTCGAACAAGGCGTTTTGGAAACCGACTTGCGTAAACATCAACAAAACCGCAAACGCGATCCCGCAGATCGCCACCACCAGCCGCCGCACGTCGTGCGTCAAGTTCTTCCAAGCCAGTGGTGTTTTGGCGAGCATTTTCATCAGAGTCTTAAAACAAATCGGCGGGGTCGGCTTGATAAAGTTTACGCAAGGCGGCCATGCCAGAAATCACGCACATGAGAATCGCTAGCGATAATACCGAAATCATGATGCCAGGGGTCATGACCATGGGCATGCCGGACAGAGCCTCGAGCAATCGGTAAAGTCCCCACGAAATCACGAGCGAGGGGACATAACCCACCAGGGCCAACAGTACGGACTGCAACAGCACAACTTTGGTGAGATAGTTCGCCGTGTAGCCCATGGCTTTGAGCGTGGCGTATTCGCTCATCATGTTGGCGATGTCGGTGGAGAGGACTTGGTAAACAATCGCCACGCCCACGAACACGGCGACCCACACCCCAAGCGAAAAAATCTGACCAAGCGGCGTTTCGTGGACCCAGCGATATTCTTCACGTTCGATCACTTCGCTCCGAGTGAGGATTTCGACGTTGCGGTCGGTCAAAGCGGCAGGATTCGAGGAAAGGTCAAGCGGATCGTACGCCGGGTCAGGAATCCCGTAAATGAGTTGCAGTTGCTCGCGAACCTCCTCGGGGTCGGCATCTTCACGAAGTTTGAGGAGCCCGAATGTCACATCCTCGACCGTTTGCCAAGGACAGGCGCGGACGTAACCCTGGATATTGGTGAGGCAAGCACCGTTACTGGCCATGCCAGCCCCCAGCTTAAACAGCCCCACGATTTGCACGAGATTCGGTCCCAAGGCGGTTTCCACGCCGATATCCGCTTCGCTAAACCGGCGACCATTTTTGGGGCCATAATCGGGCGTTGATTTCACATCGACAAGCACATAACGCGGATCGGTCAGCAGCTTGGTTGCTTCGGCAATATCCTCGCGGACGAAACCGGGGTCATTCGGATCGGTGCCCATGGTAATGATGCCGCGCCACTGGCCGGCTTGTACGTCGGTCGTATTGGTGTTGTCAAAGACCGGAGCCTGCCATTCGCTCAAACCCAGATAAAACGGTCGAGCGTGAGTTACCTCGGGGAGTGAGGCGGCTTGATGCACGCGAAAGCGCGAGAACGAGCGGGCTTCCGTAAGATGCAGGTAGGCCGGTGAACGGAGCATCAGGTCGAAATCAAGGGCGTCGTATATTTGAGTGGCTGTTCTGGTGATTCCGCCGAGAAAGCCCAACTGCATGAAGATCAAAACGACGGCAAATCCCACCCCCGCGACGCCGATGGCCGTGCGGACTTTGTTATAAACAAGGTTCTTCCATGCCAGTGGGGTTTTCATGGATTCGCATTGGCGGTGGTTTCTTCGGCGGTGGGTTTGTCAAATTCCACGGTCACTTGCAGGCCCACTCGCCGGGCGGCCTCGGCAATCGCCGCTGGATCTTCGATGGCCACGAGCACTTCAACCACGCTGCGGTCGGCGGGGGCCAGCGGATTGCGATTGGCGAGTCCTGGCGAGCCGATCATACCTCCGATGCGTTCAATGCGACCTTTCATGCCGCCAGTCCGCTCTTTCGTTTCTGGATTAATGCCATCGGCAAAATCGCCCGAGAAGGCTGGGCTGCGGATCACGGCGGCTTGTCCAATTTGCAGATCTTTCACGTCGGCCTCGTAAACTTCGGCCACACACACCATTTGGCTCAAATCGCCGAGCTGCATGATCGGCATCTGCGTGATAAATTCACCGGGTCGCAGAAAAACCTTAAGCACCGTCAGAGAATTGCGGTCGTCGACTGAACCCGGCGGGTGATCGGCAACCGCTTCGATTTCCAAGACATTTTGCAATGTGTCCGCGGAAACATTCGGAGCCATCAGCACCGATCTCTTGAGTGTCTCCTGGGCAACCTCGATCTCCTGCATGACGGCCTGTTCTTCCAAGCCTTGCGCGAGTTGTTGGAGTGTGAGATCGGCGACCCTGATATTGGCTTCCGCGGCAATCACCGTCTTGTCGGCCGCGTCTTTCGCGGAGGCATAGCTGTCGTTCAAAATCTTGAAATCGGCGAGCGCCGTTTCCATTTCGTTTTCGCGCTTCATGAGTTGGTGCTCGGTGACCAACTCGGGGTCTTCGAGTCGCAACGCCTCAAGTCGCATGAATTCTTCCACCGCCAGCCGACTCGCTATCTCGAGCGCTGTGAGCTTGTCGGATTGTAGTTCCAGTTCGGTGAGCTTCGCTTGGGCCTGAGCCAGCGATGCTTCGGCTTGTTTTTTTTGTGCTTTGGCAACTTCCATTTGATGGAGTTGATTCTTGGCGGCGAGCTCTTTCTTTTTCAGCAGCGCGGCAAGCTGGGCTTTGCCGACGTCGTAGCTGGCGAGCAAACCCAAAATGCCGTTGGCGGGAACACGTTGATTCTCGACCACGTCGGGATCGAGTTCCATGAGTCGCTCGCCGGGAATGGCGCTTACCGCGATGATTCCCGAGGCGGGTTCCAGTTGGCCCAGCGCGTAAATCGAACGAGGTCGAACTTGGGTTGCCCCACTGCTCGAACCTGTACCGGCTTGATTACATCCACTGGCGCAGGCGAGCACGATCGCTACGCCAGCAAACAGCGGTCGGCAATAATGGGGGCTTCTCACGCGCATGGGTTGCGTCTCAAACGGCACGGTTGTCGCCAAAGAGGTGGGGAAAGGGTTCCTGCAAACGTACCGCGCTGTGGTGATATGTGGCAAAAAATGCTGGGCTTTTAATGCGGAATTCTCAGTCTCCAGAATTGGCAGGAGGGAGGGGGGTGTCAATCTTTCCCCCGTCTCGCGAAGGACCAACTCCAGCGGCCATTATAACCGTGCTAGCCAGCAAAGCCGTCAGAGATTCCTCACGGCTGAGGGCAAGAATCGTAAGATGGACACGAATAACACCTTGGAAACCCATTGATCTCGCTAGTTAGGGCGGCAATTTTTATCCAGTTCGGTTACATTTTGTTTAGCCATGCTATTTCGCCCGACTGTTAGGAGCTCTCGCCATGCGTCGTTTCTTTAGCTTTTTTACAGGGGTGCTGACGGGCGGGGCGATCATTTATTTCACCATGAATTACCATCTGATTCACGCTCAGGATGGCTTCCATTTGATCCCGAAGGTGAACGCCCAATTGTCGTCCACTTACGCCGATATCCGCGGATACAAAGTTGCCGATTGGGCGCAACATGCCGACATTGCCGCTGCCTTGGTCAACGCCAACCGGCGAGACCTGCTGGATAACGCGATCAACGACACGCTCAACAACGGCATCGACCGATTGCTCAATCGCGACACACGCTAAGAGCCGTACGACCCTCTTGATTGGTCGGAAATTGACCGGCTTGAAGCCCAGACGGTTTTCCTTTCGATGAACGAGACAGAGAAACCGTTTCTCTCTTAAGCTACCAAGCTACGGCGATGGGAATTCATCGAGATTCCCGCGCCGCTGACAAGCGAGGCGAAAGATTTGGCCGTGGAACTCAATCGCAACCAATTTTTTTTCCTGGGTGTTGTGATCTTGCTCATCGGACTGCAATTCCGCATGGTGAGCAGTTATGTCCTGACAGAGGAAGCAACGCGCTTTCTCGCCGAACGCACCAACAAATCATCGTCTTCCGCCTCGTTTGTTTCTTTCACCAGTGACCTGGGGGCTTTGCCGAATAAAGTGATCAATCCTCCCGAATGGTTAGGCTGGTGTTTGATGTCGGTGGGGTCGGTCTTGATCCTGCACAGTCTGGCGATGAAGAAACCTGGCGGCTAGCAAAAGATTAAATGTTGTCATTCCCGTGCAGGCGGGAAACCAGTTTGAGGCGTACGTGGATTCCCGCCTGCGCGGGAATGACGAACATCGAGATGTGTTAGGAATACGAACCACTATTATGAAACCAATCGCAATTCGTTCCGGCATGTTCTTAGCGGCGTTGGTGCTTGTTTGTTCCGCGTTGGCACTGCGTGCTCAAGACGCGATCTCCGCTGTCGAGGAAGCAGGCAGTCGCTCTCGTTCATCCTTGGGACATCGTGGAAATGCGGAAGAAAATGCCAATCGCCGGTTGCGCGAGGGTACGTTGCTCACCAACCAAGGCGGTTACTTCCGCCAAGATGGCGATGGCGCCATTTTTGTGACCGAGGAAAAGCTTGAATTTGTCGCGCTCAACAACCTCAACCTCGAAAGAGTTGTGCGGACCCTCAAAGGTTCCGACGAAGCCGAGAGTATTCGCTGGAGCGTCAACGGCGTGGTGACCGAATTTAACGGCCGCAACTTTCTGCTCATCAGCCGAGCGGTCTATAAATCGGCCTCACCCCCGCCAGTACCGGAGCAGATACTCAATTGAGGCTGACTTCAAGCATTCTTTCGGATCAAGAAGTGACTTTGCAAAGCAGCGGCACACCAACTTCGGCTTCCTTGACAGGCCACCCTGTCCGGATATGATCGCTATAGTGGCCAAGCATTCCGTGGCCTCCAATTTCTTGGCTATTGCGTCATTCATTTCTATTTCATTTGTAGAGCGTGGCTATGTTGCGTCGACTGGAAGTGGCTGAATCAGCTCAAGTGAGCGTGGTGAAGTTCAAAGACCAAAAGATCATCGATCCCGAAGCGATTCAGGAGCTTGGCGACGAGCTTTTCACATTGGTTGAAAAGGATAATCGCCAGAAGATCGTGCTGAACTTTGCCAACGTCGAATTTCTCTCATCGGCTGCTCTGGGCAAGTTGATCACCTTCGAGAAAAAGACCAAGAAAAATGGTGCCAAGCTGATCCTGTCCAACATTGCCCCCGAGATTTTCCAGGTGTTTGCGATTACCAACTTGGACAAACTCTTCACGATCAAGGATAATGAAGCAGACGCCCTGGCGGTCTTATAACCGCATCGATTGAGGGGCGTTGGGCAATCTTGGGACAGAGAGCTCTCGGAAACGGACGGCGGGCCGGTTGCGCATGGTTCCAATAGCGATGACCGCCTCGATGAAATTTTTGCCTCTTTCGAGAATTTCGCCGAGCAGATACGCATGACCACTCCCAGCCAATCGGTGACGCTCGTGCGCGTGCTACCCAGCACCCTCACGGCCTACCCCGATCTCGTTCAAGAAATCCTCACCACGCTCGAGAATTTTGGTTGGGGCAAGGAACATCTCTTCGGGATTCACATGGCCCTGGAAGAATCGCTGAGCAATGCCGTGCGACACGGCAACAAGTACGATCCCCACAAGCAGGTGTACGTCGACTGCGAACTTTCCCCCAATCGCTTCTACATCAAGATTCGCGATGAGGGAGCGGGCTACGATCCTTGCCGCGTGCCGGATTGCTGTGCGGACGAAAATCTGGAAGTCCCCGGCGGCAGAGGTTTGGCCCTCATGCGGGCGTACATGAGCAAGGTCGAACTCTCCGATCACGGCAGGTGTGTCGTGATGGAAAAGGTGCTCTAAGCTCCCCGGGTATGACTCGAAACAATCGACCTAAGTAGTTGGGTGGCCAACAACTTCGGCGCTTGCGGTTTGCGAAGCGCTGCAGTTGGACTCGACTCGGTGCAATTTGATACCGATCTCGCCAAGCTTATCCGAGTCTGGTCTTCTCTCTGATCGGAATTGGAGGTGCTAATAACAACCCTCCCGCGTTATTCGCTGGGGGGATTTGGGGGCCTTATGT